>NZ_JBSGSG010000014.1:0-163046 GCF_053606765.1 Streptomyces sp. NPDC055189
GAGCCGTCGCGCAGCTTCACCGTCTTGGCGCGCTTGGCCTTGGCGTGCGCCGCCGATTCGGCCGTCACGGAGGTGGGGGCGGTCGTGTGCGGGGCCGTGGCGGCCATGGCGCCTGACGCGGCGCCGAGGCTGATGCCGGCGGTGGCGATGGCGGCGATGGCGGTGGTGCGCAGAGTGCGGGGGGTACGCATGGTGAAAAGGGGCCCTCTCGGGTCGGTTCCAGCTGGCGGGGGGATGTTTCCGCTTCGTCGCGGCGACATCTACGAAGTTACGCAGCCCACATCAAAGCCTCCCGTAGGAGATGTAACAGTCATCACTCGCATTTCACGCAAAATGGACAGCGTGGGGGTTGTTTCGCAGTAAAATTCCCTGCACCACGGCCCGGCTCCGGCTTCACCCGGCCGGGCGGCCCTGCGGATGCGCCGCCCGCGACAACACGTGACGCTGGCGATATGACCGAGCCGCTCCCCGTCGTCGTATCCCCGCCCTCCCCGACCGGTGGCCGCCGCGTCCGCGTGGACGGACAGATCCTCGGCCTGGCACACAACGTGGCCGACATCGTGGAATTCCTGCGCCGGGCCGGCATGGACGAGGCCGACACCTACATGGTCGAGACGTCGATGTTCATCGACTGGCGGGGCGGCGGCCCCGAGGTGTGGTCCCGATCCCGGGGCGGGGGAGAGGGCCCGGCCGGCGCTTGAGGTGCCGCACATCCCCGCCGGGATGCAGAAGGGCTGCTGACGCCTCGCGGACGTCAGCAGCCCCTCCGTATCCCGTCCCGTACTTACCGTGGCGCGCCGGCCCCGGCCGTCGGCAGGTAGCGCGGTGCCCGCCAGGCCTTCAGCCGGTGCTCCACGGCCGCCCCCAGCGACAGCAACCCGGCGTCCTGGTGGTCACCGGCCATCAGGAGCAGGCCGACCGGCAGTTCGTGCACGGACCCGGCGGGCACCGAGAGGGAGGGGTATCCGGCGACGGCCGCCGGTGTGGAGGAGGGGATGACGTCGTTGTCGCCGCGTGCGCAGTCGGTCGTCCAGGCGGGCGGGTTGGTGGGCGCGGCGATGGCGTCCAGGTGATGGGTCGCCATGGTCTCGTCGATGGAGCGCCGGGAGAGATCCTTCAACTCCGCGCGCATGGCCAGGTACTTGGGGTCGGTGGTGGGCGGCGCGGCCAGGGCCTGCTCGAACAGCTCCTGGCCGGCGAAACAGGTCTGTTCCCCGGCGTGGCCGCGGTTGAACTCGATCAGCTCGGCGAGGTCGCGGGGTCCGTTGCGCGTGGCGAGATAGGCGTCGATGTCCCGGTGGAACTCGCTGAGCAGCGCCGGGAATTCGAGTTCGGCCAGCCGCGCCTGGTACGGGGGTGTCACCTCGAAGACCACGGCTCCGGCCTTGCGCAGCTTCGCCGCCGTACGGGTCATCACCGCGTCGACGTCGTCTCCGAGCGAGGGCAGGCGCCACAGGCCGATCCGCTTGCCGCGCAGGCCGGTGCCGTACTGCGCCGCCGCTTCCTTGGCAGCCGGGAGGCCGGAGGCGCCCGCGCGGCTCTGGAGGCCCGGCAGACCTGCGAGGCCGCCGGAGCGGGCGCCGTCACCGCGCGAGCTCTTGCCCTCGCTCAGCACCGAGAGCGTGAGCGCGGTGTCGATGACGTTGCGCGCCATGGGCCCGGCCGTGTCCTGTTCGGCAGAGATCGGCACGACGCCCGACCCGCTGACCAGGCCGAGGCTGGGCTTGTGGCCGACGACGCCGTTCATTCCTGCGGGGCACACGATGGACCCGTCCGTCTCGGTGCCGATCGCCACCTGTGACAGTGACGCGGCGAGCGCGGCGGCCGAGCCGGCGGAGGATCCGCACGGGTTGCGGTCCAGGACGTAGGGGTTGTTGGTCTGCCCGCCCACCGCCGACCACCCCGATGTCGGCTTGGCCGCGCGGAAGTTGGCCCACTCGGACAGGTTGGTCTTGCCCAGGATCACCGCCCCCGCCTTGCGCAGCCGGGTCACCAGCTCGGCATCGGTGTCGGGCGGGCTCCCGGCGAGCGCCAGCGACCCGGCCGTCGTCGGCATGTCGCGGGTGTCCACGTTGTCCTTGAGCAGCACGGGAATGCCGTCCAGCGGCCCCAGAGTCTTGCCGTGCCGGTGCCTGGCATCGCTGGCGGCCGCCTGGCGCAGGGCCGTGGGGCTGGTCCGCAGCACCGCATGAATCTTGGGGTCGACTCTGTCGATACGCCGCAGGTAGGCCCGGGTCAGCGCCGACGCGGTCAGCGAACCGTCGTCCATGCGGGCCTGCAACTCGGGAATCGTCACGGTGTCCAGGTCGACCCCGGGTGCGAGAGCGGAATCCGTCGGCGGCGAGTCGCTGGCGGTGCCGTGCTCGGCGGCCTGCGCGCCGGCGTTTGGTAAGCCCGTCAGAAGGGACCCCGCGACAAGGGCGGCGGTCATTGCGGCAATGCTCTTCTTCCCCATGCGGGTCAGCGCACTACACGAGCCGCGTCCGGCGCAAGGGTGCGGGGCTTACGCAAGGCTGGATGTCGGTCTTCGATCCGGGGAGGCGTCCGGGGCTTGGCCGGGATGGGCTTGGCTGGGAGGGGCTTGGCCGGGAGGAGGCCCGGTGCGCGCGTCGGGCGTCGGCGCCGGCTTGACGTGTCGCCTAATGCCGGGTGCGCGACTTGCTTCGCGTACGCGGGCGGCGGGTGTCCGAAGGGGTGCTGGGGGAGGGCTGTGCACGGGAGAGGACGACCGCGATGACCGCGGCTGCCATCGCGGCGGACATGATGGCGAAGCCGGCGGAGAACGTGGCTGCACGGGCTGCCAGGCCCAGTGCGAGGGAGCCGAGCCCGGTGCCGCTGTCGTAGCCGATGTTCCACGCGACCGACGTGATGTGCCGGTTCTCCGTGCCCGCACGGTTGAATGCCTGCACCAGCGTGAGGCTCTGGAGTCCTCCGTAGGCGGCTCCCAGCAGAAGCAGTCCGGACAGCAGGATGAGGACGCTGTCGCCGTCCGAACCGACAGCCAGGGCGATCAGCGCCAGGCCCGCGCACGCGGCCGAGACGAGGATCGCGCTGATCGGTCGCGGGGCGATCCGGTCGGCCAGTTCTCCGCAGCCCCAGCGGGCCAGCGCGGCGGTGGCGGTGAGGGTGAGCAGGCTCGCGGCGGCGAGCGCGGGGGTGTCGGTGAACTGCGGGGCGAAGGTGAGGATCGCACCGCCTGCGGCCGTGACCAGGAGCAGGACGGTGAGCGGGAGCAGGATGCGGCGCAGCACTGTGCTCGCGGGGGTGTGATGCTGCGGCTGGTCGGGCCGGTGCGGGGTGTCGGTGCGGGTTTCGACGGTGTGGGTTTCGACGGTGCGGCCGAGGGTCCGTGTCCAGGGCAGTGCGAGGACGGGAAGAACACCGCAGGCGATGATCGCGGGGAGGGTGATCGTGTCCATCAGCCACGGTGCCGCCGGGGTGAGGACGACCTGGGGCAGGGCGATGGCGAGGCCGTAGAGGCCTATGGCTGCTCCCTGGCGTCCACGGGGCGCCAGGGAGGCTACGGCGATGGAGCCGCAGACCGTGATGATGCCGAAGCCCGCTCCGCGCAGAGCGGTCGTCAGCAACACGGGCCACAGCTGGTCGCTGAGGGCTTGCAGGAGGGCGGGCAGGCCGAGCAGGAGAGCGCCGAGCGCCAGAGTGCGGGTCCATCCGAGCCTGCGCAGCGCTGTCTTGACGCCCAGTTGGGCCAGGACGGTGGTGGCCATCAGGACGGCGGTGACGAGTCCGGAGCCGAATTCGTCGGCTCCTCCGCTGACGGCCCACGCCGGTGTGACCGGCAGCAGGAGGGCGAAACCGGAGAAGCAGAACAGCACCACGAGCAGCAACTGCGGTATGCCCGGGGAGCGGAGGACGGATTCTTTCGCGGGTGCAGACATGGACCTCGGTTGTCCTTGATCTTCGAGGCGGGTGAGGGGCAGGGAAGACGGGTGAGGCGGAGGGCAGGGGGTGCGGTCAGGCGGGGCCGGGCGGCAGGTGGACGGTCATGATCAGGTGGCAGGTCCCGTCGCCGTCGCCGCGGTAGGTGTGGGTCACATCGCCGTTGAAGGTGGCGGTCTGCCCGGCCTCGACGGGATGCGCGGCGCCGTCGACAAGCAGGATCATGCGCCCCCGGGTGACGCTGACGGTCTCCACGACGCCGGCCTGGTGGGGGTGGCTGGGGTACTCCTCGCCGGGCTCGAGCTCCCAGCACCAGACTTCGACCGGGGCGGGCCCGGAGGTCGTCAGCATCAGCCGGGCCGCGCTGCCCTGAGGTCCTGCCCACAGCGGCATCACGCTGTCGACGGAGACGATCCGGACGGGCTGCTGCGAGGCCCCCTCCGTCAGGGCCGACACCGAGATACCGAGAGTGTCGGCCAGCCGGACCAGGGTGGCGAAGTTCGGGTTGCCCCGGGCCTTTTCCAGCGCGCACAGGGAGCCTTTGCTGACCTTGGCGCGCCGTCCGAGTTCGTCCAGGGACAGTCCCGCGCGGGTGCGCGCCGCTCTGACGTTGTGTGCGAGCGTCCGCAGCGCCGCCGGGGTTTCTGTCATCGGTTCACTCCCCTCCGCCGTCCGGTGTGTTGGGCTGCGCGGCCCTTCAGCCGAAGCACCACGTTCGTTTAACTGTACTGTTTGGTCGTTCTATTGATACTAAAGGGCGGTGAACGCCGAACGACCGCCCCCTTGCGGGGACGGTCGCACGGTCGACTGGACGGGCTCCGGGAGGTGCGGGTCAGTTCGCCCCGCCCTGACCGGCGCTGCCGATCGCGCCGACCTTCACCGGGGAGCCGGCGCCGTCCGTGACGGGCAGCGTCTTCGCGCCCGGCCATTCAAGGGCGAAGGACTTCGTCTCACCCGGCGGGGTCACCACAAGCCCCGTGACACTGACACCGGAGCCGCCCGAGTCGTTCACCGGGTAGGTGACGCCGAAGGAGACCGATTCCCCGTCCTTGAGGACACCCGGGTCGGCCGGCTCACCCGTGCGCTTCGCCGACAGCGCCCCCTCGCTGGTCTTCAGGTCGACGCCCGCGAACCCGGATATCGCACAGTCCTTGCCGCCGCCGTTCAGCATCGTCACCGCGACGGTGCCTTCGGTGTCGCCGTCGATGGTGCTGTCCTGCGCCGAGATCTCCAGGTCGTCGGTGCGGCACTTGGCCAGGTCGGCGTTCTCCTCGGACCCTGCCCCGGCGTCCGTGCCCTGCCCGCCGGACTTCCCGCCGGAGTCCTTGCCGCCGCCCTGCTCCGATCCGCCCGAGCCCGAACCGCTGTCCGAGGAAGACGAGGACGCGGCCGACGGATCACCCTGTCCCGCTACGTCCTCGTCGTTGCAGGCCGTGAGCGAGAGACTCGCGGCAACGGCCAGGGCGGCGAAGGTGAGCTTGTGAACGCGCATCGTCTATTTCCTCAGAATCGGTTGGGGTGCCGGCTGCTCGCCATGGGTGAGCATTTCTGATCAACAGGAGTCGGCCGGCCCGGTGAACCGTTCCGCGCAACTACCCCCTAATACATCCCTGTTACACACATGCCAGGCACCACACACACCACCACCGCGCACCACCCGCCCCTCCCGCGCTCCTGCTCTGCCCCCGTCCACCGCGGTAGACGGGCCTGAACGCGGCCCACCCGCGCAACCCGGGGGAGCGCGGCTCATGTGCCGGGACAGCGGTTCCCGCCAGGGTCGCGCAGGCGTTCGCATCCGCCGCTCGCTGGGACAGACCCGTAACCCGGCATCCCTTGACCCGACGGTGCCCGACAGAGGCGGTGCGGAAAGTGTGGGGTGACGAGGACCGACGACGCCACACGATGGGCGCATGGACGACACGACCTTGGTATCCCGCTTCCTCCGCGACGGCTTCGTGAAGCTGGAGGGCGCCGTCGCACCGCGCGTGGCCACCGACTGCGCGCGACTGCTGTGGCGGGAGACGGGCCTCGACCCGGACGATCCGGCGAGCTGGACGCAGCCCGTGCACTGGGTGGCCGGCATGGCACAAGGACCGTTCGCCGCCGCCCCCAACTCCCCGGCCCTGCACCGCGCGTACGACCTGCTCGTCGGCGCCGGGCGCTGGGAGCCGCGCTACTCGCTGGGCACGTTCCCGCTGCGCTTCCCGCACGAGGAGGAGCCGGACGACGCGGGCTGACACATCGAGGGGAGTTATCTGCCGGAGGGCGAGAGCTGGTACTTCACCAACCTGCGCTCCCGCGGCCGGTCGCTGCTGATGCTGTTCCTGTTCAGCGAGGTCGGTGAGCAGGACGCCCCGACCCGGATCCGGATCGGCTCGCACCTCGACGTGCCGAAGGTTCTTGAGAAGTACGACGAGGAGGGAGCCAGCGGCCTGACCCTGGCCCCCGACCTGGTGGCGGCTTCCGCCCGCCGGCCACTCGCCCTCGCCACCGGATCCCCGGGCGACGTCTTCCTGTGCCATCCGTTCCTGGTCCACGCCGCGCAGCCGCACCACGGAACCAGGCCGCGCTTCATGGCCCAGCCGCCGCTGATGCCGGCCGCGCCGTACGAACTGGAGCGGGCCGACGGCGCGTACTCACCCGTGGAGATCGCGATCCGACGGGGCCTGGGACGGCACACCCCCGGTCCGGACGGGGACGGCCCCGGTCCGGACGGGGACGGCCCCGGTCCGGACGGGGACGGTGCCGACTACGGCGCCGGTCAAGACGCCCGTGCGGACGCGGACCGGATGCGCTCTGACCTGCCGGTACGCCAGGAGTGATGCCCCCTGATATCAGGAGCGCTACCATCCGAATGTCAACCCGCAATCACGGATCGTGATCCCACAGCCCGGGAGGGCGGCATGAGTCAACAGCCGTGGACCGACGAGGAGTTCGCCGACCTCGACGAAACCATCGACGCCGCGCGGGTGTCCGGCAACGAGGAACTCGCCGCCTACTGGCAGGGCATCCGGGACGGCAAGACGCCGACCGCGGACTGGGAGGACCTGCGGGTGAAACTGTATGCGCATCACGGCATCGACGTGAGCGACCACGCGGCATAATCAGGCGCCATGGCGTCCACTCACGGCAGACCCGGAGCCCGGATCGTTCTCGGCCCCGTCGCAGCGGAACAAGCCGGCCGCTTCACTCCCGCCGAACAGATCGCCGTGGACCGGGCCTTGGCCGCCATCGCCGCCGACCCCACGATCGGCATCGCGCGTACCCGGACCGAACACGGGGGAATCGTGTGGCAGTACCGGGCGCCCGGCACCGGCGTCCGCATCGTTTACATGATGACCGTCCGGCGCACCACCGTCACCGTGGCGTACTTCGAGGCCTGAGACAGGATGACGCCCCGCGGCCGGGGCACCCGGATCACCGTCCGCCGCTGGTCCCGGTTCCGTGATCGTGTAAGGGTGCCCTATGACGACAGAGCGATTCGAAGTGCAGCGCCAGGTAGCAGCGCCCCCGGAAAAGATTTTCGCATTGCTGTGCGACCCCTCCGGGCACGTGGCGATCGACAGCTCAGGCATGCTGCAGTCCGCAGAGGGGGACCCGGCACGCGGGGCCGGCGATGAATTCGTCGTCCACATGGATCGCGAGGCGCTCAACGACTACCCGATGGGCAAGTACGACGTCACCGTGATCATCACGAAATTCGAGCAGGACGCCCTGATCGAATGGACCATCTCCGGCCAGGTGCAGCCCCCGATCCGCCACCTCTACGGCTACCGGCTCGAGGCCAGCGAGGGCGGCACCCTGGCCACCTCGTACTACGACTGGAGCGAGATCGAGGAACGCTACCGGGACGCGGGCATCTTCCCGGTCATCCCCGAGGCAGGCCTGCGCGCGACCCTCGGAATCCTGGCGCGGAACGTGGAGTAGCAGTAATCCCCGAAGACCTCTGCTCAGCGGGGACGGCCCGCGGGCCGATTACGCGGTCACGCGATCAGGCGCAGCCAGGCCCGACGGCGGGGGCCGGGGACTGGGGACTGGGGACCGGCGAGCTCGGCTCGTGAGCGCCGCGCCGGGGAAGTCCGCGGCAGGGCTGCGGGCAGTTCAGGGCTGCTTCAGCAGAATGGCGCGGGTGTAGAGCAGATCGAAGCCCTGGCGCTGCGCGTTCTGCTGGGACTTGGATCCCGGCTGGGTGGTGATGACGGCGACGTCGCAGCCGGCGGCTGCGGCATGGGCGAGCCGGTAGGAGAGCAGCGCGGTCTGGACGCCCCGGCGGCGGTGTGCGGGTGCGGTCGCCGCGCCCGTGAGCTGCGCGATGCCCTCTGCCGTACGGAAACTGGCGCCGCCGGCGACGACCCCGTCGCGCAGCGCGACCCAGCGCGTCACGCCGGCCGCCGCCGTGAGATCACGCATGGCCGTGGCGATGATCTCGCGCGGAAACTCTTCGTGCGAGGGCACCCCTTGGGCGTCGGGGTGCGCAAAGCCCTCTGCCACGACGTCCAGCCAGGGCTCGAACTCGTCGTCGCCGCTGGGCCGGACCTCGACCCCGGCCGGCGTGACGCGCTCGCGCCCGGCCTTGAGGGTCAGGCCGAGCACATTCTCAAAGGAGACGAGGTGATAGCCCCGTTCGGTCAGCAGGGCGGCGATCGCGGGGTCGGCGAGGTGGGCGAGCTCGATCTGTACGGGGGAGCCGCAGGCGGCAAAGGCCCGTTCGGCCTCGTCGAGAGCGGATGCGCTCGGCACACCGCCGAAGCCGAGCCCCGCAACCTTGTTGAGCGGCGAGCCCTCCTCGGCGAAACTCGCCACGCCGCCGGCGAGCGGCATCACGAAGCCCTCGCTGTCCGCCCTGCGACGGCGGGTGGCCTCGCTGCCCTTGGCGATGAGCTGTGCCTCGACCCGCTCGATGCGCTCGGCCAGAGCCGTGTCGCAGAAGAGGGGCAAACGATCGGCATCCATGGCTTGTCTGTACTCCCTTTTCCGCCGGGGACGTTCTTGCCCCAGCCGTGTCGTCCCAGCCTCGCGGACACGCAGGAGGCACTCAAGCAGGCGGGGCGGGTATCGGCCTGGTCGCATGACGCCCCGGGATGGGATCTGCCGGAGTCCGAGCCGCCTCTCTCCGCTCGGGTGTGCAGGGGCCCTTGACGCCGCAGCGCCGACCCTGTTCTCCTGACCTTACGTCAGTGGATGAGCCACTCATTCACTCATCAACCCCCGCACTGAGAGGCCACCCGTGGAGACGCTGCCGCGCGAGACCGTCGTCGATCTGCTCGAGGGGCGGCTGCGGGAGGGCATCCTCACCGGCCGGTATCCCGCCGGGAGTTACCTGCCGCCCGAGCGCGAACTGGCCGATGGTTACGGCGTCACCCGCACCACGCTCAAGCACGCCTTCGGCCGGCTCATCCAGGCCGGGCTGCTGGAGACCCGCCATGGCGTGGGCACCCGCGTGCGCGACTACACGCGGCTCGGCGGCGCCGACCTGCTGCCCATGCTGGTGCGCCACAGCCCGGCCTGGATCACAGAGGTCTTCGAAGTCCGGCGCAGCATCGGCGCGTTGATCGCCGGGCGGGCGGCGGCCAAGGCGACTGAGGGGCAGCGCGACGAATTGCGCACTCTGATCGAGGCGGTCCGGGCCGCGCAGAGCGCGGATGCGGTGCAGCTGGCGGATGTCGAGGTGCACCGCGCGCTCGCCCGCGCCACCGGCAACCGGGTATACGTCCTGCTCACCAACACCCTGTTCAACGCCTATCTGCCGGTCAGGTCAGCCCTGGTGGAGCCCTTCACCGACCCGGACGTCGCGCACGCCCGCCTCGCACCGGTGGTCGACGCCGTCGTGCGGGGCGACGAGACGGCGGCCCACTCGGCCGCCGAGGGCTATCTGACCGCCACCGAGCGCATCATGCTGGAGGGCCTCAAGTGAGCCCGCGCGGGACGCAGTTCGCGGAGACCATGCTGGGCACCGCCCGGCTCGACGGCGACGGGAGCGACCGCCGGACCCGGCTCGACCTGCGGGTCAGCGCGGATACGGTGCTCCGGCCGCTGGGCACGACCCGGGCGCGTCTGGCCGGGCGGATCCGGATAGCCGGGTGGGCCGATGACGCCCACGCCCCGGGCGATCTGGAGATATCGCCGCTCGCGCGCCGCCGCATCCGCTACCGCCTGACCTTCATCGCCCGGGGGCGCCGGCTGACCCTGGACGGCTGGAAGTCCATCACTCCGCTGCACCCGGTGCGGTCGATGACCGTCCTGCCCTTCACGCTGTATGAGACGCACGAGGGTGAGGAGCGGCCCATCGGGTCCGGGACCCTGCGCTTCCCGCTGGCCGGCGGCCTGGCCGCCTTCCTGCTGAGCTTTCGTTTCCCGCGCCGCGAGGACGGCGTCCCACTGATGAAGCCGCGCTGGAAGGGGGAGGCGGGCCGCACCGAGGTCTGGTACACCACTGCGACCGACCCGGTCACCGGCAGCGGACTGTGGCTGCACCATGAACTGGTCGCCCCCGCCGACGGGGCACCGCCGTTCGCGCACGGCTGGGCTGCCGTCTTCCCTGCGGAAGGTCCGGTCACGCACGCACGGTTCGGCCCCGAGCCCTGGCGCGCAGGCGACACCGAACCCTGGCGGGCGGGCGACACCGACGGCTTCACTGCCAACGGCATCCGCGCCCGCCCCGGACAACTCACCGGCAGCGCCGGGCACATCCAATGGGAGCTGGCCGAACACCCGCAAGACGGCCCGCTGTTCACCTTCCCGCACTGGTCCTGGCGCCGGCCGCTGCTGCCCGCAGCCCAGCTCCTGCCCGCGGCCCGGGCCTCGTACGACGGCAGCGTGACCTACGGCGGCAACAAGCTGACCCTGCACCGCGCTCCCGGAGCCTCCGCCCGCATCTACGGGCACGGCAACGCCCGGCGCTGGTCCTGGCTGCACGCCGACCTCGGCGGCGGTGACGTACTGGAGATCGTGGCCGCTGTCTCGATGCGGCCGGGGCTGCGGCGGCTGCCGCCCCTGGTCTTCTTGCGGCTGCGGCGCCGGGGACGCACCTGGCCGCGCCGGGCCGAGCGCACCGCGGTGGGCTGGGCGGGCCTCGGTCGCTTCAAGGCCGATCTCGGCCTGCCCCGCTGGACGGTGACCGGACGCAGCGGGCTGCGCCGTATCCGCGTCGAGGTGACCCAGGCCGAGGAGCGCACTTTGCACCTGGACTACGCCGACCCGGACGGGACGCCGGCCACCTGCCACAACAGCGAGCGAGCCGATGCCGTCATCCGGCTGGAACGGTGGTGGGGCCGCTGGCGCCCGGAGGCCGCGTGGGACCTGGACGGCACCGCGCACGCTGAGGTAGGCACCCGGTGAGCCTGACCGGTCTTGTCGCCGCGCTCCTCGCGGACGACGGCAGCCGGCGCTGGCCCGCACGGGTACCGCAGCGGCTCCAGGACGTACTGGACTCGATGCCCGCACCCGCCCGTGCCGGGGTACGCAGCGCCGCGGCCGCCGCGGACGCCTACGCCCTCGCGCGAACCGGACGGCGCCTCGCAGGACTTGAACCCGCCGAACGCGACACCGTGATGGAAGCGCTGGGTGCCCGGCCCGCACTGGTGCCGCTTCTGGATCTGCTCAAGGTGCCGGTGCTGCTCGCGGCAGGCACGGAGCGGATGCTCGAGCATGGCGCGCGGACCGGGCCGTTGGCCCCACCGGACGATCCGCCGCTGGACTGCACGCCCGCCGGGCAGTGGCCCGACCGGTCCACCGCGGACGCGGTCGTGATCGGCTCCGGCGCCGGGGGCGCCATGGCGGCGCGTACCCTCGCCCGGGCCGGATATCGCACCGTCGTCCTGGAGGAAGGGGACCACCACACCACCGCGTCCTTCGGCCGGCGCGCGCCACTGGACCGGTTCGCCGCGCTCTACCGCGACGGCGGGGCCACCGTCGCCGCCGGCCGCCCGCCCCTGCTGCTGCCGACGGGCCGTGCGGTGGGCGGCACCACGATCGTCAACTCCGGCACCTGCTACCGCACACCGGGCCATGTCGTCGAGCGGTGGCGCAGTGAGTTCGGCTTCGCCCTCGCCCGGGGGCTCGACACGCATCTGGACGAGGCCGAGCGCACCCTGCGGGTGGCGACCCAGCCACTGGACGTCCTGGGCAACAACGGGCGCCTGGCGCTGGCAGGCGCCGCCGGACTGGGCTGGAGGGCCGGGCCCCTGCGCCGTAACGCGCCCGGCTGCAAGGGCTCGTGCCAGTGCGTCGTCGGCTGCCCGACCGGCGCCAAACAGAGCGTGCAGCTTTCGGTGCTGCCCGACGCCTGCGCCGCCGGCGCACGGATCGTGACCGGGGCCAGGGTCCGCACCATCCTGGTCGACGCCGACCGGCCCGGCGGCCCACGCGCGGCCGGTGTCCGCGTACGCCGCGCGGACGGCAGCGACCTGGAAATCCTCAGCCCGCTGGTGGTCGTCGCGGCCGGCGCGCTGCAGTCCCCGCCGTTGCTGCGCCGCTCGGGCCTGGGCGGCCACCCGCGTCTGGGCCGCAACCTCAGCGTGCACCCGGCGACCAGCGTGGCGGGACGGTTCGCCGAGCCGGTGACGGCCTGGGAAGGCGTGCTGCAAAGCGTCGGCGTCGAAGAGCTGCACCACGAGGGAATTCTCGTCGAAGCCACCGCCACGCCCCCGGGGATGAGCAGCTTCGTCCTGCCGGGCGTGGGCCGCGAACTGCGCCGCGAACTCGACTCCGCCCATCACCTCGCCACCTTCGGAGCGATGATCGCCGACCTGCCATCGGGCCGGGTGCTGGGGCGCGGGCGCACCCTGATCCGCTACGACCTCCACCCGCGCGACGCGCACCGCCTCATGACAGCAGTGCACGCCATGGGCCGCCTGCTCTTCGCCGCCGGCGCCCACGAGATCCTCACCGGCATCCCCGCCGCACCCCGCGCCCGCTCCCTCCGCGAACTCGACGTACTGCTCGACAGGGTGACGGCCCGACAGCTGCACCTGTCCGCCTTCCACCCCACCGGCACGGTCGCCGCCGGCAGCGACCCCCAGCGGGCACCGGCCGACCCCGAGGGACGCCTGCGCGGCGTCCACGGCGTCCTGATCGCCGACGGCTCCGTGCTGCCCGCCTGCCCGGAAGTCAACCCGCAGCTGAGCATCATGGCCACGGCACTGGCAATCACCGGCCGGCACGTGCGGAACGAGGGAGGCGACGCGCATTGAGCCGGCGCCCATCGTGGGAGACCCGGCGGAGGGAGCCTCGGGTCCCGCGGCCCGCCCCGGGCAAGCACAGATCGTGGGTTCCCCCTGTGGGTGCAGACACATAATGTGCCGGGCATGACAGAAGGCGAACCGGCGCTGCGCAGCCGCCTCGCGCGGACGCTGCTCGCCGACCTCGACGGGCTCACCGCGCAGGTGGTGGCGGACATCCGCGCGCACAGTCAGGCCTATGCCTCCGGAGGCATGGTCTCCGCCGACGATCTGCGGGCGATCTGCCGGGACAACCTGGCTCTGGCCCTGGAGGACTTCGGCGGCCTGCCGGCCAGCGCCGGCGACATCGAGGCGGCGGCCACCGAGACCGGGCGGCGGCGTGCGGAGCAGGGCATCCCGCTGGATTCCGTCCTGCACGCCTACCGGCGCGGCGGCCGGGTGATGTGGCAGGCCATGACGCAGCCGCTGCGCGGTCCGGCGGCGGCCGAGCAGGATCTGGTCCTGGAGGTCGCGGGGGCGCTGTGGGAGACCATCGACCGCTTCTCGACGGTGGTGTCGGATGCCTACCGGCTCATGCAGCTGGAGCTGCACCACCGTGAGGACTCGCGGCGCGGCGCCCTCCTGGAGGCCCTCCTGGACGGGCGCGGCAGCGACCTCGCGGTGGCGGCGGCCGCGGCGGCGGCGCTGGGAGTGCCCGTACGCGACCGCTTCGCGGTGGTGGTGGTCGACCAGAATCCGGCGGCGCCGCCGGACCCGGGCCCGGCGCTGCGGGCGGCGGGCATGTGGTCGTTCTGGCGCACCCGCGCCGAACGGTACGCGGGCCTCGTACGACTGGGACCCGCCCAGCCGCACGAACTGACCGCCGTGCTGCGCAAGGAACTTGACGGTACGGCCGGCATCTCCCCGCCGTTCGAGGAGCTGACGGCGGCGGGCACCGCCCGCCGCCTGGCCGAGCGTGCCCTGCGCACGCTGGCACCGGGCAGCGGAGCGGTGGCCGAACTCGACGAACGCCTGGTGCAGGCGGCGTTCACCGGCGACCCGGAGATAGCCGCCCGGCTGGTCACCCGCTACCTGGACGGGGTCCTCACATGCGGCTCCGAGCGGGTGGTGCTCCTTGAGACGCTGCGGGTCTGGCTGGACGCCGGGTGCTCGGCATCCCGTGCCGCCGAGGAACTGTACTGCCACCGCAACACGGTGCTCAACCGCATCATCCGTATCGCCGAACTCACCGGCTGGTCCACGGAGTCGGGCGAGGCCAGGCTCGGCTGGGCACTGTCGCTGCGCGTGATGGAGGCGCCGAGCTGAGCACCGCGGAGGGAGGGTCCGGCCGGGTCGCCGACCTCCGCCGGTCAGGAGCCGGGAGCCGTCACGGCCGGGACTTGCGCGTTGCGCTGCCAATCGGACCACAGGACCGTGTCCGAGCAGTAGCCGCAGCCGGGGCCGAAGAACTCGGCCCCGGCCTGCTCGTCACCCATCAGCCAATAGCGCAGCCAGGCCGTCGTGGGGGCGCGGAACGCTCCGCCGTCCGCGATGGAGCTCAAATGCCCGGCGCCGCGGACCTCCCCGTAGACGGCCGGGACGTGATCGGAGTCGCGGTAGAAGGCCCGCACCAGCGAGGGCCACACGATCAGGTCGCGCTGTCCTGCGAGATAGAAGACGGGTTCGTCCATGCCGTCGGGGTCGGCGAGCGGTCCGGGCTGGATGGGAACGGCCGTGTCCACCCGGGGATCGACGGCTGCGTTGATGGCCGCCGCCCCGCCCTGTGAGTGGCCGGCGGAGCCGATGTGTTCGAGGTCGACCTTCTGGTGGAAAGGGCTGGCGCTGTCGGCATTACGCCGTTCCAGGACGTCGATGCCCGCCCGCATGCTGATGGCGAAGTTGGAGGTGGGCGTGTTGGCCGCGGCCACGATGAAGCCATGGCTGGCCCAGTGGCGCAGCAGGGAACTGTAGATGCCCGGCACCGCACCGGTCCCGTTGCCCCAGATGATCACCGGGTGCCGCTCGCCCGACTGCCCCATGGACGCCGGGTAGTAGAAGGTGTGCACCGCCTGGATGTCGACCTGCACTTCGTAGGGGCCCGGCTGCCCCCAGTCCCTGCCGACCGAGGGGATGGCACCGGGGGTCGAACCGGCCTCCGGCCCGGCCGCGCCAGCCGTCCCGGGCACGGCGGCCAGGGAGAGCAGCGTGGTGAGCAGGAGACTGCAGAGCGTGCGGCGTTTTCTGCCTGGCATCGGAGCTCCTTGGTCAGGTGTTGGCGCGAGGCGTCAGTCGCGTACGTGGCTGACCGCCCATGTTGATGCGTTCGCCCGCCGCTGTCCCGCTTCAGCTGCCCCGTTCTGCCGTCCCCCGCTTGGGCATTCGCACACCCTGCCGCCGAAGGCCAGGCTCGGCGGTTCCATGGCTCCGGCAGCCATGTGCTCCCCTCGGCTGATTCTCCCTCCGCCTGAGTAGGGACACGGATACGCCTGGCGGTTGACGCCCGTGGGGGCCGAGGTGCATGAGGCTCGAACTCCGTTATGCAAAAGGGGAGTTCAGTGGATCGATGGGATCGGCTCGGGAGCATCGCTGCGTATGGGGCGGCGCTGGCGCTGACGCCCTACTTGCTGATCAAGGTGTCGTGGGTGATCGGTTCGCTCCTGGGGCTGCTGCCGGTCGGGGCCGGGTTCGGCAAGGCGGAGTGGGTGGTGCTCAACAGCGCGACGATCGCCATGGCAGGGACGGGGATCGTGGTCGCGCTCGCGCTGGTGCGGCCGTGGGGGATGCGCATACCGGGTGCGCCGTTGGCCTTCTGCGCTTGGGTCGGGACGGGGTTTCTCGTCCCGGTGTTGCCCTACGCGGTTCTCAGTTCGCTCCTTGGCTCGGCGGACGGCAGTTCCAAGGGAGGTAGCGAGACCGACCCGTCGACGCCGGTCTGGGAGGCCGCGCTGGTTCAGACGGGCTTCATCGGCATGGGGCTGGGTCTTGCCATCGCGCTGCCCGCGTACTTGCGGCGGCGCTGGCCGGACGCGTTCGCGGGCCGGCTGGGGGACGGCGGGGCGGGGACGACCGGGGCGCTGGCGATGGCCGTGGTCGGCGCCGCCGTCGGTCTGATCTGGCTGTACTGGGCGGCGGGCGGCACGGCAGGTATCGCCCGCGAGGGCGAGCGGGACCTTGCTTGGCATGCGCTGTGCGCAGTCTTCGGGTCGTGGGCGTTGGTGGCGTCCGCCGCCACCCGGGCCCTCGCCCGGCGACGGCCCGCACGAGTTCCCCGGTGGGGTCCGATGGTGCTCGGCTGGCTCGGCTCGGGGTCGTTGTTCGCCTGGAGCGGCTGGAAGTTGGCGTTCACCCTGTACCTGGCGGCCGCGCGACCGGCTGATGCGGCCCTGCCGGAAAACCTCGCGCTCGCGGCGGTCCTGCACTTGGCGGCGGTGGGGACGGGTGCGGCGATGTTGCGGGCGCTGGTTCGGACGCGGCTGGTGGCATCGGCTCCGTAGCCGCCGCTCTCCTGTGTGCGTCACTCGCCAGCGCGGGCCGCCGGCGCGACGCGAGCACGACGCCAGCGCGATGCCAGCGCGATGCCAGCAGGGGCGCTGCGACGGACGAAAAAGCCCCTGTGAGGGGACCAACCGCCGGACCTTCCGCTTTGTCCTCTGGCTCTGACGCGTGGTTCCGGGCACCATCTCCTTACTCCACCTGCACCACAGCCGTCCCACCGTCAGCACGGTCATCAGCAGGAAGGAATTCCCCCCATGCGCATCCGTTCCGCCCTCACCGCGCTCGCACTGTCCGCAGGCGCCCTGATCGCACCGGGTTTCGGCGTCCTCACCACGGCCACCGACGCCTTCGCCGCCACCAAGATCAGCCACGCCACCGCCACGTCGATGTTCCGCGACGCCGGCGTCACCTGGTCGTCTTCCGGCGGCTGCTCGAACCGCAACAACCCCACGTGTACATCCTTCGACCAGCTCAACCTCGCCACCGCGCAAGGCGCCCGCACGCTCAAGAGCGCCAGCGGGTGCGCCCTGAACATCACGGGTGGCACGGAGACCGGCCACGCGAGCGGCACGTACTCTCACTGGAACGGATACAAGCTCGACTTCGGCAAGACCACCTGCGTCACGAACTACGTCAAGAACACCTTCACCTACATCGGACCGCGGGGTGACGGCGCGCCGCAGTACAAGTCCGGCTCCGGCAACATCTACGCCGACGAGGGCAACCACTGGGACGTCCTCTACTACAACTGCGGTGGCTGCTGACCTTTCCGAGCCCGGCCCCGCCCCGCCTGCCGCCCACCGGCATGCCGCACCAGCGTGTCAACAGGCCGCCGCCGTCTGCCCGTTCGATCAGACGGCGGCGGCCTGTTCAGGAGCAGGAAGCCGCCGCGGGTGCGTGCGGCCGCGAGGCGCGGTGTCTACAGGGCGCGTTCGAGCAGGATCTCTGCTGCCGCGCGCGCGTGCCGGCCGTAGTCCGCGTCGTCCAGGACCATGGCTCGACTGGCCGCGCCGTCCGCGAGGATGACCAGTTGTTCGGCCAGGGCGGCGGGCTCCCGGCAGCCCAGCTCCCTCGTCAGTGCGGTGACCAGTTGCACCATCCGCAGTTTCTGTTCGCGGGCGTAGGAATGGACCGCGCTTTTCGGGTCGGGGAACTCCGCGGCGGCATCGATGAAGGGGCATCCGCGCACCGGAGCCGCGTCCGGTGCGGGCTGGTCGAACAGGCCGAGGATCCGTTCCCGCGGGGGGATGTCCTCGCGGGTCAGCACGCTCTCCAGGGTGGCGCCCGACGCCGCGAGGTCCTGCAGGTGCGCGATGACCAGGTCGCTCTTGGTCCGGAAGTGCGCGTAGAGCGTGCGCTTGGACACCGGTGCTTCCTCCGCGACCTGTTCCATGCCGGTCGCGTTGATCCCCTGGACCGCGAACAGTTGGGCGGCGGCAGCCAGGATGCGCTCCCGGCCTCCGCGTCCCCGCCCTCGGGGTGCGGCAGTCGTCGTCGTGCTCATGCCGCAAGTATACGTACGCGTTTACTTCGGCGGGGTCGGCTTGCTACGGTGCTCTCGAAGTAAACGAGTGCGTTTACATTCGCTGTCGCTGTCGCTGTCGCTGACGCTGAGGAGTGCTCCATGACAAGGCCCGTTCCCACCGAACTGAGTGGCAGCGCGGAGAAGCTGATACGCGGGCGTCACGCGACACGCGCGTTCCGTCCGGACGTCGTACCGGCGTACACGATGCGCGCGATCTTCTCGCTGGCCGGCGCCGCGCCGTCCAACTCCAATACGCAGCCGTGGCGGGTAGAGGTGGTGAGCGGTGCGGCGCGCGAGCGCCTGGCCGATGCCCTGCAGGCGGCCCACGCCGAGAGCCGCATCTCGGCGGACCTTCCCTACTCCGAGGACATGTACGCGCCGGTGCACCGAGCGCGCCGGGCCGCCTTCGGAGCCGAACTGTACGGAGCACTGGGCATCGGCCGTGACGACCATGCGGGACGCGTGGCGTACGACGCACAGAGCCTGCGGTTCTACGGCGCGCCCCACGCCGCGTTCCTCTTCGTCAGCGGCGACGGTGCGACGCGGTTGGCCGCCGACGTCGGCGCCTACATGCAGACCCTGCTCCTGGCGATGACCGCCTACGGCGTCGACAGCTGCCCGCAGGGACTGCTGAGCTTTTACGCCGACACCGTCCGAGAGGAAATCGGCGTCACCGGAGGGCAGTTGCTCGTGGGCATCTCCTTCGGCTACGCCGATGAGACCGCGCCGGTGAACCGGGTTACGACCGAGCGCGCAGCACTCGAGGCGACCACGGCCTTTCACGACTAGGGAGGAGCGCTGAACTGGGGTGGCTGATTGGGGCGTCCGGCGTCCGCCCACGGCTGTCGGGGGAGGGGCAGCGAAAGCCCGCGCCAGTTGAGGCTCCGCTCAGGCGGACTGCCGCACGACCAAACGGGTCGGAGTGACCACAGAGGACGGCGGCGGGCTTCCGTCCCCCGACGCGGGCTGCTCCGATGCCCGCTTGAACAGCACCTGGGCCATCAGACGCCCCATGCCCTCGATGTCCTGGTGCACCGTGGTCAGCGGAGGTTCCGTCGACTCGGCGATGGCCGGAAGGTCGTCGAAGCCGACGACCGCCACGTCCTCGGGTACGCGGCGCCCGTGTTCTCGCAGTGTGCGCAGGGCGCCCGAGGCCATGACGTCGGAGGCGACGAAGACGGCGTCCAGGTCGGGGGACCGGTCAAGGAGTACGGTCATGGCGTCGGCGCCGCCCTGCAGCGTGAAGTCGCCCTCGGCGATGAGTTGGGCCGGGGTATCGAGGAGGACATCCCGGTAGCCGTCGAGGCGGTCGATCGCGGACGCCTGGTTGAGCGGGCCGGTGATGGTCGCGATGCGGCGGCGTCCCTGAGACAGGAGATACCGGGCGGCTTCCCTGGCTCCACCGCGGTTGTCGGCATCGACGTATGTGTACGTGTGACTGCGATGGCCGGACCCGACGACGGCCGGGCGACCACCGAAGACGGCGGGAAGTCCCATGCGCTCGACCATGGCGGGCAACGGGTCGTCGGTGCGCAGCGAGAACAGCAGCGCGCCATCGACGTGGCCGCCACCCAGAAAGTTCCCGACACGCGGATAGTCGTCCGGTTCCTCAATGAACAACAGCACCGGCTGCGCACCCTGTTGGACGAGTTCCTGTCGTATACCTCGCAGTAGGTGGTTGAAGTACGGGTCCACGAACAGCCGGTTCTGCGGTTCGGTGACCACGACGGCGACGGCGTTGTTGCGGCGCGTGACCAGGCTCCGGGCGGCTTGGTTGGGTACGTAGCCGAGCTCGTCCACGGCCTGGCGGATGCGCTCTGCCACTGAAGCCCGCACCCGGGGCTCACCGTTGATCACACGGGACACCGTGGACTTCGACACCCCTGCCCGGTGCGCTACGTCCTCAAGGGTGGGGCGATAGCTGCTCGACCGTTCCGTCAACACCTACTCCAATGAGCGCAGTTCTCCGGGCGCTGGACAGGTTAACCGCCGAACGCCGGGACGCGGAGTTCGCTTCGACGATCACGACGCCGGCCGCAACGTCGCTGCGCGGCAGCACTCTGCCTCAGCCCGGCGGGAAACACACCCGGTCAGCCCGGTCAGGCAAGCAGGTCCATCAAACGCTCGGCTTGCCGCTCCGCGGTGCCGGCCGGGTTCTTGGCATTCTCACTCTGTTTGTCAAAGTTGAGGAGGAACAGCCAGACCAGGGCGAGGAGCCGGCGGCAGTGCGCAAGCCGTGCGGTTTCGGCGGCGGTCAGGTCGAAGTGCTGCAGGAACGACGGGACATCGAGCGGGAACTCCACCCAACTCCCCACGTGCTCGGTGATTTCCGCAAGCTCGAAGGCGCGGTCACTGCGCCCCGAGTCCTCGAAGTCGACCACCCGGACGCCGGTGCCGTCCCAGAGGTAGTTCGCGAGATTGCCGTCTCCCGGGCCGAAGACCGGCGGCACATCCGCAGTCGCGTCTGTCTCCAGGCCCGACCGGGCGAGCCAGTCCAGCCCGCGGTCCATGGCCTGTGCCACCGGACCGTCCGGAACCGAGGGACGGGCCGTCTGTGCCCAGGTGTTGAGGCGGGAGATGAGATCGCTCTGCTGCCCGGGCCGGAGAGGAACCTCGCGGAGCGTGTCGGCGGGCACTGCGGCGTACAGCCGGCGCGCGGCTTGCGCCAGCGCCTTGATCTGCTCATTGCCCAAGGCGTATCCACGCAGGGGCACACCGGCAAGCCGGGACATCACCACGGTCGACCCCTCCGCCGTGAGGTTTGCCTTGCGGGGTTCGGGGGCCAGCCCCGGCGCATGAGCGAACAGGAGCCTCAAAGCGAGCCATTCGCGCTGGGCGCGGCCGCGGTCCTCTCCGGAAAACCGCTTGACCACCTGGTCAGCGGCCACCTCCACCACATGTGTACTCCATGCAACAGAGCTCATAGGAACGGATCATGTCACTGAGTTCACGCGAGCCGGAATAGGATCCCCGCATGGGGCGCTTGAAGCCGATCGAACCGTTGACGGAACCGCTCGCGGACGGGGTGGTCGCCGTGAGGTTCCGGCGCGAGTCAGATCTGCATGCGATCGGGGTGGCGAGCCATGACCCCGATACGCGTCGCTGGCTCGACGACACGCCCATGGATGAGGCTGCTCGCAGCACCAGCATGTCGCGGGTCGAAGAAGCCTGGCGCACCGGACAAGCGGCGCCCCTGGTTATCGTCGACGCCGCGACAGACGAACCCATCGGCATCATCAACCTGCAGTTCCGGGCCGATGACGTGGCGACCATCGCGTACAGCGTGTTCCCTGCCCATCGAGGACGGGGCATCGCCCCACGAGCCGTGCAGCTGGTCGTGCGATGGGCCTTCAGCAACCTCGGGTTGACCCGGGTCCTGCTGGAGGCCGCCGCGGAGAACGCGGCCTCGGTCAGAGTTGCCGAGAAGTGTCAGTTCCAGAGGATCGAAAGCCGGGTTGAGGCACGCGCAGAGGGCCTGCACACGACGATCGTCTTTGCTTGCACGAAGACTTGCACGAAGAACTGACTCGGGCGCGGGCTCTGGTCTGCTTTCGAGGGCTACGGGACGGCGACTTGTCGCTGACGGCAGAACACCGTGCCCGGCGCCTTGAGGTGCCGCCGCCATGAGTAGGTCGACCACGTAACTCTCCTCCACCATGCCAGCGGGAAACATCTCACTCAACCGTGCGCCCTCATCTGACAGGAAGTCACGGGCGCGGTCCTCGCCGAGGACGAGAAATGCCGAGCGGCTGGCGATGTTGGCCAGATGTGTGGCGAGGGGCACGCTCCGACTCCAGCCGTGGCGACGGCGTATGGCACGCAGGCCCGTGAAACCGGCGAGCCGGATCGCCTCCTCGTCGCTGGGACGGATACCGGCTCCTCCAGGGCGGCGGGCGGGCAGGAAGGCCGGTTCTCGGCGTAGCGCTCGGCGGCCTGGTCGAAGGAACGGGATCGGGACGCAGCGGACATCCCCGCATCCTCGCATGCCCGCACGCGCCACTCTGATCTACTTCGGTCCCGCCAGGGAGCAGTCTCCGCTAGCGTGCGCCGATGACCACACCATCGACCTCAGCGCAGGGCCCGGACTTCAACACACCGATCCAGGAACGCTACTTCGAGGATTACACCCCCGGATCGACGTACGCCTACGGCAGCATCACCATCATCGAGGAAGACATCTTGCTTTGCCGCCGAGTTCGACCCGCAGAGCATCCACACCGACCCCGAGGCCGCCGCGACAGGCCCGTTCAAAGGACTCATCGCCAGCGGCTGGCACACCGCATCGGTGATGATGCGCCTGTACGCCGACCATTACGTCAGCAAGGTAGCCAGCCTGGCGTCCCCCGGAATCGACGAACTGCGCTGGATCCGCCCCGTCCGCCCCGGCGACAGCCTCTCCATCCGCACCAGCATCCGTACGGCCAGGCCCTCACGGACGAAACCGGACCGCGGCATCGTGCATACGGACATCGAAGTGCTCAACCAGCACGCCGAGGTGGTGCTCACCCTGACCGCGATGAACCTGCTGCTGCGCCGACCGGCCGGTTGAGTCAGGCGGTGGGCGGTTCCCGGCCGGAGGTGACGACGGCTGCCAGGTCTGCGCCCGCGCGCAGCAGCGCCACGGTCCGCACGGCGATCTGGTCCAGACGCTGTTGGAGGACGTGTCGGGTCTCCTGCAGACCGTCGAGCCGGGCCAGGGAGGCCATGATGTCGCGCACTGCGGGAATGCCGTAGCCGCTGCTGCGCAGGGCCGCGACGATGCGGGCCGACCGGATCGCCGGCAGGCCGTAGCGGCGTGCGCGCAGTGACGTCACGCGCTCGGGAGTGATGAGCCCTTCCTGCTCCCAGAACCGCAGCGTCGAGGGACGCACACCGAGCGCTGCGGCAAGCTGCGTGATCGTCATCGCGTCGCCCTCCTGCTCGAACCCGGGCCCGCTCGTCTCCTCCCGGATCGCGCGCAACGCCTGCTGCGCCCGCAGAGCCTCGTCCCGCTTCCGTGCGAGTCCCACGTGCACCGCGCTGATCGCCGAGGCCGCCGCCTCCAGGGACTCCGTCCGCAACTGCGTGAGCAGCTGCCGGGCTGCGACAGGCCCGACAGCACCGGCGAGTCCGCGATAGGCGCCGAGCGCATGCACATGAGCCGAGGTGTAGGAACGGTAGCCGTTGCCCGACCGAGCGGCTGGAGGCAGGACTCCCAGCCGCTCCAGGTCGCGTACCTGCTGCACCGAGTATCCCGACTCCCTGGACACATCGACGGTCCTCAGCGTGACCCGTTGCGCACCGCTCTCGCTCCCGCTCCCGCTCTCGCCCACCGGCTCAACCCCACATAAGCACTTGAAGGTAATGCTTGAACCATGAGTATGGAACAGATCATCGCGTTCGTGCGCGGCCTCGACGGAGCGCTCGTGGTTGTCCCGGAACCGGGAGGCGACTTCCCTGAGCTGGTGTGGGGAGACGCGTTCTTCTACTACGCCCCCGACGGCCAGATGCCCCACAACACCCAGCCCTACGGGACGATCGTCACCAAGAACTACCCCGACGATGTCGCCTCCGACCTCGACCCGCCGGGCCGCTGGCGCGTGAACGTTCACGTCGACCGTGCGACGTTCGAGGAACTCACCGGACAGGAGCCGCGCAGCGTCAGCCACCCCGGCGACTACGCGGCCGCCGACCGTGTGCTGCCCCACCCGGTGTACGGCGTGCTCGGCTGGCTCTGCGTCGTCAGCCCGGGGGAGAGGACCACGGAGAGCGTCGTGCGGCTGCTGCGCGACGCCCACGACGCCGCGCGAGCCCGGTTCGCACGGCGACAGGAGGCAGGACACCCGCCGAGCACCGACTGACACGCTGGCGAAGACACTCCCGGCGCCTACCAGGCGAGGGAGAGGGGGGGGTGAGCGGCAGCTCGTCCGGATCGTGCAGGAGGCTCAGGGTCGGTTCCGGCCTTAGCGTCGAAGTGCCGCCGGATCGCGGCGCAGGCAGCGGAACGTGAGGATGCCTGTGACGCAGCAACGCGGCAACACGGACCGAACGCCCGCCGTATCCGAGAGGATCCCTGCATGACCACGCAGAACGCGATCACCTGGCCCGAGAAGTACTTGCCCGGCACCGGCGACAACTTCGTCTCCGACGAAGTGATCGTCCGGGGCCCGGCCGCCAACGTCGCCGATATCTCCTTCCCCCAATGCGGCGGCCCCGAGCTCAAGTCGGACACTGTCTTCAGCTTCGGCACCTTCGGCTTCCCGCCCTTGGACACCCGTCTCACCGAGTTCCAGCACCCCGCACAGGGCGTTCCCGGCCGCCCGATGCGCAACGGCCATGAGGCATGGCTGAACGGCCTCGTCCGCGCCGCGTCCGGGAAGGCGGACCGATGAGCGACACGCGCACCGTGGGCATCATGGGCACAGGGATTATGGGGGCCGCCATGGCCCGTAACCTGGCCCGAGCCGGACACACCGTCCGCGCCTGGAACCGCACCCGCGACAAGGCCGAGCCCCTCGCCGCCGACGGCGTTCAGGTCGCCGACACTCCGGCCGAGGCCGCCACCGGCGCCGACATCGTCCTGACCATGCTCTACGACGGCCCGGCCGCTCTGGACGTCATGCAGCAGGCTGCCAAGGCCTTGAGCCCCGGTACGGCCTGGGTGCAGTCGACGACCGCGGGGATCGAGGTGATCGGCGACCTGGCCCGTTTCGCCGACGAGCACCGGCTCGTCTTCTTCGATGCCCCCGTGCTGGGCACCCGGCAGCCCGCCGAAGCCGGGCAGTTGACCGTCCTTGCGGCTGGTCCGAGCGAGCACCGCCCCGCCGTGACACCCGTCCTCGACGCGATCGGCGCCCGCACCGTATGGACCGGCGAGGACGGAGCCGCCGGCAGCGCCACCCGGCTCAAACTCGTGGCCAACAGCTGGGTCATCGCCGCCACCAACGCGGCCGGCGAAGTCCTCGCCCTGTCACAGGCCCTGGGGGTGGATCCGCAGAACTTCTTCGACGCCATCGAGGGCGGCGGGCTCGACCTGCCCTACCTGCGGGCCAAGGCCGGCCTCGTACTGAACGACCAGCTGTCCCCGGCCCAGTTCGCCGTGAACACCGCCGTCAAGGACGCCCGCCTGATCGTCGAGGCCGGAGAGCGGCACGGCGTGCGGCTCGACGTAGCCGCCGCGGGCGCCGAGCGCCTGGCGCGCGCCGCCGCGGCCGGACACGGCGACGAGGACATGGCCGCCGCCTACTTCGCCAGCTTCGACGACCCGCCCGCTACGCACTGACCCGCGCCATCCGCCTGAGCCGTGTCCACCTACCGGAGCCGCGCCCGTCCACCGAACCCGCCCCCCGAACCCACCCCTCCAACACGACCGGCGGTCTGGTCGGCTGTCCGCTGGCCAGGACGCATCCTCTGCGTACATGGCTGCTGGACCAGTTCAGAGGCTGACGGGGCTGCACTGTTCTGCCCCGCCGAGCCGAGCGCAGCCGCCACGACAGCCGCGTAGGACGCAACGTGATGGAGGGCGCCTGCGGCGCTACGAGCCGTCGATCATTCGCTTCACCTCGGCTGGGAGCTTCGTACCGGAGTAGACGGCGACGAACTTGAGCTCCTCGCGCGTCTCTCCGACCGCAATCGCTGCCTTGGACGAGATGCCGTCCACCGCGTACGCGGTCACGGTCGACTCCGCGTCCTCGCTCCCGCCTTGCGCACCGGTGTCGTCGCAAGCGGGGAGGGTGGCGGCGCCGAGCTTTTCCTTCACTCGAAACTCGACATTCGCCACGTCCTGGTAGGCGCGGCCCTCATAGGTCACCCTGTAGGCGCAGACTGCCGATCCTTCAGCGTTGGTACCACTGTCCGACGAGCACGCAGCTGCCGACATCATGATTAAGGCCGCTATTCCCGCGCAGGCAAAACTCCTGGCCGAACCCATCGTTGTTCTCCCCCTGAGGCCAAAGGTGCGGGTGGCGCGGAGGCGCCCGCCCATCCTGTTCTCCACACCCAGAACACGCTCGACGGCGGCGACGTTGAGGTCGTTCACGCCTGGGCGAGCGGCATTCTCGGCGCTTCACAGTACGTACCTTCGACCCCCTGCGGAACACTTACCCGGCAGATCGCGCAGCTTTGGCTGCTGCCCAGCGCCAGATCAGCGGTGTCCAGTTGGAGCCGATCATGATGGTGTGGTTGGCCGTGGTGGTAGGACTTACGGCATGGATATGGGGCGTGAGTCGCGGTGGGAAAAGGACGCGATGACGGTAGAGATCGTCTTCGCCCTTGTGACGGCCGCCCTGCTGGCCGGAGCCGTATGTGCCCTGGCGCTGGCCCTCATGCTGCTACTGGACCTCACCGGTTCGGCACGTGACAACCTGCGGACGGCGGGCTTCCTGGCCGGAGCGGTGGTCGGAGTGTGGCGCGTGGTGCGGGTGCTGCGTCGGTTCGATAGGCGGCGCCGTCAGGGGCGTTGAGGCCATCGGGGCCGACAGGCCGGGCCGGAATCGTGCAGCGGCCGGTGTGGGACGGCACGGCACCTGCGAGATCGCTCCGACGGGCAGTGCCGGAGGCGAGTGACTTGGCGGGCGCAGCCCGCGTGACGCACCGGTCATGCCGGGAAGCCTGGAGAAGCGGCACGAGCACGGTCGGGCGGTCGCCTCCCCCCTGCCGCGGCCGTCCGACATCCAGATCGGGCCCGCCGACGGAGGGCCGAAGTGGACTGTGCTCGTGCTCGCTCACGTGCAAGATTGGCTGAGCGGTGATCGAGGATCGACGTGATTTGGCCTAGCCCGAATAACGACATCTTGATCAGGCTCTGCGCCATGCCCCTACGTCTCCACTTCACGGCCGCAGATCTGGCGCGCACCCGGCTGGCTGACGGACCTCGTCCCATGCTGGAGCTGGACATCGCGCTGCGACTGCTGCAAGAAGGGAGCCATCCGACGCGGTTCGGGGCCTGGCGCAGGGAATCACTGCGCCGTCTGCCATCCGGCACCAGGCGCCTCCTCGATCTGATCCCGCCGACGGGCTGGACCGTGGACTTCCTCGATCACGCGACGGTCGGCAGCATCGACGAGGCGCTGGAGCGGGTGCGCGCCACACCAGCCGCCCGTATCCGCAAGGACATGGAGACCTGGGCCGGACGAGGCCAACAGCGTGCCGTGCCGACCTGGGCCCAGTCACTCGGCAGCGACAGGCGACTGCTCATGGATCTGGCCGACACCGCCGCCCACGCCCATCAGCACGTCATCGCCCCCTATCAGGAGCACATCGACGCCCTCAGCGGTGCGGACCAAGCACTGCGTACCCGGCAGGCCGCTCACGGCGGACTCCAGGCCCTGCTGTCCGGACTCAACCCCCGCTACATCCGCTGGAGACCGCCCGTTCTGGAACTCACCATGGCCTCCGGCAGCGAAGGCGACATCCATCTCGCGGGCCGCGGCCTGCTCCTGATCCCCACCGTCTTCGGAGCCGTCTACCCCGCGCTGGACGGAACAGCCGAACCCCAGCCGTGGCTGACCTATCCCGTCGGCCTGCGTGACACGGACCTCTTCCTGCCGGCCACCGACACCGCACGGGCCCTGAGTACCATCCCCGACTCCCTGACCGCTCTGCTGGGGCACACCCGCGCCGTGGTGCTGTGGACCATCGCCCACCACCCCGGCTGCACCACCACCGAACTCGCCCGCCGCGCAGGCATCTCCCCGGCCAGCGCCAGCCAGCACGCGACCGTTCTGCGTACCGCCGGCCTCTCCCACACCACCCGGCACCACAACACCGCCCTCCACACCACCACTCCCGCAGGCACCAGCCTCCTCAACACCGCAGCCTGAGAGCGCAGGGGCGCAGGGGCGCAGGGGCGAAGGGGAGCCGGGCGCCGGGCCGCACGGTCCGCGGAGCAGTCCACGGGACAGCCGGCGCGCGTTCAAATGCCGTTCACCGCACAACCATCAGCCGTTTCCACGTGTCTCGCAGATGAATCACATCTGCGCGCACGCGTCTCGACACCGCTCGCGCTCTAGGGAGGAACCGTGGGCATCCGCCGACCCGCCATATCGACCGCCGTAGCCGCCGCCCTGATCGGGTCGCTGGGGGTGCCGCTCGTCGCGGGCATCGCATCAGCCAAGGACCGCGCCAATACCGTGCGCGAGGACTTCGATGGCGACGGCTACCAGGACATCGCCGTCGCCGCCCCCGGGGCGACGGTCGGCGGCCATACCTGGGCCGGCTACATCACGATCAGATACGGCTCGGCGCAGGGCCCGGCCTCCGGGCGCACCACGGTCATCAGCCAGGACACCCCCGGCGTGCCCGGTACCTCCGGGGACGACCAGGGCTTCGGCTACGCGATGATCGCCCGTGACCTGGACGGCGACGGCCTGACCGACCTGGGGCTTGTCACCCGCGAATACCGGCCGGAGGACAACGTCGGCGGGTCGGTGATCGTCCTGTGGGGACGGAAGAGCGGCATCACCGGCCAGGGCGCCGTACGCCTCGGGGCACCGGCGAACGCGCAGGTCGGTGAGGACATCACCGCGGGCGACTTCGACGCCGACGGGCACACGGACCTGTTCATGCGCAATGGCGACGACTACGACTACCACGCCGTGCTCTACGGTCCCCTCGACCGCGACGGCGCCCCCGCCCGCGAGCAGCAGGTGAAGGTCTACAGCACCGACAACTCCATCAACTCCACGGCCACGGGCGACTTCAACGGCGACGGCATCGAGGACCTGGCGACCTTCTACGTCTACGAGAACCACGCCGAGGGCGGCAAGCTCTGGCTGGGCACCAAGGACGGCCTGTCCACCGTTCCGCAGCGCCTGGACTCCGCCTCCAGCACCGCCGTCGCCGACTTCGACCAGGACGGTTACGCCGATCTCGCGACCCGGATCTTCGCCAACGGCGACACCGAGGGCACCGAGGACGACCCCGGCACCGTCAAGATCTACTACGGTTCGCCGACCGGCCCCAGCCAGACCCGTACGAAGACGATCACGCAGAACACGGCGGGCGTGCCCGGAACGAGCGAGAAGGGCGACCAGTTCGGCGGCCGCCTGAGCGCCGGCGACGCGAACGGCGACGGCTACCCCGACCTGGCCGTCGGCGTTCCCGGCGAGGCGATCGGCACGAAGGCGAAGGCAGGCGCCGTGGTCCTGCTGAAGGGCGCCAGGGGCGGGCTCACCGGCACGGGAGCACAGGCCTTCCACCAGGACACGGAGGGCGTACCGGGTGTCGCGGAGTCCGGTGACCGGTTCGGCGGGTCGGTGCGTCTGCTCGACGTGACGGGTGACGGCAAGGCGGACCTGACCGCGGGCGCACCCGGCGAGAACCTGGGGACCGTCGTGAACGGCGGCGCGGTGTGGCTGCTGCGCGGCGCCGCCTCCGGCCTGACGGCCGCCAACTCCACCGCGCAGAACCCGACCGACATCGGAGCACCGGCCGCCAAGGCGCTGTTCGGCCTGAACCTGAGCGGCGACAACGGCCCCGGAATCGTGATCCCATAGGGCCGCAAACCGTGGCGCCGGGAGGCGGCCGTCGTCCCATGCTGCCGCGAGGCGTCCGAAGTATTTCCAGCAGCCACCACGGCTGTTCGCCGTCGCCCGCAGCGCGGCTTCGAAACCGACCCAACCGTAAGGAAGTTGGACCGCCGCCGCTTCGTCCCCCCGGAGATTTGCCAGGTCAGACGCAGGGTCTCGGGCGTACCCCCGGTGTGGGCCGTGTGCGGGCGGGGGCTACGGTCCTCAATCGGAGAGTCGGTCGGCTTGGGGGTGGGGACAATGGTGGTGGTACGCATGGCGGCCGTGACGTTGGCCGGGTGGGGTGGCCTGCTTGTACTTCTGGTCGCGCCTTCGTTGCTGCCGGTGGCGTGGCACTACTACATCTATTCACCCGCAAGCGTGGGCCTTTGGCTGCTTTCGATGTTCCTCTCGCCCTTTGTGGCCTGCGCCATGAAGTGGGACTGGATCAGGAAAGGCGGTGGCAGGCGGACCTGAGTCCGGGCTCAGGTCCGCAATACGCCTGCAGCCAGACCGAGTTCACCCCGCGTCAGCAGTAACCCCGCCCGGGTCCTGGTACACGCTGTCGAGTGCCAGATAGGCACCCCCGCGTGCCGCCGCGCTGAAGCCCAGAGTGGACAGCACGATGTCGCAGTCGCCGGCTTCGGGGGCCATGACCCGGGCCGACAGTTCCCCGCGTACCCGGTCGACGAGGTGGTCGCCGAAGTGGGCGAAGTAGCCGCCCAGAACGATGGCCCGCGGGTTGAGGACGTCCACCAGGAGTGCGAGGCCCAACGCGAGGCCGTCGGCGATCTGTTCCAGTGCCGCAAGGGTGTGAGCGTCGCCGGCATCCGCGCGGCGGCGCAGTTCCGTCAGGCGTTGTTCCAGGTCCACGGTGGGGTCGTGGACCGGATCCTCCGGCGGCGCGGCGAGCCGCAGCAGGGCGGCCAGGCCGACCATGGTCTCCCAGCATCCGCGGCGGCCGCAGGAGCAGGGCTGTCCGGTCGGGTCCAGGGGCATGTGGCCGATCTCGCCGGCGAATCCGGCTGACCCGCGCAGCAGCCGTCCGTCCGAGATGATGCCGCCACCGACGCCCGTCTCGCCGGTCACGTAGATCAGGTCGTGGATGTCCGCCGCGGCGGCGACCCGGTATTCGGCGATGGCGCCGAGCTTGGCGTCGTTCTCCAGCCGGATCGGCAGCGCGCCGGGGGCGAGCCGGGTGCGCAGGCCGTCGGTGACGGCGACGTCCCGCCAGCCGATGTTGGGTGCGTAGGAGACCACGCCGGTGTCCATCCCGATCACTCCGGGGGCCGCGATGGTCACCGCCACGGGCTGAACTCCCCGTATGCGCAGGGCCTTTTGTGCTTCCCCGATCGCCTCGGCCATGCGGTCCAGGACGGCGTCGGGTTCGCTGCCCCGGGCGTCGAAGGGGATGTGGCGTTCGGTGATGAGCTCGCCGCGCAGGTCGAAGGCGATCAGGCTCAGGTAGTCGACGTTGATCTCCACGCCGATGCCGCAGATGGTGCGGCCGTCGATCTGCACGGTGCTGCTGGGGCGGCCGACCGAGCCGAGGCGCTCGGCCTGGCCCTCGCGCACCAGGCCGCGTTCGACCAGCTCTGCGACGAGGTTGGTGATGGTGGCCTTGGGCAGGCCGGTCTCGTTCGCGATCTGGGTGCGGGGCCGTGGCCCCGCGTCGCGCAGCAGCCGCAGCACCAGGCCGAGGTTGGTGCGGCGCAGCGACGCGCGGTCGCTCGCGCGGAGCGGTCCTTCGCTGCCGGGGCCGCGTACCCCTGCTCCGCGTAGATCTGCCTTCACCAGGCCTGCTCCTGTTCCGTTGGGCGATTCGCCCGTCAAGGTAGCCGGTCGCCGGGGACTCCGGGGCGGGTGCCCCTGCTCCGCTTCCGAAAGTCACCGGCCTCAACCCGTTGACGTGCCACTATTTATTTCAGATCCTAGCCGAACTAATTACGGCAAGGAGATGACATGAAGATGCGGCGGATCCGGGCAGGGGCGCTGGCAGTGGCCGGTGCCATGGTCCTGATGGCAGGGTGCTCGTCCGGCGACAGCGGCTCCGACGCCGCCGGGCAGCAGGTCACCCTCGACTTCTGGGGCTGGACACCGGGCTACGAGGAGGCCGTCGCCCGCTTCAACAAGACCCATCCCGACATCCAGGTCAACTTCCAGAAGACGGCGTCGGGCACCAAGGGCGGCTACACCAAGATGCTCACCGCGGCCAAGGCCGGCAACGCGCCGTGTCTGGCGATGGTGGGCTACGAGACGATGCCGAGCTTCGCCGCCGCCGGAGCGCTGCAGGACGTCGCCCAGTACGCGGGGCCGTACAAGAAGAAGTTCGCGCAGTGGACCTGGAACCAGGTGACCATCGCCGGCCAGACCTTCGGTGCGCCGCTGGATACCGCACCCATGGCGCTGTTCTACCGCAAGGACCTGTTCAAGAAGTACGGGATCGACAAGCCCCCGGCCACCTGGGACGAGTACCGCGCCGCAGCCGAGAAGGTGCACCGCGCGGACCCGGACGTATACCTGGGGACCTTCGGCAACGACCCCTACACCTACGCGGGCCTGGCCTGGCAGGCCGGGGCCAAGTGGTTCGGCACCAAGAACGACGCCTGGCAGGTGTCCCTCGACAGCCCCGCCAACACGAAGGTCGGCGACTACTGGCAGGGCCTCCTGGACGACAAGCTTCTCAAGTCCCATCCCAGCTTCGATCCTTCGCTCTACAAGGACATGGCCGCAGGCACGGTCCTCTCCGATGTCAACGCCGTCTGGAACGCGCCGATCCTCGCCTCCAGCGCGAAGGGCACCGCAGGCAAGTGGGCGGTGGCGCCCATGCCGGTGTGGGACGCGGACCGGCCCGCGCACGGCAACGACGGAGGCTCGGCCACCGCGGTGATGAAGGGCTGCAAGTACCCCGAGCAGGCCACCGAGTTCGCGATGTGGATGAGCACCGACAAGGACAGCCTGAACACCCTGATCAAGGCCGCAGGCATCTACCCGGCGGCCACCGCAGGCCAGAGCCACCCCGCCCTGGACAAGCCCGACCCCTTCTACGGCGGCCAGAAGATCTACGACGTGTTCAAGCAGGAGTCCGCGCACATCGACACCAGCTGGCAGTGGGGCCCGACGATGACGCAGGCCTCGACGGACCTCTCCGACGGCCTCGGGCGCGCCGGAAAGGGCGGCAGCCCGCTGCCGGACGTCCTGGCCGGCGTGCAGAGCAAGACCGTCGGCGAGCTCAAGCGCCAGGGCCTGAACGTCACCACCCGCTGACCCGAGGCCCTTGCGCCGCCATCCGCCGACGCAAGGCCCCAGCGCCACCATCCGCCGACTGGAGTTCCACCGTGACCCTTTCCGCACCCGCGGCGGCCGCACCCGCGCCTGCCGCAGCCCGGGCGGCCGCACCCCCGGCGGCCGCGAGGGGCGGCCGCCCCTCGCGGCACGGCCGCCGCCGTGCCAGGACCGCCCGGCTGTTCCTTCTTCCCTTCGCCGCGCTGTTCGCAGGCCTCTACCTGGCCCCCATCGGCTACACGCTCTACCAGAGCCTGTACGAGCAGCAGCGCTCCGGCCTGGGCCTGACCGAGCCCACCACCAGCTTCGCCGGACTCGGCAACTACCTCACCGCGCTGGGCGATGAGGCCTTCCGCGGCTCGCTGCTGCGCGTGCTGCTCATCGGTGCCGTACAAGTACCGGTGATGCTGGGCCTCTCACTGGGCCTCGCCCTGCTGCTCGACGCCCGCCAGACGCTGTTCAAGCGGTTCTTCCGGCTCGCCTACTTCCTGCCGTACGCACTGCCCGGCGTCATCGGCGCCATCATGTGGTCGTTCCTGGTGGCACCCCGGCTCAGCCCGATCAGCGCCGCCGCCGGCAGCCTGGGCATCGACCTGGACCTGACCACGGACGGCATGCTCGCCCCCGTCATCGGCAACATGCTGACCTGGGGCTGGACCGGCTACAACATGCTGATCATCTACGCGGCGCTGCAGGCCATCCCCGCGGAACTGAGCGAGGCGGCCCGCATGGACGGCTGCTCCGCGTTTGCCATCGCCTGGCGCATCAAGGTCCCCATGGTCCGGCCGGCCCTCGTGCTGACGACCGTGTTCTCCATCATCGGCACCGCGCAGCTCTACAACGAGCCGGCCATCCTGCACAACGTCGCCCCGAACCTCCCCAGCGACTACACCCCCATCTCGGCCGCCTACTCCGCCATCAACGCGGGGGACTTCAACTACGCAGCCACCCAGTCGGTGATCCTGGCCCTGCTGACGCTGGTGCTCTCCTTCGGCTTCCTGAAGTTCGTGCAGCGACGGGGGGCGGCCCTGTGACCCTCCAGACCCTCACCCGTCCCGCTAAGCCGGCCCCCACGCTGCCGGCGCCCGCCGCCCGCGCGCCGCTGGCGCTCTCCCGCTGGCTGGTCCTGGCCGTGATGATGCTGGCCGCCGGCTACTTCCTGCTGCCGGTGTGGTGGCTGGTCGTCTCCGCCACCAAGACCAGCTCCGGCCTGTTCACCGGCAACGGCTTCTGGTTCGGCGACTTCGCACTGGCCGACAACATCCGCACGGTCTTCACGGCACAAGGCGGGATCTTCTCGCGCTGGCTGCTCAACAGCGCCCTGTATGCGGCCGGCGGCGCGGCCCTGAGCACCCTCATCTCCGCGCTGGCCGGCTACGCCCTGGCCAAGTACTCCTTCCGCGGACGGGAGTTCACCTTCAACGCGGTACTCGCCGCAGTCCTCATCCCCCAGCCGCTGCTTGCCATCCCGCTGTACCTGATGTTCTCGCAGGTCCACCTGGTCAACACCTACTGGGGAGTGCTGCTGCCCAGCATCGTCAGCCCCTTCGGCGTGTACCTGGCGCGGATCTACGCCGCCGCCTCCGTACCGGACGAACTGATCGAGGCAGGCCGCATGGACGGCGCGGGGGAGGCGCGCATCTTCGCCACCATCGCCCTGCGGCTGATGTCGCCCGCCCTGGTGACGATGTTCCTGTTCCAGTTCGTCACCGTGTGGACCAACTACCTGCTGCCCGTGCTCATGCTGACCGACGACCGGCTGCAGCCGGTCACGGTGGGCATCGTGGGCTGGCAGGCCCAGCGCGGCATCGGCTCGGCGGTGCCCTACAACGTCGTCATCACCGCGGCGCTGGTCTCGGTCATCCCCCTGGTACTGCTGTTCCTGTGCCTGCAGCGCCACTGGCGCTCCGGCCTGGTCGCCGGGAGCCTCAAATGACCCCCGGCGCCCGGCGGGCGCGCTACCACCTGCGCTTCCAGCTGAGCCCGGGTGACGACCTCGCCGCCAGGGCCGCGGCCCTGGCCAAGATGTGCGGCGAGAACGGGGTCGACGAAGTGGTGCTCCTGCTCGGCGCCGAGCAGTTGTACACGGGCCACCTCGCGGGACCGGACGAGGCGCGCTGGTTCGATTCGGCGGCCGAGGCCCACGCGATCCTGAGCGGGGCGGGCCTGGACGTCAGCCTCAATCCCTGGGTCACCGTCGGGCACGCCGATCGGGGCCGCTTCGACGCGCTCGGCTTCACCCCCATGGTCTCGCCGACCGGCAGACCCGCGACCGCCCAGGCGTCCTTCGCCTGCCCGCGCTGGCGCCGCTGGCTGTACGCGCACTACGGGCGCTTCGCCGGCCTCGGCTTCCGGGTGCTGTGGGTGGAGGACGACTTCCGTTTCCACAACCACGCGCCGCTGGACTGGGGCGGCGGCTTCGAACCGCTCATGCTGCGGCGCCTGGCCGACCTGACGGGCGAGCCCGTCTCCCGCGAACAGGCCGTCGCGGCGATCACCGCTGCCGGGCGGCCGCACCCCTGGCGCACGCTGCTGCAACAGGTATGGCAGACCGCCCAGCTGGAAGTGGCCCGCGACCTGGCGCAGGTGGTCCAGGAGCGCTCCGGCGGCCGCTCGCAGCTGGGCCTGATGAGCTCCGCGCCGGCCATGCACTCGGTGGAAGGGCGCAACTGGGCCGACCTGTTCACCGCCCTGTCCGCTGGGGGCAAGGTGACCCACCGGCCGCACTTCGCGCCCTACTCCGACACCCCCGCGCGCAGCCTGACCTCCGCAATCTGGTCCCTGGAGGCCCAGCGAGTCCTGCGCCCGCAGCGGGCGGCCTGCGAGCCCGAGATCGAGAACTGGCCGCACACCGCGTGGTCCAAGTCCGACACCCAGACCTGGTCGGAGATGGTCACCGCCCAACTCTCGGGCGCCGACGCCCTGTTGCTCAACGTCCACCCCACCCAGGCCGAGCGAGCCGAGTCCTTCCCGCGCATCGACCGGCTGCTGCGCCGCTCCCGGCCCGCCCTGGACTGGCTCGCCGCGAACCGCCCTCATCAGGCCGTGCCGCTGGGCGTCGGATTGCCCTGGCGCCAGGACACCGCCGCCCGGTTGCCGAACGCGACGGGCACGCCGGAGGAGCTGGCGGCCGACGCCGGGCCGACCGCGGACTACCTCCTGGGCTACGGGGTCCCGGTCACCGCCGGGCCCGCCCCCGTCCAGGCCCTCTTCGGGCCGCTGGCCCATACCTTCGACGACGACGAGCTGCGCGCCCTGCTGCACGGGGGAGTGCTGCTCGACGGCGTGGCCGCGCACATCCTTGCCGAGCGCGGGTTCGCGGACCTGACGGGGGTGCGGGCCGGCGAGCTGGTCGCCCGCTCCCAGCGGGTTGGTCCCGGCCCCTACGCCATCGAGCGGGTGACCGCTGATGCCTCGGCGGACGCAGGGGTGCTCCTGAGCGTCGACGTCCAGCCGTCCCTGGCCCGGCTCGCCCCTCTGCCCGGCGCCCACGTGCTGACACAGATCCAGACACCCGACGGCCGCGACTGGGGCGCAGGACGCTGCCACTTCGTCAACGCGCTCGGCGGACGCGTCGCGGTCCTGGCCGCCACCTCGCCCGTCGAACTGGCCCGCAGTGACGAAGGCCGGCGGCTGCTCCACACCACCATCCGCTTTCTGGAGGGCGACAGGCCCCGACTGCCGCTCGTGAGCGGAGCGCCCCACCTGATCCCGTACGCGACGCGATCGGGCGACACCCGCCAGCTCGCGGTGGTCAACGGCAGCGCCGATGCGGCCCACCCGCGCATCCACCTGCCCGCGGCACCCCCCACCGTGCACGCCACCGTGCTCACGCCGCTGACCGAGCCGCAGCAGGCCGCCACCCGAGCCGCCGGCGACCTGCTGGAACTCGAGCCCGCCCTGCCGCACCGGGGCTGGGCGGTCATCACCTGGTGAGCCGCCCGCCCCGTACAGGCGGCCGGGCGGGCCACTCGACGAGGCACCCAAGGACATCGACCCCGGGGCCGCTCCCATCCCCAGCCTCACCAGCGGCCCGACCACGAGAGGAGAACCTGTGTCAGTTCGTTCCAGAATGAGGATCGCCGGTGCGCTCGGTGCGACAGCCGTAGTGCTGGCCGGCACGCTGGCGTCCGCCCGGGCGTCCGACCCGGCGCCCGCTTCGACACATGCCCCGACCTACGGCGTCAGCATCGGCGACAAGGGCCCGTGGACCAACCCCGACGACACCCCCGCCAGCACGTACATCGACAAGGACGGCAGCTTCCACTACCAGTCCGCCCATGCCCTGTACGCCGCGAACGACCCCCGCAAGTGGACGTTCTACACCGGCAAGGACTTCGACGCGGCGACGCGTGACGCGAAGCTGAGCGACGCGGTCAACCCGGCCAACGCCAAGGACCGCAACAACGACACCACCTGGCGGTGCAACAACAGCCCCACCGGCCGCGAAGCCACGAACGCCCCCGACACCGCGCACTACGCGCAGAAGAACTACTGCGACCTGCTGGGTGTGTGGACCGATCCGGACACCGGTGACTGGTACGGCCTGGTCCACAACGAGTTCACCCCCAAGCCCTTCGGCGACGGCCTGCACTACGACGCGATCGACTACGCCGTCTCCACGAACCAGGGCAAGACGTGGGACATCAAGGACCACGTCCTGACCTCGCCGTACTCGACCAAGCGCGGCGACGACGCGGCCTTCCCCAACGACCTCTACCACTACGGCAACGGCGACCCGCGGCTCTTCGTGGACACCGCATCCGGCTACTTCTACGTGTACTACAACTCGCGGGCCATCCCGAAGGGCGGCATATCCGGCGGCTGGACGGACGGCAGCCGGGCGCACGTCGCGCGCGCCCCGATGTCCGCGAAGATGGCGCCCGGATCCTGGAAGAAGTGGTACGACGGCAAGTGGTCCCAGCCGGGCGTCGGCGGCCTGGAGAGCAACATGGAGCCGGTCGACGCCGACCACCGCACGGGGTACACGCCCGTCGCGGGCGACTACGACCCGGCCAACGACGGCAACGTCAAGGAACAGCAGGATGCGGGCGAACTGCCCGCGAAGTCCGACCTGCTGACCATGAACATCGCCTACAACGCCTACCTGGGGCTGTATGTCGGACAGCCCGAGGCCATCACCCAGGACAGCAAGGAACCCCAGCGGTTCTACGTCACCGACAACCTCGCCACGCAGAAGTGGAAGCTCATCGGCGACTCCGGTGACTACAAATCGGGCTCCTGGTACCGCTGGATGCTCGACTCGGTGAACAAGACCGGATCCACCGTCGTCGGCAAGAGCTTCCGCAGCTACTGCTCCTTCCAGTGCTCGGACGGCAAGGACGGCGAGTACTACGAGACCACCCTCACCACCAGCGAGCCCGCCGCCCCCGTGACGGCAGGCACCGCCTACACGATCGGCAACGGCAAGGGGCGCGTCCTCTCCCAGGCCGCTGGCAGCCAGAACACCACCTCGCTGCCCGCGGGCGACGGCAGCGCCCGCAGCCGCTGGATCTTCACCCCGGGCGGTGACGGCTCCTACCGCATCACCAACGCCGCCACCGGGAAGCTGGTCGGCGTCGACTCCACCAAGGACGCGGGCCGCGCCTGGGCAGCCAAGATGACCGTGGCTTCGGCACCCGGCGGCAAGCCGACCGTGGGCCAGCAGTGGTTCGTCGTCCCGGGGTCGACCGCCGACGGCAGGTCCACCCGCACCGTCCACCTGGTCAACCGCTACAGCGGACTGGTCCTGGGCATGTCAGATGTCCCCGACCGGCTCGCCGAGACCACGCCGACCCGCGCCTGGACCGACACCACAGGTAACCCGGTCGGCGGGGGCCGCAGCGCCGCCGAGCAGACCCTGACGCTCAAGGCCGCCGGCCCGCGCAAGGGCTGACCGGGGGCGGGGGTGTCCCCGGGGCAGGTCGCCCCGGGGCACCCCCGGTGAGCCGGCCTTTTGCGCACCCGACCTGGCGGCGGGAGGCCGGCGCCGTTTTCAGCCGGTGTCGTCTTTCAGTCGGCGTGTCGTCGCCGGGGTCAGGAACCAGGGGCGAACAGCAGGGCGGCGCCCAGGGCGCTGACGGCGATCAGGGACCCTGCCGCCGCCAGGACAAACGCCTGCGCTTGCAGGGCGGTCTTGTCCTCACCGTCGTTCGGGGTGCGGCCCATGTCCCACACCGCCTGGATCTGCATGGACGCACCGGCAATCACGCCGATCAACACGATGACATCGACCATTCTGCTCCCATTTCTCCCCTCCCCGTCCTTCCCGGAACCGGCGGCGCCACCGCACCGCTCAGGGGAAACGCCGCGATTGGCGCACACCGAAATGGATCAGAAGGCCCAATGGAGTGGGGCTCGCCCCAGCGCGGCCAGGACCGGCACAGCCGATGGTGTGCCGCCCTCGCGGTTGGGCCCCGCCGGCTGACGCCCGCTCACCGGCCCGGGCAGAACAGCCCGCCGGCTCCCGTTGTCCCTGGTGAGAGCACGCGAGCCGGTTTACTCCTTTGGAGCCGTGCGGATGCCAAAGGGTGGAGAATGCAGGGATGTTGGGCAACACGCCAATTGAGATCAACCAGTTCGTCGGACGGGACGTCGATGAGGAGAGTCTGACCTCAGCGCTGATGAGCAACCAGCTCATCACGCTGACGGGTATCGGGGGTGTCGGCAAGACCCGGCTGGTCATACATGCCCTTCACCGCATGACGGCCCGGCACCTCGCCGGCCTCGGCGAGCCGTGCTGGGTTGATCTCGGAGCCATCCCGGACGCGCGGCTGCTGGTGGCGAAGGTGGCGGACACGGTCGGCTTCTCCGACCACACTTCCGACCGGCCGCTCGATGCCCTCTGCCACTGGCTGTCCGACAAGCGCCTGCTGCTGGTCCTGGACTCCTGCGAACATCTCGTGCCCGCGTGCCGGAGCCTGGTGGCCCGCTTGCTGGCCGCCTGTCCGCACCTCACCGTCCTTGCCACCACCAGACAGCCCCTGGAACTGCGGGAAGAAGTGCGCATCACCATCGAGCCGCTGCCCTGCGAGTCCGATGCCCTCGACCTGTTCTTCGCCCGCGCCGTGGCGGTCGCCCCGGCGCTGAGGAAGAGAAACCCGGCCCAGGTCGAGGACGCCGCGGAGATCTGCAGACTGCTCGACGGCATTCCCCTGGCCATCGAACTGGCCTCGGCCCAGGTGATGAACAGGCCCCTCCGGGAGATCGCCGCCCGGCTGAGCGCCCATTTCGGGGATCTGGCCGCACCCGGCCCCATCTGGCCCCGACGCCACCAGTCCCTGCGGACCGCGATCGGCTGGAGCCATGAACTGTGCGAGCCCCTCGAACGCCTGCTGTGGGCCAGACTCTCCGTCTTCCGGGGATCCTTCGACGAGGTCTCCGCACGCGCGGTGTGCGCAGGCGGCCCGCTGCCCGGCGAGCACATCGGCGCGACCCTCGCCGGGCTGATCGAGAAATCCGTGGTGGCCCGTTCCACGCAGGGACGCTACCGCCTGCTGGACACCGTGCGGGAGTACGGCTGGATGTGGCTCGGAGAACTCGGGGAGCGCGGGTCGGCCGCCGCCCGGCACGCCGAGTACTTTCTGGGACTGGCCCGCTCGGCAGACGCGGCGTGGGCGGGCCCCGCCCAGGTCGAGTGGTACCAGAAGATCGCCCTCGAGCACACGGACCTCTGCGCGGCTCTGGACCATCTCCTGGCGGACGAACCGCAGCGCGCGGTGGAACTGGCCGCCCTGGTGAGCTTCTTCTGGAGCTGCTGCGGCCATCTGCCCGAAGCCCGCGCCTACTTGGAGCAGGCCCTGCTGGAGCACACCGGCTCCAGCGCCTTTCACGGGCGGGCACGCTGGGCCCTGGGCGTGGTGCTGCTCCTGCAGGGCGAGCACGACGAGGCAGCCAGGATCGGCCGGCGCTGCGCGCGGGACGCGGCCGGCACCGGCAACACCGAAGAGGGTCTGGCCGCCGCGTACCTGCTGGGAGTCACACATCTTCTGCAGGGCGAGGCGAGCAAGGCGCAGGCCGTGGTCGAGCACGCCTTGCGGCAAGTTCCGGGACAACCCGCCTTCTCCTCGCCTTCCATGCTGCGCTGCCATCTCGTACGGGTGTTTGCGCTCACCGGGCTCGGGCACGTCGACACCGCGACGAAGCACGCCACGGAGCTGCGTGCCGACTGCCTCGCCCACGGTGAATGCTGGACCCGCGCGTACGCCGACTACCAGCTCGCGCTGCTCGCCCTGGCCCGGGGCAAGCCCACGCACGCCGTCGAACACGCCCGCGCCATGCTGGAGGGCAAGCGCCGGCTGGGTGACAGCTTCGGCATCGCTCTGGGCCTCGACGTCCTGGCCGCCGCGTCCGCGGCCCGCGGAGAAGGCAGAACAGCAGCCCTGGTGTCGGGCATCGGCCACACCTACTGGCGGTCGGTGGGGCACTCCCAGCGCGGCACGCCCGAACTGCGTGATCTGCGTGAAGAGTGCTGGCGGTCGGCCCGCACGATGATGGGGGACGAGGCGTTCGACGAAGCCTTCCGGCACGGCGCCGAGGGGAACCCGAGCGCCGTTCTGACGCTGGCGATCTCGGGGCAGTTGCTCAACGAGGCTTGATACAGCCGTTCGCCAGGGACGGGGGCGGCCTCGCGAGGACCGCCCCCGCGCTACGGGTGTCTCAGGAGGCGGACGGCAGGGTCCGCACGAAGACGTCCCAGGTGTTGTTGGTGTCGCCGGGGACGAGGTCGGTGGCGGACGAGTCGAAGGCGACCATGCGGTTGTCGCCGGTGATCGCCACCCGCCCGGCATAGGCGGGGGCCGGAGTGCCGTCCATCGCGGTGGTCACGGTGCGCACCTCACCGGTCTCCAGGTTCCGCAGGTACAGCGGCCACGGACCCGCGTTCGGGCCGGTGACACCCGCCATGTAGAGCGCGAAGCGGCCGTCGGGGCTGAGCCGGCCGCCGCTGGTGCCGGTCTGGGATCCGGTGGCCGGGATCGGCCGGGTGGTAGCGGTCGCCGGCTCGCGGATGAAGGTGTTCGAGTTCTGGTCGTTCGCCGTCACCGGGCTGGTGTCGGCGCGGTTGAAGAGCACCAGGCTGCCGTCCGCGCTCAACGACAACTGGCTCACGACGCGCTCCGGTGTCGCTCCGTCGTGCGAGACATCCACCATCTGCCGCTCGCCGGTGCTCCGGTCGAGGAGGTAGGCGTGGCCCTTCGCCGGGCCCTTGGGGAAGTACCGGGTGTTGGTGTACGCGATGTGCTGCCCGTCGTCGCTGATGACCGCTCCGCCCGCGTAGTAGGTATCGGTCGCGGTGTTCGGGTGACTCACCCACTGCGTCGTGCCTTCCACCAGATCACGCACGTAGACCCTTGAGCCCTCGGTCGCTGTCGACCCGGTGGGGCGGCTCTGCTCGAACACGACATAGCGGCCGGAGCCGCTGATCCGGGCGTTGTACGCGCCGCCGCCGGTGAACGCGCCCAGGTCCAGGTCAACCCGCCGGGTGTCGCCCGAAGTCAGATCGCGCACGTACAGGCCACTGCGCGACTTGATCACCATCTGGTTCCCCGAGGCGTCGAAGTCGTGCACATCCGCCGGGATGCCGTCGACGGCCACCCGCTCCAGCGTGCCTGTCCGCAGGTCGCGCAGGTACGACCAGTACCCCCCGCCGCCGGGCGGGACCGGATACGGGGGCACGAAGTTCGTCGCCTGTGAGACGAAGGCGACGTAGCGGCCGTTCCTGCTGATCACCGGCGAGTACGACGTTCGGTTGCCCTGCGTCCCGTCGGCGGCCACACTGATCCGCTCCGTGGCCGCATCACCCCCGGCGGGCTCCGCGGCGGCCGTGCCCATCGGCAGCAGCGCCGCCAACAGGCCGGCCCCTAACGCACCCGTCACCGCAGACAAAAGTCTTCGCATGTTCCCCCCTGGACATTGTCGGCCCCGGCCCCCTGCCGAGGCACTCCGCGATACAACCGTGCAGGGCCCGCCGTGGGCAATCAGTCCGGTTACGTACAACCTCCTGGACGCGGTTCGGGCACAAGGCCGGTCGGTCTTCCCGGTGGTTCATCCGGCAGCAACTGGGCTGTCGTGTATGGCTGGTGACGGGCCATCACGCGTTGTGCGTCTCTCGGGTGGCCCGGATGGGGGCGCGCATGGCGGCGCGTGAGGCGTGCTCCTCACGGAGGAGCTTCTTCAAGCCTCGAAGGCGCGACGGCCCGGCATCGGGTGCTCGGCGCCCGCCTGCCCCAGCTATTGACGCTTGTTTGCGCTGGCTTTACGTTCCTCGACAGCTGAGAGCGCTCTCAAGACGCCCTCCCCGTCATGACTTTGAGGTGCCGTCCATGCCATTCCCCCGCTTACGACCCGTCCCCCACGGAAGACCGGCCGCCGCCGTGCTGCTGGTCGGCGCCCTGGCCGCCATCGGCCTCGGCCCCGCCGCCACCCCCGCGGCGGCGGCCAACGTCCCCGTCGGATCCGGCAGTTACTCCGACACCCGCCCCGCCGGAACCTCCGGGCCCACCACCAACACCGGCACCCCGGTGACCCCCAAGGTCACCCCGGCCGCCAAGGGCAAGCCGGTCCCCACCAACGACTGGTGGACCTCCCTGGCCTTCCAGCGCTACGGCGACAACCCGTACTCCACCCCGATGTACGGACACCCGCTCACCTACCAGGCCGTCTCCGGCGGACTGGAAGTCGGCTACCCCACCGACCCCGCAGTCGTCGGCGAGGGCCGCCAGTACGAATACGCGCACAAGCGCGACCTCACGCTCGGCCTGAGCGGCCTCAACTCCGCCGACACCAAGGCCGACGCCTGGTCCGACTGGACCGTCACCCCCTACTGGTCGGACGGCACCCGCACCCTGCGCACCACCATCGGCCACGGCCTGCCCTACGTCTACGCCAAGGGCTCGGGCGGCAACGCCCAGATCACCACCGCCGGCGCGCCGAACGTCTTCGCCGACCAGGGCAACGTCCTGGGCATCACGGTCGGCGGCCACCACTACGCGCTCTTCGCCCCCAGCGGCAGCGACTGGAACGTCTCCGGCTCCACGATCACCGCCGGTCTGGGCGCCAAGGACTACTTCTCCCTGGCCGTCCTCCCCTCCACCGACGCGCTCGCCACGTACAAGAAGTACGCCTACAGCTTCGTCACCGGCTCCAAGGCGACCTGGTCCTCCGCATCCGGCTCGGTCAAGGCGACCTACAGCCTCACCACGCAGGCCCAGGAAGGAAGCGAGACCGGCACGCTCCAGGCGCTCTACCGCCACCAGTGGCTGCACACGAGCGATGCGCTGACCTCGTACACCTACAAATCGCCGCGCGGCACGATGAAGGTACGCGAGGGCACCTCCTTCACCACCGCCCAGAAGTCCTCCTCCGTCCTGCCCGCCCTGCCCAAGTCCTCGGGTGTGGACCGGGCACGCCTGAAGACCTACCTCGACGAGGTGGCGAACGCGTCCGACCCGTTCTCGGGCGCCACCGACACCTACTGGACGGGCAAGGCCCTCGGCAAGCTCGCCCAGCTCGTCCCGGTCGCCGACCAGATCGGCGAGACCGGCACCCGCGACAAGCTCCTGGGCCTGCTCAAGGGCCGGCTCCAGGAGTGGTTCACCGCGGGCGGTGCCAGTGAGTTCTCCTACGACAAGGACTGGAAGACCCTCACCGGCTACCCGGCGTCGTACGGCAGCGACACCGAACTCAACGACCACCACTTCCACTACAGCTACTACGTCTACGCGGCGGCGATCGTCGCCCAGTACGACCAGGGATGGGCCGCCGACTCGGCATGGGGCGGCATGGTCAAAACCCTTATCAAGGACGCGGCCAACCCCGCCCGCGGCGACTCGGCCTTCCCCTTCCTGCGCGGCTTCGACGTCTACGCGGGCCACAGCTGGGCCTCCGGACACCAGGGCTTCGCCGCGGGCAACAACCAGGAATCCTCCTCGGAGTCGACCAACCTCAGCGCCGCCCTGGTCCTGTGGGGCTCGGCCACCGACAACGCCGAACTGCGCGACCTGGGCGCCTACCTGCTGACCACCGAGTCGGAGGCGATCGCCCAGTACTGGTTCGACGCCGACGAGCAGGTCTTCCCCTCCGGCTTCGGCCACGACACCGCGGGCATGGTGTGGGGGAGCGGAGCGGCGTATGCCACGTGGTGGACGGCGAACCCCGAGGAGATCCACGGCATCAACGCCCTGCCCATCACCGGGGGCTCACTGCACCTGGCCGGGCACAAGGCCGCGATCCGGCGCAACCTCGCCGAGATGGTGCGGGAGAACGGCGGCCCGGCCGCCGAGTGGCGCGACATCCTCTGGGAATTCGAATCGCTCGCCGATCCGGCCGCGGCCAAGTCCAAGTGGGACGCGGGCAACGCCGGCTACACGCCCGAGCAGGGAGAGTCCAAGGCACACACCTACCACTGGATCAACACCCTGGACACGCTCGGCGCCCCCGACACCACGATCACGGGCGACATCCCGACATCGGCGGTCTTCGCCAAGGGCACGGCACGCACCTACGCGGCGCACAATTTCAGCTCCTCGCCCCGCACGGTCACCTTCTCCGACGGCAAGACCCTCACGGTCCCGGCCCGCTCCACGGCCACCGGCACCGGAACGGGCGGCGGCGACCCGGACCCCGACCCGCCCACGGGCAACGTCTTCCAGCTACGTAGCGGCGGAACCCTCACCACGGCGACCGGCGCCACAGCCGGCAGCGACACCCTCGCCTCGGCGGGCGGCGCCAACCACGACGGCATCCCGCACCAGCCGCAGGTCTACGAGGCGAAGAAGGTCAACGGCACCCTCACGTCGGGCAAGTCCACGACCTTCCGCCTCCAGGTGGACGCGGAGACCGCGGTCGGCCTGGGCCAGCAGGCCAGGGTCAGCTACGACCTCACGGGCGACGGCTCCTTCGAGCGGACGGAGACCTATCAGTACTTCGCCACCGACCCGGTCACCGGCTGGGAGACCTACAGCGAGGGCCGCGGCCTCAAGTCGGCGACGGGCTCACTGGGTGACCTGAAGAACGGAACGGTGCGCCTGGAGGTGTGGTCGGCCATCGGCATTGCCCCGGCGAAACTCCGGACCGGGACGGCGGACTCCATCCTGACCATTCCGTTCGGCTGACCGCGGTTCCGTGTCCACGTGATACGCCCGCTACCGCTCCCTGCCGGGAACAGGCAGGGAGCGGTAGCGGGCGGGGATATCCGTTCCCCACCCCTCACGAGGGGACGGTTCAGGCCGGATTGACGAAGCGCTCGATCTCCTTCGCCCGGTCGTCCATCTGCGAGGCGACGGACTCCGCGACCTCCTCCACGAGGTTGGTGATCTCGGTCGGTTCCAGGTGTGCCGTCTCCAGGACGCGAAGCAATCGCCAGCGGGCCGCATATTCGATTCCCGCGGCGCCGCCGACGATCACGGCACCGGCGGCGGCCACCACCCCGGCGGCGGCGAGGAGCGGAGCGGCGCCCCCCTTCCGGAAAGCCTGTACCGCCCCGTTCATGAGAACGCGGCCCGCCCCGTGCGCGCTTCCGGTGTTCGTCAAGATGCCTTGTGTCGTACCTGCTGTCCGCAGAACACCGCGGATACGTGCCTTCATCGCGGCACTGACGACGTTCGGCACCGTCAGGTCGAGTGGAAACCGATCGTCCCGGATTCCGTAGGCACGGCAGATGTCCAGAACGAGCGGGGTCAACGAGGACTCCAGCCGCGCTCGCAGCCGCCCGAACACCGCGTCGACATCGGCCATCTCACGGATCTGCTCGTCCAGCGAGGGCGAATCGGCGTCGCTGTGCCCCGCACTCCGCCCGACACGCTGCCGCAGCAGACTGATCACCTCGTCGAACGATTCGAGGAGCCTGGCGCGAATTTCCAGGGTGAAGTCGGCCTGGTCCTTCAGAGCCCGGATGTCACGCCGAAAGCGCTCCACGCCGACCCGATGCTGGCCGGCGCTCGCCAGACCTCGGGCCACGGTGAACGAGGGAGCGGGGTCGTTGCGTACCGTCGCGTCCGGGAATGCCTCGGCACAAGCCTCCCGGACGACCGGCATCCGTGAGCCGCCGCCGGTCACGACGATCAACTGAGGCCGGGCGGAGCCGAGATGTCGCTTCGCCCGGGTCAGCAGGGCGCGGAAGTCGTCCGCCCAGCCGCCCGGGGCGGCAACCAGCCGGGGGATCTCCACGCCGCGCAGACGGCCGCCGCCCTTGTCGATGATCGGGGCGAAGCGGGTGGCACAGCCCTGGGGCATGGTCAGGAAGTTGCCCCCACCCGTGTAGCCGGACGAGAACTGTGCCTCCTTGGCCCGGCGGCACACCAGCCGGAGCATCTGTGCTCCACCGGCCACTGTCAGGGCATCGGTGAACTCCTTGTCCCCGGCCAGTGCCGCGCGCATGAGGGCGGCGAGATCGTCATCGATCCGACGGCAGCCGAGTGAGGCTCCCACCGGCAGATTGCGCGGTTCGAGATCGTCCACGTACGTGAAGTCCGTCGTCGAGGAACCGACGTCGACGATCAGCACCTCCCGCAGTGCGTCGCGATCGAGACCATTGCCCCGATCCTCCGCGTGCCGGTCCCGGACATGGACCAGCGCGGACTGCGACTCGGGCATGAGCTGCACGGGTACGTCGAGAGGTGCGAACTGCCGCGCATACGCCTCGACGGCGTCCACCGGCCACCCCGCGGGATGCCCCACATACACCGCGCAGTCCTCCTTGACCTCGGGATGGCGGTGGAAGAACTCGCGGAGCAGCGCCTGGGAGAACGGCACTTGCCGCGGCATGACCTGCTGCTCGGGGTCGAAGGCGGTCTTGAAGTTCACGCTGAACTGCAGACAGTCGTTGGACATCACGGCTGGTTCGCCGATCAGAAGCCTGGTGGACTCCTCATGGTTCTCGTCCTCGTCCCCGTCCTCGTTCTCGCTGTGGTCGTCGTTCTTCCCGTGCTCCCACGCGATCGCCGTGATGATGCTCTTCTCGTTCGTGTGCCGTTCGAAGACCTCCGGCTCGTCCCCCATGGTGTCCGGATCCGTCGACAGCCAGCACAGAGCGCTCTCGCCGTCCCCGATGTCGAGTCCGATGACATGGCGGGGGCCGGGAGTGCGGAAGGGCTCCTGCGGTGAAGCGGCCTGGCTCATGACGGCTCCTCGGGAGCCGAGGGCAGACCGCCGGTCACGGTGAGGATCTCGGTGAGGAGTCTGATCTCCTGCTCGTTGGGCGGTGGCGGGAAGCCGAAGCCCGCGCGGTGCGGCGATACGTCGGCGAGGAGCCGTCGTACGCCCGGATTCTCCTGGGCGACCGTTTCGTCCCGACCGCCGAGTTGTGTCTTTCGGGCCTCGGCCTCGTCGAAGCGGAACCAGATGGCCGGATCTTCCTGGAGGACGAGGAAGAAGGACGGGTGCAGCATCCGTAATGCCAGCAGAACACCGGCGTGCAGCAATCGCTGTACGGACGGCGCCTGCTGCAAGTCCAGGGTCGCGGCGGAGAGATTGAGGCCGTTGATGAATCTGCGCACCCGTCGGGGATTGGCGCCGAAGGCGGACCGGATCAGTTCCCAGAGTTCCGTGGAGTCGGCCAGTTCCGGAGGCCGGATCGTCGTCTGCAATTGGCGGTAGAGCGCTTCGAACGGCACGACGGGCAGGTGGTACGGGAAGTGGATCAGCTTTTCCAGGTACTGCTGGCCTCGGACGAGATCCGGTTCGTCCGCGCCGGCCTTCCGCCCGGCCGCCTCGGTGATCACCTGTTGGTCCATCGCCAGGACGAAAACACAGGATGCCTCGCCGAGGAACAGTTTCAGGGAGTCCAGTACGGTGATTGCCGCATCCTGGGTGCAGCGGTCGAGGTCGTCGACGAAGAGGACGAGTCGGCCGCCGTCGGTGTACCGGTGGACGACATCCTTGAAGTCCTCCTCGAAGTGATTGACATGGCGGTATGCCGCGGTGTCCGAGGTCGTGATCGTCTCCTGGAAGCGATCGACGTCATCGGCCGTGAGGAAACCGCCGCTCAGCGGGCCGGCCGCCCGGCGGGCGAGGAGCCAGGCAGCGGTCTGGCTCAACTGCCGTACGGTGGCCAGCGTCTCGGTGAACCTCTCACGCTTTGCTTCACCGGCCTTGCTGCGACGCCTCTCCAGATCGACGGCCATTTCGGTGAGCACGGTCTGGATAAGCGCGTGCCAGATCTCGTCCTTCTGGTCGTACTTCCATGGGTTGAACCAGATGGCGGGAATCTCACGCTTGCGCAGCAAGTCGCGGCAGATATGCATGAAACTCGACTTGCCCATGCCCCACGGGCCGAAAATTCCGACGGTGAGCGGAAGGTCGTCCGTGCCCTCCAGTGCGTCACACAGAACTCGGGCATGTGCCAGAAACCCGAATGCATCACCGGATGCATCGGATATCGCATTGTCCGAGAGCAGCCCGATTTCGCGCATCGCCCCATCCCCCTCAGCGCACCGACAGAGGTGCCGCTCCATTTTCGTGGGGCGGGGGCGGCGGGGGTAGGTTCCGGCGAAAACGTCCTTCACGCACCGTCGTACGTGGTATTTATCGCGATGATGTGTCCGCCTCTACGGCGTCAGCCAGCGCCTGGCCGTAGGCGCGGGAGCCCGCGGCGTTGGGGTGCAGGGGGGCCGCGTCGCGGGTGGAGACGGTGCCTTCGATGTAGCGGTCGGCCGCGGGGGCGCAGGAGTCGTGGCCGGTGCCGAGTTCCTTGGCGTCGACGAACGTGGCTCCGTGCCGTGCGGCGGCTGACCGCAGCACCCCGCCTACCTGGTCGATCTTCGCCTGGATGTAGTCGGCGTCCTGGCCCCAGTAGGGCTGGCGGGGGAAGCAGCCCCCGTCGCGGAAGTACTTGCCGTAGCCGACGACGAACACCTTTGCATGCGGGGCGCGTTGGCGGACGGTGTCGAGGGCGGTGTCGAACTTCGGGGCCCAGGCATCGATGGCCTTGCCGTACCGGTCCGTGCCGCCCCGGGTGTTGGCCGTCGCGCAGCTCTTGCCGAGCGGCTGCGGCAGGGCGTTGAGACAGCTGACCGTGAGCGCGGACAGGGCGCTGTCATTGGCGCCGATCGTGATGCTGACGAGGTCGGTCTCGGCCGAGAGCGCGTCGTACTGGGGTGCGGTGCCGGCGTGCTGTGACGTGGTGAAGTCGTCGGCGGTGGCGCCGGAACAGGTCACGTCGGTCAGGTCGGCGCCGAGCGCGTCGGCGGCGACATGCGGGTAATCGGCCAGCGAGCGCAGGCACTTGGGGTCGGCAGGGTCGACGGGGCGCACCAGCGGGGCGGCGGCGAAGGAGTCGCCGAGTGCCACGTACTGGAGGCGGTCCTCTTCTCCCGCGGCGGCCGTCGCGGTGGCGGTCGGTGCGGTGAGGGCGGTTCCGCAGAGCAAGGTGGTGACCAGCAGGGCGCGCGAGGGCGTTTTCATGGCGGTGTCCTTGTCGTGGCTGTGCGGGTGGGTGAGCATGCCGATGGGCGAGTGAGTGGCACAGGGGAGTCGTGCGGGGGAGTGGTACGGGGCGGCCGTCTCCGCGTCCCTACGACCACAGGCGGCGTTCGTGCTCCCGGGGCGCGAGCACGACCCGGGCGCCGTCGGTGCCGTAGGTCATGACGGGGCGCTCGGCGCTCCACTCGGGCCAGCCGGGGTCCTCGCCGCTCGCGAAGGCGATCCACGCGCGGTGCATTGCCTCGGCCAGGTGGCGCGGCGCCGTCTCGCCCGCCAGGAGCAGGCTGTCGGGTGCGTCCAGGGTGTCGAAGACGAAGCTGATCTCCAGGGCGTGGCAGGCGCCGAGGCCGTGCTGCGGGGATGGCCAGGCGAACTCGTAGACGAAGGTCCGGCCGGGGCGGTCCGCGCGGGCGTCGGCAAGGCGGTTGAGGGGGACGCGCAGCATCTTGTCGGTGACGATGGCGCCGAAGATCTCGCCGGGTGACGCGTCGGGCCTCGCGGCGCGGTAGACGGCCGGAGCCCTGCCGGGAGCCTGGCCCTCGTGGACGGCGGCCGACAGCGTGGCCTCGCTGATGCGGTCGACGTAGCCGCTGGGCACGAACCACAGCCGGTACTCGTCGGTGTTGCTGCCCAGCAGGACGTCGATGCCGTCGGCGGCGCCCCGGGTGAGCGCGGTGGCGGGGTCCTCGGGCAGGACGTCGCCGTCGACGACGAGGTGGAAGCCGCGTCCGCCGGTCAGCGGGGTGCCGCCCGCGGTGGCCGCCCGTTGGGCGTCGAGCAGCCGGGCGCGGTCCACGCGGGCGAAGTCCGCGGCGGTGGGCGGGATATCGAGGTGTTCGGCGATGGCGGTCGTGGTGCGGGCCGCTTCGGCGCGGTCGACGGCCGTGGGGGCTCCGCTCTGCAGGACGGCCCGCCGGAAGAGGCCCCTGGCGTGCGGGCTGGCGAGCAGGGCCGCGATGCTGATGGCGCCTGCGGACTCGCCGAAGACGGTGACGTTGTCCGGGTCGCCGCCGAAGGCGCGGATGTTGTCGCGCACCCAGGCCAGCGCGGCGATCTGATCGCGCAGGCCGAGGTTGGCCGGGGCGTCGGGAAAGACGCCGAACCCTTCGATGCCCAGGCGGTAGTTGAGCGAGACCAGCACGACGCCGTCGCGGGCGAAGGCCCGGCCGTCGTAACTGGACACGGAGGACGAGCCGTTGCGCAGGGCGCCGCCGTGGATCCACACCATGACCGGGCGGGCGCCGTCGCCGGGCGCGGCCGTCCAGACGTTGAGGTTGAGGCAGGCGTCGCCGGGGATGTCCGGGTCGGGCAGGAGCGCGTCCAAGGGCGGCGCGTAGGGGTTCTTGGGGGCGGTGGGGCCGAAGGCGGTGGCCTCCAGGAGGTCTTTCCGGCGCGGTGCGGGCGCCGGGGGAGCGAATCGCAGGGGGCCCACGGGGGCCGCGGCGTAGGGGATGTTGCGGAAGACGGCGATGCCGTCCTCGAGGGTGCCGCGCACGGGGCCGCACTCGGTGTCGACGACGCTCATGCGCAGGCCTCCTTCAGCTCACGCTTGAGGATCTTGCCGCTCGGCCCGAGCGGCAGCTCGCCCAGCAGGCGTACGACCCGTGGGTACTTGTGCCTGCCGAGATGCTCGCGCGCCCAGGCCACGATGTCCTCGGGCGCGTCGGCGGCGCCGGGGCGCAGGACGACGGCCGCGCAGATCTCCTCGCCCCTGGCCTCGTCGGGCAGGCCCAGAACGCTGACCTGGGCGATGGAGGGGTGGCGCGCCAGGGTCTCCTCGACCTCGCGCGGATAGACGTTGAAGCCGCCGCGGATGATGAGGTCCTTCTTGCGGTCGACGATGCTCAGATAGCCCTCGGCGTCGTGCACGCCGAGGTCGCCGGTACGAAACCAGCCGTCGACGACGGCGGCCGCGGTCGCCGCGGGATCGTCGAGGTACCCGGCGAAGATGTTGTGGCCGCGCAGTACGACCTCGCCTACCTCGCCGGGCGCGAGGAACACGATCCGGTCCTCGGTCTCCGCGTCGGCGACGGCCGCCTCCACGCCCCAGATGGGGTGGCCGACGGTGCCGGGCCTGTGTCCGGTGGCCAGCTGGTTGAACAGGGCGGCCGGTGAGGTCTCGGTGAGTCCGTAGCCCTCCAGGACGACGGTGCCGAAGGCGGCCTCGAAGCGTTCGAGCAGCGCGGTGGGCAGGGCCGCGCCGCCCGAGACGGCCATGCGCAGGCCGCCGGGACGCTCCCCGCCGTGCTCCGCCGTCTCGGTCAGGGCGTGGTACATGGTGGGCACGCCCATGAAGACGCTCACGCCTTCGGCCGCCATCAGCTCCAGTGCGCCGGGGCCGGTGAAGCGGGCGCACAGGACCAGGGCGGAGCCGGCGCGCAGGGCCGCGTTCATGGCGCAGGACTGGCCGAAGCTGTGAAAGAGGGGCAGACAGCCCAGGACCACGTCGTCGGGGGTGAGGGCGAACAGGTCCTGGGCGCAGACGCCGGCGTTCATCACCAGGTTGCCGTGGGTGAGCAGGGCGCCCTTGGGCCGGCCGGTGGTGCCGCTGGTGTAGAGGATCACGGCGGTGTCCTGCGCATCGCGCGGCTCGACGCCGTGCAGGGGCTCTCCGCCGGCGCTCACCCGCAGCACGTCGATGCCGGCCTCGGCCGCCGCTTCCTTCGCCACGGCTTCGAGGGGTCCGGCGCTGACGATCGCGCGGCAGTCGCTGTGCCGCAGCACGTAGGCCACTTCGTCGGCGACGAGCAGGGCGTGCACGGGCACGACCGTGCCGCCGGCGGCGAGGATCGCGTAGTAGGCGCGCGGGAAGTCGGCGGTGTTGGGCAGCAGCACGGCGACCCGGACCCCCGGCCCGACGCCCTGATCGCGCAGCCGGGCCGCGAAGCGCAGGACGTCCAGCCACAGCGTGCGGTAGGAGAGGCGCACGTCGCCGTCGACGACCGCGATCCGGTCGGGATGGCGGACGGCGGATTCCTTGAGGATGCTGGCGACGCTCAACTGCACGGTTGCTCCCTTGCGCGTACGAACGGGGGTGTCCGACGGCCTCAGCTTCCGGCACCCCGCCCTCGCGGGACCATGTGCAAGGGCCCAACATCACCGTGCCTGCGGTGGGCAGCGGCACCGCACCCCGCCGGGCGGCCCGGAGGCGTCTCGCCGGGCGGAGCCCGTGGTCAGTGCTCCAGCTCCAGGGCCCGCAGGGCCAGCGCCCAGCCGAGCCGGGCCTCGCCGGAGTCGGCGGGCCAGCCGGTCAGTTCGGCGACGCGGCTGATGCGGTTGAGGATCGTATTGCGATGGCAGAACAGCCGCGCGGCGGCGCCGGAGGCGGAGCAGCCCGAGTCGAGCCACACGCCCAGCGTCTCCAGGAGCACGGGGCACTCGGCGCCGCTGTGCAGCACCCCGTCGAGGTAGCGCATGGTCAGGCGGTCGGCGATCTCCGGCTCGGCGCCGAGAGCGGCGTGCACCAGGCGCTCGTCCAGGGAGGCGACCTCGCCGCTGCCGGGCGCCAGGGTGTCGAGGGCGCGCCGGGCGAGCCGCAAACCCTGGGCGGCGGCGGGCAACTCCTCGAACAGCGGCGATATCCCGGCCCGGCACACGCCTTGGTCGCGCAGCACGTCGGCGAGCTGGGCGGAATCGGCCGTCCTGACCCGGACCAGGCCCGCGACCGACTCCGCGCGGGGCCGCCAGAAGGACCACATGCCCAGGGATTCCAGTGCGGGGCCGGGGTCGGGCGGGGAGGCCGGATCGAGGGCGTCCTGGGCGATGACGACGACCACATACCGGCCGTGCCGGGGCACTCCCAGGGCGGTGGCCGCCGCGGCAGCCACCGCGGGGTCGCCGCCCCGGCCGTCGAGGAGGGACTCGAAGAGGGCGCCGCGCTTGGACGTCTCGCGGTGCAGGAGCTCAAGGGTGCGCAGCCGGTAGGCGTCGGCCATCGCGGAGGAGAACCGGTCGATGGTCTCCCACACCGCGCCGGCCATGTCGCCCACCAGGCGCTGCTGTGCGGGTGAGCGATCGCGCATCCAGTCGGCCATCGCCTGCCACAGGACGCGCCCGCCGCGCCGGTAGGCACGCAGGACCGTGTCCAGGGGCATGCCCTGCTCGGCGCGCAGCCGCCCGTTCTCGGCCGCGACCGCCTCGAAGCGGTGATCGGATGCCATCCCGCCGAACTCGTGCAGAGCCAGCTCCATGTTGCCGCGCAGGACAAGGCGCAGGTCCTCGCGCGAAACCGGGCGCCCGCTGGCGTAGGTCGTGCTGTGGGCGCAGATGTCGGCCGCCAGCCGGTCGACGAGCCGGTCGATGTCGTCGACCAGCGTCACGGCCAGCTCGCGGCGCAGCGCCAGCTCCTCGTTCATGACGGTGTTCACGGCAGTGTTCACGGCGGCGTTCATGGCCGAAGGATAGGCACGTGTCGCGGTGGCTGAAATCGTGCGATTGCCCAAGCCGCCCGATCAGGCGGTGGGCAGCCGCACAGCAAGAGCCCCTCGGCGCGCCGGCCCCGGAAGGCGGGGGAGCGGTGCACCGAGGGGCGTACGTGTACGGGCGGTCGGCGCCGGGTCAGTCGGCGATCGCCGGGACCCGGCCCGGCAGGGCCCCGTCCTCGCGGCCGACGGTCCGCTTGAGGAGGGAGGCCAGGGCGATGCCCGCCAGGCCCGCGATCACGACGAAGACGAACGGGGTGCGTTCGCTGCCGGTGCGGCCCTCGATCAGGCCGAAGACCATCGGGCCGAAGAAGCCGCCGAGCAGCCCGACGGTGTTGATGAACGCCAGGCCCACGGCGGCCATCAGGCCCGACATCCGCGACATCGCCACCGACCAGAACAGGGGCAGTGTGCCGGTCAGGAAGAAGTTGGCGGCGAAGAGCAGCGCGTAGCGGACCCCCACGGAGTCGGTGGGCAGGTAGAGGCCCATGGCGGCGGTCCCGGCGACGGCGCAGAGCACGATCAGTCCGGTGTCGTTGCCGATGCGGCCGTGCAGCCAGGGGAAGAACAGGACTCCGGCGAGGATGGCCACGCCCATGCTGCCGGTGACCAGGCCGATCGACAGGGAGCCCTCGACGCCGAGACCCTCCACGATGGACGGCAGGTTGAAACCGATGGCCGAGGTGACGAGCTGGTTGACGAAGTACGTGCCGGCCAGCAGCAGCACCACCGGGCGCCCGAAGGCCAGTTTGAGGTTGCCGCGCAGCCGGTGGGGCGAGGGCTCACTGCCGGCGGCGCGCTCCGAGAGGGCAGCGGCCTCCTGCGGCGAGAGCCAGCGCGCGTCCTGCGGGCGGCTGGGCAGGGCGATCCAGACCACGACGCCGACGGCGACGGTCACCAGTCCCTCGACCAGGAACATCCACTGCCACCCCTGGAGCCCGGCGACGCCGTCGAGGGTCATCAGTCCCCCGCCGGCCGGGGCGCCCAGGATGGTCGCGGCCGCCGGCGCGGTGTAGATGAGGCCGACGACGGTGACGCGGTGCTGCTGCGAAAACCAGAGGGTGACCGTGTACATCAGCGCCGGGTACAGGCCGGCTTCGGCGGCGCCGAGGGCGAAGCGCAGCGCGTAGAAGGAGGTTTCCCCCTGGACGAACATCATGGCGGCCGACACCAGCCCCCAGGTGACCGCGATGCGCGCGATCCAGGCCCGGGCACCCACCCGGTAGAGCACCAGGTTGCTGGGGACCTCCAGAAGCGCGTAACTGACGAAGAAGACGCCCGCGCCGAGCCCGTACGCGGCGGCGCTGACGCCGATGTCGGCCTCCAGCTGCGTCTTGGCCAGCGCGACATTCGTGCGGTCCACATACGACATGAAGTACGCCAGGCCGAGCAGCGGCAGCAGCCGGCGTATCGCCCTGCGGGTCGCGATCGAGTGGAGCGCTTCGGAGGCAGTGGGCATGGGAGTCCTTCCCGCGGGCGCAGACGCGCGCAGCAGGCCGTGATGGAGGAGAAGCGGTCCGCACGTCGCCGCTCAGCGATTGCGGGGGTGCGTCGCTCGTGGACGTTCAGCTTCGGCGACGGCCCGTTGCCCCGGCCATGTGCATGTGCCCACCATGCGCGGCGGCCGGATGGGCACCGGCACGCCGCCGCCCGCCGCGTACTCCCGCACTCCCGTACTGCCTAGCCCCGCCCGCCGAAGCGCGCCGCGACGGCCTGCTCCAGGGACAGGCCGCTCGCTCGGTCCTCCGGTTCGAGGAAGGCGTGGATCACGGCGAGGGAGATGGTGCCGGTCAGCGAGCGCCGGCGGGCGTCGTCCACGACACCGGAGGCCGGATCGCCGAGGGCCCGCAGCGTCACGCCGTCGTTGGCCGCGGACAGCGCGTCGGCCAGGTCGTCGAGTGTGAGCCCGGGGCGCAGCCGCAGGCCGCGCTCACGCAGGACAGCGGCGTACAGCTCCTTCCAGGAGCCCAGGTAGGCCGCGTAGATGCCGGAAGTGATCCGTGCGATCTCCTCGTCGGCGTCGGCCACCGTCATCAGGGCCAGGCCGAGCCGTACGGAGGGCAGGTCCATGCCGTCCGTGGTGTGCCGGTGGGCGATGTCATGGACGGCGCGCACGAAGTCGCGGCCGTCGCGCCCGTGCACGAGGCGCCTGGTGTTCGCGTCGCGCTGGGTGCGGAACTCCGGGCGGTAGTTCTCCTTCCACACCGCGAAGTTGATGAGATCCACGATGAAGTTCGAGTACGGCGTCCAGCGGTCCCGCAGCAATCCCGCGCCATCGCCGTGTCGGGCGAAGGGCTCGGGGTTGTGGCCGAACGCCTCGCCCACGCAGCGCTGCGACAACGGGCCGAGCAGCAGGCTCTTGCTCGTGACCGGCCGCTCGGTGCACGGCCCGAAGTGCTGCTCGAGCAGCCGCATCCCGGCGGCCAGGAGCGAGGCCGTCACCCGGTGGTTCGCCAGCCGGGCGCGGCCCCAGGCGGTACGGCGGTTGAGGCGCGGCAGGATCCCTGACAGGTCCTGGTTGTAGGGGAAGGGCAGGTCCCGCTTCCTGCGGTGCGTGCGCGGCTCGTGCTGGTCGTCCTGGCCATCGCTGTCGTCCCTGTTCTGCATGCGCGCATGCTCTCGGCCGTTGTGACGGCCAACAACCCCCCGGGTGCGTGGAGGTGACCGGGAGCGAGGCACGCCAGGCAACTCCACGCTCCTGCGGGGCATCGAAGCGCAAGCCCCGGGCGGTACACCGGGCAGCGCCCCTCTCTCGCACCTCGCACCTCGTACTTCGTAGAAGGACGGTTGACGATGCTCACTTCCAGTACCGGCGTGGCCCTGTGGCTCCTGGGCTGCGCGGCCGCGAGCCGCGCCCTGACGCGGTTGCTCCTCGGGCTGCTCGCCGCACACGCCACTCGCAAGGCGCTGAGCCAGTCGGACGTGCCCCAAGGGGAGTCGAAGGCGGCGGAGCTGCTGCGCGCCCACCGGTTGGCCGTCCTGCTCACCCTCCTGAACGGCCTCAAGGCGCCCTGCTCCCTGCGCCGGCCTCCCCGATGAGTGCGGGACAGTACCGGCAGACGCGAGGGCGCAGCAGACAGGGAGTCATGGTCATATCGAGTGACTTGACGCCCATCCCTCAACCTCAGCTTTAGCGTGAGTGTTGGCGGTTGCTGCGGTCGGAGACCCGGCCCTCGCCGGCTCAGGCTTACGGGGCGAGCATGGCGACGATCCGCCCGAAGCGGGACGTCATCTGCGCGGCGCTCTGCTCGGGGTGGTGACGCCACCAGGTGACCGCGGCGCTCACCGTCCCGTACCAGAGATGCGTGGCGAGGTCGGCGTCGAGCGGGTCGTCGGCCGGGGCGGACCGGAGGAACTCGGATACGCCGACCGCACCCAGACGATTCAGCTCGCGCCGGTAGACGGTGGCCGCGGCATGGAGCCCGCCCTCCGGTGGCAGCGTTGCGTCGTAGACCAGTTCCCAGTCGTGCAGACGCGACTCGAGCGCGTGGAAGACGGCGGCGAGGGTGCGCGCGGCGCGCGTGATGTCCGAGGGGCCTTCCCGGGCGTCCCGCACGGCGGCCACCAGGCGGGTGCCGGCGCGCTCCAGGCAGGCCAGGTAGAGGCCGTCCTTGGACCCGAAGTACTCATAGATCAAGGGCTTGGTGATGCCGGCCCGCGCCGCCACCTGCGCGGTCGACCCGCGGGCGTAGCCCTTCCTGCCGAACTCGTCGGCCGCCGCGTCCAGGATCAGCTGCTCTCGTTCCCGGCGCGGCATTCCCTTGGTGCCGACTCCGCGCGTACCCGCCTCGTGCTTGCCCATGTTCTGACCCTATGCCAAGGTAACCGCCAGGTAACTTACCCTGCGTTCAGATCGGTGGTGCGGGCCTATGAAGGGCAAGACGCGTTCGTGGTGGGGCTGGGGAAATGTCGAGGACGCGGTCTCCGGATCCGAGCGCGAGGAGCTCACCCGTCGCACCGCCGAACTGCTGCCCAACGCGGATCTGACCGTCCACGAGGCCCCTCCGATCGAGGCGTTCGGCGTGGGGGCGAGCAGGATCAAGGCGCCCGACGCGCTGACTGCGATCGTCTCCGCAGACGTGCGCGACCGCCTGGCGCACAGTCACGGGCAGGCCTTCCGCGATGTCGTCCGTGCGCTCATCGGCAAGCTGCCCCACGTACCCGACCTCGTCGTACGACCGACCTCGGAAAGCCAGGTCGTCCACGTACTCGACTGGTGCCACGACGCGAACATCGCGGTCATACCCTTCGGCGGCGGCTCCTCGGTGGTGGGCGGTGTCGAACCCCGGGTGGGGGATCGGTACACCGGCGTGGTCAGCCTCGACCTCACGTCGATGGACCAGGTGCTCGAGGTCGACGCCACCAGCCGGGCCGCCCTCGTCCAGGCCGGTGTCCTGGGGCCGCACCTGGAGGAGCAACTGCGGCCCCGGGGATACACCCTGCGGTTCTTCCCCCAGTCCTTCGAGTTCTCCAGCCTCGGCGGCTGGCTGGCCACCCGGGCCGGCGGGCACTTCGCCACGCACCTCACCCACATCGACGACCTGACCGAATCCCTGCGGGTCATCACCCCATCCGGCGCGGTCGAGTCGCGCCGCCTGCCCGGCTCGGGCGCGGGCCCCTCACCCGACCGCATGTTCCTCGGCTCCGAAGGGTCGCTCGGTGTGATCACGCAGGCCTGGGTGCGCCTGCAGGAGCGGCCGCGGTGGCGGGCGGGCGCCTCGGTCGGCTTCGCCCGGTACGACGCGGGGGTCCGAGCGGTGCGCGCGCTGTCCCAGTCGGGCCTCGATCCGGCCAACTGCCGTCTGCTCGACCCCATGGAGGCCCTGATCAACGCGGGCTCCGCGACCGCCGTCCTGGTCCTGGGCTTCGAATCCGCGGACCACCCCGTCGACGCCTGGATGCTGCGCGCGCTGGAGTTGTGCCGCGACCACGGCGGGACCCTGGACGAGCCGCCGCGCTACACCGAAAGCACCGGCCGTGCCGCGCGTACCGCGGCCGCCGACACCTGGCGCTCCGCGTTCGTGCGGATGCCCTACCAGCGCGACGCGCTGGCCGCCCAGGGCATGATCGTGGAAACCTTCGAGACGGCCTGCACCTGGGACCGGTTCGACGCGCTGCGCGCGACCGTGAACGACGCCGCCCGGGACGCCATGCGCCAGGTGGGCGCGGAGGGCGTGGTGACGTGTCGGTTCACCCACGTCTACCCGGACGGGCCCGCCCCCTACTTCGGCATCTATGCCGCAGGCCGGTGGGGCAGCACCGTGGAGCAGTGGGACGAGATCAAGCAGGCCGTGTCCGGGGCGCTCATCACGGCGGGCGCCACCATCACCCACCACCACGCGGTGGGCCGCGACCACCGGCCCTGGTACGACCAGCAGCGTCCCGATCTGTTCGCCGCCGCCCTGCAGGCCGGCAAGAAGGTCCTCGACCCGGCCGGGATCCTCAATCCCGGCGCGGTGATCGATCCTCTGCGCGCTGCCTGACGCGGACACGGTCTGCTGCGGACGCTGCCTGACGCACGCACTGTCTGATGCGCACACTGACCCTCCAGCGCACTGACCCTCCACCCCGTGGGCGTGTGTCCCGCCTGCGGGCCGCAGCGGCGGGCCCCGAACCGACCATATGCAGGCGTGCGAGACGCTGGTGCTTATCCCGCCCTGAGTCGACCATCAACGCAGCCTTAAGGATCACGGTTCCGGGCCGGCAACGGGGGATAAGCGCCGCACGGACGCCTACGTTCGATCATGTGAGTTCCCAAGCAGCCGCCCCAGACCCGTCCATGTACCCCGCGCTCTCCTCCTACCTGACGCGCACGTCACCGCGTACCTCAGACCGACGTCGCCGTACGGCGTTCGGGCCGACGCACACGGCGCCCGCGAGCGTGCCGCCCGCCCCTGGCAGCGAGGGAAAGGGGCGCCACCGCGCAGCCGCCGCCATACGCCGACAGCCTCGACCTCGGGCGCGCCACGGCGCGATCAGGGCCAGACGGAGCTTCCCGCCGCTCTCATACGGCTACGCGTCCGCGGCCCTGCTCGTCCTCACCGCGGGGCTCCTGGCGCAGTCGTACGGACGCCCGGCCCCCACCAGTCCGCATGCGGCCCCGCCCGCGCAGCAACCGGACGCTCCCCGTCACGAATCTCCGCCCGCACCCGACAAGGCGCCCTCCACGCCCACTCCGCCCAGCAAGCCCGCACCGCACCCCAGCTCCCCGGGGAGCACCGGGCACGACGCCCCGCCTGCCCACTCACACCAGGCAGCCGACAACGCATCGAGCGTCGTGCTGCGCCCGGGCAGCACGGGCACCTCTGTACGGCAGTTGCAGGAGCAGCTGGGCCAACTGCGCCTCTACACAGGCCCCGTGGACGGCTACTACAGCCACGACGTCGCCGCCGCGGTCGCCCGCATGCAGCAGGCACAGGCCATCGACGAACCGCTCGGCGTCTACGGCCCCGGCACCCGCACCGCCATCAGCACCGCGGCGCTGTAACTCTGACTCCCCGTGGCGCGGATCGATCACTGTGGCTGAGTGGAGAACGATCCGGCCGCGGGTGTCGAGAACGTGACGGCGTCTCCGTCCCAGGGGTACAGCGGCCACGAGGGGCCGCGCGCCAGAGGAGGACGACGAGTCATGGACCCCGAACAGATCGCACAGGAGCTGGCCGACGCCCACGAGCTGTTGAGCCAGGCGTCAATGGCGCGGCTGGCATACAACGGGCCCGACGGGCTGCCACGCGTCATCCCGATCGGGATCTTCTGGACCGGCCAGGAGATCGTCATGTCCACCGCGGCCACGGCGCCCAAGGTAAAAGCGCTGACCGCCCGCCCCGAGGTCGCCCTGACCATCGACACCGGCGACAGCCCCGGCTCGGCCAGGACACTGTCGGTCCGCGGCCTCGTGCACCTCACCATCGTCGACGGGGTGGTTCCGGAGTACCTCGCGGCGGCGCGGAAGAACTTCGACACCGAGTACGCGGCCGAGTTCGAGCGGAACTGCCGGGCCATGTACGACCAGATGGCGCGCATCGCACTCGAGCCGCAGTGGGCACGGTTCTACGACTTCGGTGCCGGCAGAATGCCGCGGTTCCTCGCCGAACTCGCCGAGAAGTCGAGCTGAGCCGTCATCGGCCGCCAGCACGTCTGGTCGACGGCGAGCGGCAGGCTGCAGCGCGCCACGTGTGTTCTTCAGAGGCCGCACGCTGGTACGCCCACACGATTCTCGGACCCGAACTTGTTCCGGCATACGAACCCGAGTGATGGTGGTCTTTTTAATCTGAGGTAGTGATCAGTGACGTGGCGATGAATCTCCGCACCAGTCTTGTCCGGGTGCTCGATGACTTCAGTCCTGCCCTGCTCGACCTGGTGCACGGGAGCCCGGAGCCGGTCGACGAGGTGGGCGGGGTGGTCATCCACGACCCGGGGGACGAGGTCGCCTATCCGCAGCGCGCCATCGTGCTCGGCGTCGGCGTCTACGGCACCGAGGAGATCGTCCGGCTCCTGCGCGAGCTGGGCGAGCACGGTGCGGCGGCCCTGGTGGTGCGCGGTCCCGTCGAGCCTGCCGAGGCGCCGGCAGCGGCGTGCGCGGACTCGGGAGTGGCCCTGATCAGCCTGACGCAGGGCGCGTCGTGGTCCCAGCTCACTGAGCTCCTGCGGACGCTGCTCACCGAAGGGGATATCGGCGAGTCGGGGGCGGAGTCCCTGGGCGGTGTTCCCTCCGGTGATCTGTTCGCGCTGGCCAATGCCGTCGCGACGCTGCTGGACGCGCCGATCACGATCGAGGACCGCCGCCAGCGGATCCTGGCCTTCTCGGGCCGGCAGGACGAGGCGGACCAGTCGCGCGTGGCCACGATCCTGGCCCGCCAGGTGCCGGAGGCGTATCTGCGGATCCTGGAGAGCCGCGGGGTCTTCAGCGAGCTGTACCGCAGTGACCGGCCCGTGCACATCGCGCCGGCCACGATCGAGGAGGGGGAGACGGCCATCCCCCGGGTCGCCGTCGCGGTGCGCGCCGGTGACGAGTTTCTGGGGTCGGTGTGGGCGGCGGTGGAGGAGCCGCTGACCGCCGACCGTGAGCAGGCGTTCCAGGACGCGGCCAAGCTCGTCGCGCTGCACCTGCTGCGCCACCGGGCGGGCGCCGACGCGCAGAACCGGCTGCGGGCCGATCTGGTGAGCACGGTGCTGGAGGGCGGCACGGGCGCTGTGGACGCCCTGGACCGCCTTGGCCTGGTGAACGAGCCCACGGTGGTGATGGCCATGGGCATTACCGGGGAGAAGGGTGATCATGCTCAGCTCGCCGCGGAACGCCAGCGGCTGACCAGCGCTCTTGGCATCCACCTCAACGCGGTGCAGCCACGCTCTGCGCTGGCGTTGCTGGGCGATGTGGCCTACGCCGTCGTCCCGGTGCCCGCGGACCCGGAGGCCGGCCGGGAGCGGGCGGTGCAGATCGCGGCCAACTTCCTGGAGCGCGCCGGCAAACGGGCGCAGGCGGTGATCGGCGTCGGGTCGGTGGCGAGCGACCCCTCGGCCCTTGGCCGCTCACGCACCGGGGCCGACCGGGCCCTGCGGGTGCTGATGAGCGACCTGAGCAGCAGAAGGGTGGCCTCGATCGGCGACGTATACATCGACGCCCTGCTGCTGGACCTGCGCGACCTGGCCGCGGTGCAGGGCGATGAACTGCTCAGCCCGGTGGCCCGTCTCGTGGAGTACGACACCAGGCATCGCTCACACCTGGTCGAGACACTGCGCGCGTGGCTGGACGCCTTCGGCGACATCATCGGTGCCTCGGCGAGCGTGTTCGTCCACCCCAACACCTTCCGCTACCGCATCCGCCGGGCCGCCGAGGTCGCACAAGTCGACCTGCAGGATCCCTCGGTGCGCTTCGCCCTCACGCTGCAACTGCGGCTGATGAACCCCAGCGCCCCGGTGAGTAGAGGGGAGTGAGGGCCAGCGCCTGACGCGGCTCACCGCCGTCCGGTGAAGCGCTACGACAGCTGAATCCACTCCTTGGCCGTGGTCACCTGCTCCAGGATCGCCTCCACCGGCTCGACGCCCAGCCCCGGGCCGGTGGGCACATCGAGGTGACCGTCGGCGAGTTCGAAGGGCGCGGTGACGTCCGTGGCGAAGTAGCGGCTGGAGCCGGAGGTGTCGCCGGGCAGGGTGAAGCCGGGCAGGGCGGCCAGTGCGACGTTGGCGGCGCGGCCGAGGCCGGTCTCCAGCATGCCGCCGCACCACACGGGCACACCGTGCGCCACGCACACGTCGTGGATGGCCTTGGCCTCCAGGTAGCCGCCCACCCGGCCCGGCTTGACGTTGATGATCGAAGCGGCGCCCAGCGTGATGGCCGCGGCGGCGTCCTCGGCGGACTCGATGGACTCGTCCAGGCACACCGGCGTGCGCAACTGCTTGGCCAGCGCGGCATGCTGGACCAGATCGTCGTCGGCCAGCGGCTGCTCGATGAGCAGCAGGTCGAAAGCGTCCAGCTTGGCCAGCTGGCGTGCGTCGGCCAGGGTGTAGGCGGCGTTGGCGTCCACCTGCAGGAGCAGGTCGTCGCCGAAGCGCTCGCGCACCGCGCGGACCGGCTCGATGTCCCAGCCCGGTTCGATCTTCAGCTTGATGCGGACGTAGCCCTCGTCGATGAACCCGCCCACGGCATCGAGGAGTTGGGGGACGGAGTCCATGATGCCCACCGACACCCCGCAGGGCACGCGCTCGCGCTCGGCCCCGAGGAAGCCTCCGAAGGACTGGCCCGCGGCACGCAACTGGGCATCGAGTACGGCCGTCTCCAGCGCCGCCTTGGCCATCTTGTGGCCCTTGAAGGGCTTCAGGGCGCGCTTGACGGCATGGGCGTCCGCCGCGGCCGGCAGCGCCGGGATCAGGAAGCGGCGCAGCACGTCGGCCGCCCCTTCGACGTATTCGGAGCAGTAGCGCGGTTCGGACATGGCCACGCACTCGCCCCAGCCCTCGCTCTCGGGCGTGACGACGCGGACGAGCAGGACGTCGCGGGCCGTCTCGACGCCGAACGAGGTGCGGAAGGGAGCGCGCAGGGGCATCGCGATCCGGCGCAGTTCAATTCCATCGATCTTCATGGTGCTGGGGCTCCTGGGGAGGTCAGGGGTCACGTGGTGGTGTCGCGCGTGACGACGTAGGACGTGCGGTCGTGGAAGCCGGTGACGCGGGCGCCCTCGGCGAGGAGAGTGCCAAGCACCTCGCGCATCGCCAGGCGCCATGCCTTGGCCGCGGCCGGGTCGGTGCGGCGCAGCCCTTCGATGTCGGGGGGAACCTCGACCAGCAATGTCGCGGCGTCGCTGCGTCCGATGACGGGCCAACTGTCGCGTACCGCCAGCGCGGTAGCAGCGTCGTCGGGGACCGTCACGGGCAGGGTGCGCGACGCCGCTGCGGCGAGGGCCGCGGGATCGTTCAGTTCCCAGGCGATGAGCGCCCGGTCCGTGTCGTCGCCGCCGTTGATCTCGTCGTCCATCGGCCCGTAGAAACTGGTGAGGTATTCCACCGGGCGTCCGCCGAGCTTGGTCAGGTTGAAGTGGGCGTTGCGCCGTACCAGCGGATCGTAGGTCCAGGTGATCCGGCGAAGGCCGCGCTCCAGGGCCCACTCGCGCTGGTGGAGTTTGAGGGCCAGGCCCGCCTGGTGGCGGGGGAGCGCACCGGTGACGTGCGAGTGCAGGGCCTCGCCGGCGGGCGCGGCGAAGAAGGCGACGGAGGCGCCGACCAGCTGACCGCCGTCGAAGGCTCCGGCGACGTAGTTGCCCGCGTGGGAGAGCGCCCGCATCTGTTCGACGCCCATGGGCGAGCTGCCGGGGGCACTGCCCCAGATCTTCTCGAAGAGGGTGTTGGCACCCTCCAGTTCGTGCAGATCGTGCAGTTCCCGTACGACGAGATCGCGCGGCATCTGTCGTCCCTCGGGAGTGTTCATCGGGCGACCTCCTGGACGAGGGCGGCCAACAGCCGGGCGCGGGGGACCATTTCGGCCACGATCACATGCTCGTGGTCGGCGTGTGCGCCGCCGCCGACGGCACCCAGACCGTCCAGGGTGGGGCAGCCGAGGCCGGCGGTGAAGTTCCCGTCGGAGGCCCCGCCGACCGCCGCTGATGACAGCCGGCCAAGACCCAGTTCCCGAGCGAGCACGTCGGCCCGGGCGAACAGGTCGGCGGAGGATGTTTCCTCCAGTGGCGGCCGGTTGGGGCCGCCGCGGATCTCCACCCGCGCGCCGGGCAGCGTGCTCTTCATGTCGCGCATCGCGGTGTCCACCCACTCCTGCGCCTTGAGGGAGGGGACGCGGACGTCCACGTTGACGGTGGCGCCGGCGGGCACCGTATTGTTCGTCGTCCCGGCCTGGAGCACGGTGGGCACGACGGTGGTGTGCCAGCCCGCGCGGGCCTCGGCGTTGGCCTGGTCCGCGAGCGAGTCCAGGGCGAGGATCAGATGGGCCGCCTCGATCGCCGCGTTGATGCCCTTGTCGGGCTCCAGACCGGAGTGCGCCGCCTTGCCGTGCACCACCAGCTCATAGGCGGAGGTGCCCTTGCGCGCGGTCTTCAGCGCCCCGCCGTCCGCCGACGCCTCCAGCACGAACGTGGCCGCACAGTGCCGTGCGCTCTCCTCGATCAGCGCCTGCGAAGTTTCCGAGCCGACTTCCTCGTCCCCGGTCACCAGGACGCACACACCCTCCAGCGAGGGCAGCGAGGCCAGGGCGTGGAACATCTGAACCAGACCGGCCTTCATGTCGAAGATGCCCGGGCCGCGCGCGATGCCGTCGGTCACCGACCAGGGGTGCGTGGCCAGCGAGCCCATCGGCCACACCGTGTCGTGATGACCGAGCAGCAGCACCCGGGGCGTGCCGAAGGTCCAGCGCAGGTGTGTGACTCCGTCGATGACCAGGCGTTCGGGCTCGGCGCCCAGGTGGCGGGCGCCCTGCGCGGCCACCACGTCCGCGCTGCGCGTCACCGCGTCCAGGTCGGCGGAGAAGGACTCGCACACCACGAGTTCTTCGAGGTCCGCGAGCATCGCGGGCAGATGAATCGCCGGCCTGTCCGGCATCGCGGCGCTCACTTGGCCCTCCCCAGCTGCTCGCGAAACAGCCGCTGGACGTTGCCGCCCAGGACCGCGCGGATCGTGCTCTCGTCCAGCCCGCGCTTGAGCAGCGCCTGCGTCAGTGCGGGCAGCTCGGCGGGTCCCTCCAGACCCGGCAGTGAGGTGTCCAGGGCGATCCCGCCGTACTCGCCGCCGTCGCAGCACGGCGGCGTGATGTCCGCGGCGACCTCCCTAATGAAGTCCGGGCCGATGCCCACGTGCTCGGTGCCGACCAGTTCGATGACGTGCTCGATGTGATCGACGATCCGGTCGATGGTCTGCTGCTCCCGTTCCGCGGCGAGAAAGGCGGGGAAGAAGTTGACGCAGACGACGCCGCCGGTGGCCGCGACGCCCCTGATCTGCTCATCGGTCAGATTGCGATGGTGGTCGCACAGTGCGCGCGCCGCGGAGTGCGAGGCGATCAGCGGCCGGGTCGCGAGCTCCAGCACGTGCGCCACACCGGCCGCCCCCAGGTGGGAGATGTCGAAGACGACGCCCAGATGCTCCAGCTCGGCCAGTGCCTTGACGCCGTCGCTGGTCAGTCTGGAACCGGTCGCGTCCTGGCCGCTGCCGTCGCCGAGCGCGGAACGCCCCCAGTGGGCGATCGACACCATGCGCACCCCCAGACGGTGCAGCGTGCGAAACAGCTCCACGTCCGCGTCGACACCGGGCGCGCTCTCCAGGGCGAGCACCAGGGCGATCCGGCCCTCCGCCAGCGCGGCATCGACCTCGTCCCCGTCCCGGCACAGGCGTACGTCCTCGGGGTTGCCCTCGGCGAGCGCGTGTGCGCACTCGATCATCCGCAGGGTGCGGCGCAGCGCCCCTTCGGGCCGGAACTGGTCGTCCACGAACACCGGCAGGACCTGGATGTTCACCCCGCCCTCCCGCAGCTGCGGAAGCCACCGCTCGCGGAAGAACTCCGCCCACCGGTGCGGCGGCCGCTCCACCACCGACATGAGCAGGTCATTGTGCGTGTCGGCGACGACCGCGCGCTGGTGCAGATCTTCGGTCACCTTCGACTCCTCCTCGGATACATGACTGTGACGCTAGGCGAGAGCAGAGAGCCGGGGTTCGTCTGCGCGTACCAATTTCGTCCGCACTCTCCGTATCGCGGGACGACTGCTCCGGCAGGCTGCGTCCCTGGCGTCCGGGCGCCGCGCAATTACGTTGCGGGCAAGCCCCGGCAAGCGGACCCTGCTGGAACGGGCGCGAGCCCGGCCCGAAGTCGTCGCCGAGCCCGAGAGGAACCCATGCCAGGGGTCGTTGTCGTCGGTGCGGGAATCGTCGGTTCCTCGGTGGCCTACCACCTGGCACGCCAGGGCGTGCCCGTGACGCTGCTCGACCAGGGTCCGGCACCGGCTACGGGGGTGACGGGCGACTCCTTCGCCTGGATCAGTGACTGCGGACGGGACTGGCCCGGCGGAGCCCGGGACTTGCGCGGATCCGTGCTCGCGGACCACCGGCGCCTGGAGAGCGAGCTGCCCGACGTCGCTGTCCGCTGGACAGGCTCGCTGACCCGGACCGACGCCCGGGCCACGCGCGACGCACCGTTGGAACCCGGCCGGTTCCGGGTGGGAAGAGATGACATCGCGGCGCTGGAGCCACACTGGCTGAACCCTCCCGACCAGGCCGTCCATGCTCCGGGCGACGGAGGCGTCGACCCGATCGCACTGACCCGCGCGCTTGTGAACGCCGCTCGCGTCCACGGAGCAACGGTGGTCCACAACTCGGTTGTGACGTCGCTGCGGATGACGGGTGAACGCGTCGAGGGCGTATGGTCCTCCACCGGATTCCACGCCGCATCGACGGTGGTGCTCGCCGCCGGGACCGGCATTCCCCACCTGTGCGAGCCCTTGCTGCCGGATCTGTCCGTTGCCGCGTCGCCGGCCTGCCTGGTGCGGCTCACGGCACCAGCGGGCCTGGTCAAGACCATCGTGGCCGGCCGGGATTTCGAGGTCAGGGAGGTCCGTGACGGTGAGCTCCTCCTGGTGGCCCCATGGGGCGCGGACAGGCCGACGGCATCACCCGAGCAGGCTGCGCGAGACGCGCTGCGCCGCTTGCAGGACGTCTTCGGCGAAAGCGCGGGCTGCCGCCTGCTGGGCAGCCGCATCGGCATCCGGCCGATGCCTGCTCAGGGTCCGGTCATTGGATACATGACAAAAGATCGATCCGTCTACGTCGCCGTGATGCACTCGGCAGTGACCTTGGCGCCGACGGCCGGGCGGCTTGTCGCGGACGAGATCGTGACCGGGAAACCTCCCGCGGAACTGCGACGCTGCCGCCCCGGCGCCCCAACGCGCTGAGACCCGTTGAAACCCTGGGCCCGTGAAACGGCCGTCGAGACCGCTGCGCCAGAGGGTCAGCCCGCCCCGCCGTCGAGCAGCCAGTGGTGACGCAGCCGCAGTGCCCGCTCCGTGCTGGCCATCGCGGCACCGAGCCCGACCGCGATGTTGCCCCAGACCGGCAGACGCACGGGAGAGGTGAAAGTCCCCACGCGCCGGGCGATGGGCTCCGCCTCCGTGACCGCTGCGGCGAATTGGCAGAGGAGGAGGGCCAGCGCGATGACGAGCACGACCGACGAGAGGAGGCCGATCAGACGGCTCAGCGCGGGGTGCGCGTCCTCGAAATGCGCGCGGCGGCCCTCCGCGGAGTCGCGATCCGGGGTGAGTTGGTGCTCGGTCCCCTTGGCGGTGACGTAGTGGCAGCGCTTGAGCCCGAAGCCGCTCCCTTTCACTTCGACGCTGCCGCCCGGGACGGGGAAGAACGCAGGGAGCCTGGACCGGGCGTGCTGCCTGCCGTCGCGGTACAGGTGGGCTTCGACCACGCCGGTCGACTTGTTCCCCGCATGCCTGACGTCGACGGCGTAGACCGTCTGGAAGCCCTCGTCGTTGGTGAGCCGGAGATAGAACAGTGCGCGGAAGGTCAGCTGCCACCAGCGGAAACGCTTCAGTGCTCGCCCGTCCCCCGGCTTGGCCCGCTGCGCGGCCCGACGGCGCCGCATCTCGTCCAGCATGTCTCAGCCCTTCCGCTCTTCGTCGGGCTCGGCCGCGCAGGCGAGGTCGCGCGCCGGGCGCTGCCCATCGGTCAGGAACGCCGTCGCCGCGTCGTTCGCGCACGTGTTGCGGCCGATGGGATAGACGCCGTGACCGCCCTGGTCGGCGGTCACCATCGTGGCCCGCTTCCCGAACGCGCGCCGCAACTCCCTGGCCCCGGCCAGCGGAGTTCCCGGGTCGCGTTCGTTCTGCACCATGAGCACGTTCGACGGGCCCCGGTCACCGATGCGCACCGGCTTTTCGACCCGCTCCTGCGGCCAGAACGCGCACGGTCCGATGCCGGCCGTGGACCCGCCCAGCATCGGGTGCTTCACGCGGTCGACCGCGACATTGCGCTGGTACTCCCGGACGGTGTCCGGCCAGCGTGTGTCACCGCAGATGACGTAGAAGCGTGCGGCCATGGAGTTCTCCATGTCTGGCAGCGGCGGCACGGGAGGCAGCGGCCGGTCCGTGTCGAGGGCCTGCCAGAACTCGGCCATCTGGGGCATGAGCCCATCTGCGTAGAGGCGTTCGAACGTAAACCCGCGGAAGGCCGTCCCGTCGACGCCCCGGACCGGCTTCGCGTCCAACCGCCGTGCCAGATCGAAGAACTTCGCGGTCACCTGCCGCGGCGTGGTGCCAAGACCGTACTGCGGGTGCGCGGCCGCGAACGCCGCGAAGTCCGGGAACCGGTCGTCCATCCCGCGGGCGAAGCGCCGCATGGCCGTGACGTCGTAACCGCCGGCCCCCAGGTTGCTGTCGAGCACGATCCGGTCGCTGCGCCGCGGGAACAACGTGGTGTACACCGCGCCGAGTTGGGTGCCGTAGGAATGGCCGAGGTACGAGATCTTCGGCGCGCCCAGCGCCGCCCGGATGCGGTCCATGTCCCGTGCGGTGTTCGCGGTGGTGGTGTGGGGCAGCATCCATGCCGTTCGCGAGGTGGCGCACTGCCGGGCGATGGCCCGCGCGTTGCCCGCCTCCCGCGCGACGTCGGCGGCGGTGTGGGCGTACGGCGCGAAGTTGCCGCGTGCCTGCTGTGCGGGCGTCAGATCGCAGGTCACCGGGGTGCTGCGGCCGACGCCTCGCGGGTCGAAGCCGATCACGTCGTAGGAGTCGAGGACCTTGCGCGGCAGCCCGGCGCCGGCGAGAACGGCCGGATAGTCCAGCCCCGCGCCGCCGGGGCCGCCCGGATCGGTCAGCAGCACGCCACGGCGCTGTGAGGGCTTCTCGCTGGCAAGACGGGAGATCGCCAGCTCTATCTGACGGCCGTTTGGATCCTGGTAGTCCAGGGGGACTTGGAGCGTCGCGCACTCAAGGCGAGGCGCGGAGACGTCCTTGGGGCAGGGGCCCCACCGCACGGAGTCCGGGGCCGTCGCCGATGACACTCCCGGCACGGCGGTCGCCGCTGCCATCGTGGTGGTGACGAGGGCGAGGGACAGGGATCTGCGCATCTGATGTCCTCCTGAAAGTCTCATGGGGGGTGCCGGGGCACGACGTCGCACGGGGGTGCCGGGGCACGACGTCGCACGGGGGTGCCGGGGCACGACGTCGCAGGGGGGGGCCGGGGCCCGACTCGGAGTGCCGCCGGCTCGGCCTTCTCTTGCGGGAACGCCTCGGACCGGTCGTGCCGAGCAGCAGGTCCCTCGTTTCGGATCGGGTCAGGCCGCTCAGGGGCTGCGGAATCCTCCCGCCTCACGGCCCGGTGGGGCATCCGATTCCCGGCGGGTATGTGCCCAGCCGCCGCACACCGCCGCGACGAGCGCGAGGCACCCCAGCAGCACCAGCTGGTTGGTGCGGCCACCGGGGACCCAGCCGACCATGCCCCACAGCAACTCGGTGTCCTGGCGGAGCAAACCGCGGATCACCGCCTGGGCGGCCAGGGCGGTGATTGCCATACCGCCCGCCTCAAGAGCCGGGAAGCCGGCCTTGCGCATCGCGTCCCTCCCTCACCTGTCCCGTCCGTCGCCGACCCCGTCGGCCTGGCACGTGAACGAGTCTGGCCGCGCGGCGGATCAGGCACATCAACCCGGTGGCCCGCACCGTCTTCGACTCCGGGCGAGAGCGTCTTGGACCCCCGGCGAGGCGGTCATTGGACTTTGGTCTAGGACGCCTCAGCCCCGGGGCTGACTTGCCGGCCGCACCGATTGGCGACAATGGCCGGGTGAACATGGACGTCGCGCCACGGCTCGGGTGGTGGCAGCAGACCTGGCGGCTGGTGGCAGCCGCGTCAGTGGGCATCCCGGCCTGGCTCTATACCGGTGTGCTGCTGCACTGGCAGGGGGACGAGACGGGCCTCTGGTTCCGCGTCGGAGACCCGCTGGTGGCTCTGGGCTGCCTGACGGCGCTGCTGTGGCGAAGGCGCTTCCCGCTGGCCGTCGCCATGACGGTCGCCATCGCCTCGACCGCGTCGGCACTGGCCGCAGGCGCCGCGCTCGCCGCGCTGGCCTCCATCGCCACCCGTCGCCGGCCGGTGGAGATCGGGGTCGTCGTACTGGCCTACGTGGCCGCGGCGCAGTTCGCCGTCGGCGTCTACCCGGTCGAGAGCCCGCCCGGCACGTGGTGGATCCAGCTGACCATGCCGGCACTGACCGCCGGTATCGCGGTGGCCATCGGCATGGCCATCGGCGCGCGCCGCGTCGAAGTGCGGTCCTTGCGGGAGCGCGCGGAGAGCGCGGAGCGCGAACAGAGCGCACGAGCGGCGCAGACACGCGCCCAGGAACGCAACCGCATCGCCCGCGAGATGCACGACGTACTGGCGCACCGGATCTCCCTGGTCGCCATGCAGGCCGGAGTGCTCGATCACCGCACGGACCTCAGCGCCGACGAGAACCGTGTGCTGGTCCGCGGCATCGCCGAGGGCTCCCACCAAGCCCTGGAAGAACTCCGGGACGTCCTGGGCGTGCTCAGGGCGGAACCGGACCAGCCGGAACCACCACAGCCCTCCCTGGACCGGATCCCCGACCTCGTGGCCGACGCCCGCTCGTCCGGCCTGGACGTCACGCTCACCACCACCGTGCGGGAATCACCGTCCGACGTCGTCGGACGAACCTGTTACCGGGTGGTCCAGGAGGGACTGACCAACGCCGCCAAGCACGCTCCGGGCGCACCCGTGCACGTCACTCTGGCAGGGTCAGCGGGCGGCCGACTCGACGTCAGCGTCCGCAATGCCCCGGCCACCACAAGAACCGCGCAACGACCGGCATCGGGCTTCGGCCTGCTGGGCCTCACCGAACGCGTCGGCCTCGCCGGCGGAACACTCGACCACCACCCCACACCCGGCCACGGCTACCTCCTCACCGCGCAACTGCCCTGGCCGAACCCCACCCACGAAAAGAGAGCATGAGTGGACAGCGAACGCCCACCGGTGCGTGTGGTCATCGTCGACGACGAAGAGCTGGTGCGCATGGCCCTGCGGCTGGTCATCGACGGCGAACCGGACCTGATCGTCGTAGCCGAGGCGGCCGACGGGAATGCCGCGATCACCGTGGTGGACGAGCAGCGGCCGGACGTCGTGCTGATGGACGTGCGGATGCCCGTACGGGACGGTCTCAGCGCGACCCGTGAGCTGCTCACCCGCGCGGCGCCGCCCCGGGTGCTCATGCTGACGACCTTCGACTCCGATGACCTGGTGCTCGGCGCACTGCGCGCCGGAGCACTCGGATTCGTCCTCAAGGACACCCGACCTGCGCAGATCCTGGACGCGGTACGCACCGTCGCGGACGGCGAGGCCGTGCTGTCCCCAGCGGCCGCGGCACGGGTGATCGCCGCCGCCACCGGGCCGCAGTCCGCCCACGTCCGCCAATCGTCCCGCGACGCCGCACGGGACAAGCTGTCCGCACTGACCGAACGGGAACGCGAAACGGCCCGGGCCATCGCGGACGGTCTGGGCAACCCGGAGATCGCACAGCGGCTGCGCATCAGCATCGCGACCGTAAAGGCCCACACCAGCGCCCTGTTCGCCAAGCTGGCGGTGGACAACCGGGTCCAGATCGCGCTCCTGGTGCGTGACGCGGACGAATGACTCGTACGCGGGCGCCCGAAACGTAAGCTGGCACGTATGCGGACGCGACCCACGCTGACCTGGGAGCCCACCGGCGGCCTGCTGCCGGCCTCTACCGACCTCACGGCTGTCGTCGAGGCGCTGCGCGGCGGCGGGGTCGCGGTGCTGAGCGGAGCCGGCCTTTCCACCGAGTCAGGCATCCCGGACTACCGGGGAGAGCACGGCTCCCTGCGCCGGCACACCCCCATGACGTACCAGGAATTCGTCGGCGCCGAGCAGGCACGCCGGCGGTACTGGGCGCGCAGCCAGCTGGGCTGGCGGGCCATGACGCGAGCGAGTCCGAACGCCGGTCACCGGGCCGTGACCGCCCTGGCCGAAGCCGGGCGCGTCACCGGTGTGATCACACAGAACGTCGACGGGCTGCAACAGGCGGCCGGAACCCGCGACGTCATCGAACTCCACGGGAGCCTGAACCGGGTGATCTGCCTGGCCTGCGGGCGAGGCAGCGCCCGTGCGGAACTCGACCAACGGCTGCGGGAAGCCAATCCGGGCTTCGAGGCCGCCGCCGAGCGCTACCGTGCGGCGCGGGTCAACCCGGACGGCGACGTGGAACTGCCCGACGAGGCGGTGCGCGACTTCAAGGTGGTGGCGTGCTCGGCCTGTGGCCACGGGCCCCTCAAACCGGACGTCGTCTTCTTCGGCGAGAACGTGCCCTTGGAGCGGGTCGCTGCGTGCAGGCACCTCGTCGACCAGGCCGCCGCCCTGCTCGTGCTCGGCTCATCCCTCACCGTCATGTCCGGGCTGCGGTTCGTGCGCCAGGCGGCGCAGTCCGGCAAACCCGTCCTGATCGTCAACCAGGGCGCGACCCGGGGCGACCGCTGGGCCACCGAGCGCGTCGACCTGCCCCTGGGGGAGGCGTTGCCTGCCCTGGTCGCACAGGTGTGCCCCTGAGGTTGCTGTGCGCGGTAGCAGCCGTGGCACCGGCATCCCGCCTGCCCGCTCCGGCAGCGGCGCAGACGTCCGGGGAGAAGCGAGAGGGTGCGCCCGCCGTCATCTGAGGGCAGACTTGACCGCGACGTTGTGCCAGTGGTGGTGCACGAGGCGGAAGACAGCTGAACTGAACGCGGGGTGCTCTCGCGGAACCGGGGCGATCGATGTTCCGTACGCAGACCGCCGACGACGGTGACGAGCTGCTTGCCAGGCTCGGGGCCCTGACGGCCCGGGCCCGCGAGCTCGCGGAGATGCAGCGCTCCCGGGTCGAGCTGGCCGTGGCACTGCAGCGCGGCATGCTGCCCCACGACCTTCCCCAGCCCGCGGGCGTCCGGCTGGCCGTGGGCTACATGCCCGCCAACCACGGGCTCAACGTCGGGGGCGACTGGTATGACGCCTTCACCCTGCCCGACGGCCGCATCGGCCTGTCCATCGGCGACGTGCAGGGGCACAACATCAAGGCCGCCGCGTTCATGGGGCAGGTCCGGGTGGCACTGCGGGCGCTGGCCTCCGTCGCGGGTGACCCGGGGGAACTGCTCGCGCGCACCAACGATCTCCTGGTCTCTTTGGGTGCGGACCTCTTCGCGACGTGCACGTTCCTCCGGCTCGATCCGGCCACCGGCGTCCTGGAATGCGCCCGGGCCGGCCACATCCCCCACATCTGGGCCACCGCCGACGGACGCTCGGGCATCGACGAGGGAGAGTGCGGCCCTCCGCTCGGCGTGCTCGAAGGCGCCGAGTACCCGGTGGTGTGCCACCGGCTCACGACGGACGGTGTCGTCGTGCTGCTGACCGACGGAGTGGTGGAAGGTCCGTCGCTGAGTCTCGACGAAGGACTGCGGCGGGTGATGCGCCTCGCCGAGATCACTACCGCTGCCGGTCTGGGCATCAACTCTCTGGCCAGCGGCGTCATGCGGCTGGCGGACACGGTGGGGCACGAGGACGATGCCGCCGTCCTCATCCTCGGCCACGACACCGGCGCCCTGTAGCGGCATCCACCGCCTACCTGCGGACACTGCAGAGGGGAGAAGAGCCCCCGCAGTGCGGGGAGGGCTCGGCCCCGGGCGGCGGCCTTCGCGTGGCCGAAGTGGTCCGCACGGTGTCTGATGGCTCTGTGTTGGTGACTCGGCGGTTCCGGCTGTCCTGGGAGGTAGTCCTCAAGACACTGGCCGTGGCCGTCTGCTACTACGTGGCCGGGCGCCTGGGCCTGTTCGGTCGGCTCACCGTCGAAGGCGTGGTCGTCACGCCCATTTGGCCGCCCACCGGCGTCGCCGTGGCCGCACTGCTTGTCTACGGGGTGGCCATCTGGCCCGGGATCGCCGTCGGCTCCTTCTTCCTCATCATGTCCCTCACCACTCCCCAGCTCTCCACCATGGTGACCGTGGCGGGCAACACCGTAGGACCGCTCTGCGCCTATCTGATGCTGCGACGGACCGGTTTCCGGGTCGGTATCTCCCGTCTGCGCGATGGTCTGGCCCTGGTCTTCCTCGGCGGGCTCGGAGCCATGCTGATCAGCGCCACGGCGGGGGTCGGGCTCCAGGTGCTGACGGGCCGGCTGGACACGGTGGAGTTCTGGTCCGTGTGGCTGGCCTGGTGGGTGGGCGACGCGATGGGTGTCCTGCTGGTCACGCCGCTCCTGCTTGTGCTGGTGGGAGCCACCGGGCCACTGCGACTGAGGCGCTGGAAAGAGATGCTGTTCCTGGGCCTCGCGACCTTGATCGTCGTACCTCTGGCCGTGCTCGGCAGTTTGAGCCTGCTCTTCCTCGTCTTCCCGCTGCTCATCTGGGTGGCGCTGCGCTTCCAGCTGGCGGGGAGCATGTTGTGCGCGCTGTTCTCATCGGTCCTGACCACATTCGAGGCCAGTGAGCAGCAAGGCGCCTTCCTCAACCTTTCGGCCATCGAGGTCATGACCAAACTCCAGGCGTTCAACGGCGCCACCGCACTGACGGCGCTCCTGCTGTCGGCCATGGTCGCCGAACAGCGCGCCACCCGACGCTCGGTGCAGAACGCCTGCAAGGAGCTCGCCGAGGTCCTGGAACATCTGGCCGCGGGGGAGACCCCGCCCGAAGTGTCCGCCAGCCATGTCGCGGGCCTCCGCGGCGACGACACGGCACCGGCGCTGGACCGCCACCGGGAGGGGTAAGCGGTTCTCGAGGCAGGCGGGCACCGGGACGCGCTGCCCGTTTCCTGACTGCCGGGCCGGCGGCGTTGTCCGACCCCATCGGTATGTTCGGTCCATGAGCGTTTCCCTCTACTACTGCGCGGACCGGGCGAAGGCGTTGACCGCGGCTGAAACAGCCGCCGTCGAGCGCATCGTCGCCGCCCGCACGGCGTCCTTCCCGTACCCGGATGAGGAGGGCCTGTTCCTGTACGACAGCGGTGACGCGCCGGACGAGATCGTTGCAGGGTCCACCAAGCTGCCCCTGGCCCCCGGCCGGGTACTACCGGTGAACGCCCACACCCTGGACTCGGTGACCGAGTTGCGCCGTGCTGTGCCGGGAGCGCAGTGGCGCGTGCACATGGACGATCTCGATGTCCCGTGGGACGAGGAGGCGGGCTACGCGCTGCCGGGGATGCGTGATGCGGACCTCGCGGCCGAGCTGGAGCATCTCTGGTAATCACGCCTGCCTGAGCGTCGCCTGCGCTGCCCGGGCGGATCCGGAAGGGCGGATCGCCTCAGGGAAGTGCGGTGTGGTTGGTGGCGGCGGTGTTGAGCAGCGTGTGCAGTTGCTGCTCTCCCTGTTCGCGGGTGTCGGCCAGGGGCAGGACGTTGACGGCGCCGGTGAGGTCGAGCAGGCGTTGGATGGCCGTGTGGAAGGGGCCGGTCAGGACGAGGGGGCGTTGTGCCTGTTCGTGCTCGGCTTTCGTCTGCAGGATCAGACCGAGCAGAGTGCTGTCGGCGAAGGTGAGCGCGGCCAGGTCGAGCAGGGTGGCGTCTGTGCCGCCGTGGGTCAGGGCGCGGCGGAAGGTCTCTGTGACGGCGTCCGCGCGCTGCAGATCGATCTCGCTGCGCAGTGTGACCGCGATGATCCGTCCCTGCGGACGGAGTTCCATAGTGTTGTCGAGGGGAAACATTTTCCGACCCTGTCATATCTACGCCCGGGCGCGCAGGGGACACTGCAATTCCTGCGGGCCCGGCCGTGATTGGACCGGCAGGCCGCATCGTCGCGTCGGTCTCTTCGCCCAGTACGAGTCACTGGGGCCTACTTCTGACTGTTTGCCCGATTGGCCGCGGGGCGGCCTTCGCTACGCAGCGGCACTTGGCTGCTTCCCCGGTACGTCAGTCCTCCTCCGCACTGGACAGGGCGTCGCTGATCAAGCGGGTGGCGGAGTCGGGGTCATCTGTGATCCGGTTGATGTGCTCCGCGAGCAGGAAGGCGGTGACCTCCAAGGGGGTCATCTCCGCCTCGGTCCAGTCTCCGTACTGCCTGCGCCACAAGTTGGGGCTCAGACCGGTGCCCGCGGCGATGACGAGGCCGGCCATGGTGGGGATGGTCTCGGGGCGCATGCTCTTGGGCATCATGCGCATCGTGGCCACAAGGTTGGGCACCACGTACTCGATGACGTCCTTGTCGTGCTCCTCGTGGGTCTGCCGCAGCCAGGTCATGAACATATAGATGAGGGTGCAGGCGCCGTCCAGCAGGTCACGGACTCCCTGAGCGCCCAGTGACCTGGCGAACTGGTCCATCAGCAACTGTTGTTCGGGGCTGGTCTCGGTCCTGCCGTCGTGGACGCCTTTGAGCCGGGAATCGATGATCATCAGTGCTGTGCCCACATCACCGACGGGAGCGTGCTCGGGGTCGCAGGGCGATGACACAGGACTCCTCCTCAGGCGGCCGCGACGGGCAGCGGCGGCGCATCTGAACAGTAGACGGCCGACGCCAGGGGCCTCCGGCGAATCCCGATGACCGCCCGGACATATTCCCCTGGTCGAACACTCCGTCGGGCGCAGTGGGTCAGTGCCCGCAGCCCGGACGTCAGGGCGGGGCGGTCGCCCTGCCTGGGAGGCGTGCTGACGGGACCCGGCGCAGAGCTCGTCCGCTTGAGCCCCTCAACACCACCGCGAGCCGGCGCGGTCGGCGATGATCTCCACGTGGAGCCGGTCGTCGTCCGGTCCCTCGACCGTGAGGTAGGCGGTTGTGCCTCCCACCGGCTTGGTGAAGCACCCGGGTACCACCTTGCCCTTCTTCGTGGTCCGTGGCTGCCAGCCATCAGCCCGGGCGGTTGTCCCGTAGAACCGAAGAGCACTCTCGGGCGCATCACCGTGCCGGTATTGCGTCCCCACGACCACGAATCGATCGTCGTCGTCGCATTCCCGGTACCGATCCTTGCGGTCCGCTCCATCCGGCCCTGAGTCCAGTACTGCCTCGCCGGCCAGCACCTCGGCGAGCCGGTCTTCTTCCTCACCACAGCCGTAGGTGGTCAGGAAGTAGGCAACGGGCAACCCCACCAGCAACAGTCCCGACGCCACCACGACGGCGGCGGGTCGAATGCCTGCTCTGACTATGCGCATAGTGCGGAAAGTTAGCGCACTGCTGTGCAGGTCCGGAGCAGCGTGCGCACGGTAGGACAGACCGGAGTCCACCCGCCCCGGCATGCTCAGTGGGATAGCGGCCGGGCAGGCGTCGGGCTGCTCAACTGTCGGGGAAGTGAACCTTCGTGAGTTCTTCGGAGGCCTGCCAGATGCGCCGGGCTTCCTCGGTACTGCGAAGGCGCGAGTAGAGCTTCTGCTCGCCGGGAGGGCCGCCGATGTGCCCGGGTCCGCGAGGCCCGTAGAACCCGCCCCGCTTGGCGTCGGGCGAGGTGGCGGCGTAGAGGGCGGGCAGCTGCGCGGTGTGGACGGTCCCCACGAGGATGCCGCGGGCGGACAGAGCCCGGATCATGCGCACGCTCCTGGTGTCCTGGCTGCGCCCGACCTCGGGACGGGCGGCGAGCAGGCTCGTCGGAGCGACCCCGGGATGGGAGAGATTGCTTGTGATGCCCCAGCCGTTGCGCTGGCTGCGCCGGTCGAGTTCAAGGCCGAAGAGCCCGAACGCGATCTTCGACTGGCTGTAGGCCTTCATGCCGTCGTAGGAGCGATTCCAGTTCAGGTCGTCCCAGTTGATGGCGCCCTGATTCGCCGCGACGCTGACCTGTGAGGTCACGCGCGCCTGGCCGGCGCGCAGCAGCGGCAGCAGATGGGCCACGAGGGCGAAATGACCGAGGTGATTGGTGCCGAACTGCAGCTCGAACCCGTCGGCCGTTGACTGCCGGTCGGGCGGCGTCATGACACCGGCGTTGTTGATGAGGATGTGGATTGGCCGGTCCTCCTCCACCAGGGCCCGGCCGAGGGCGGCGACGGAGGCGAGCGAGGACAGGTCGAGCTCGCGCAGTGACACGTTCGCGCCGGGGGCCGTCTGCCGGATCGCGGTGATCGCCGCCTCGCCCTTGCGGGGGTTGCGAACGGGCAGGACCACTTCGGCCCCGGCCGCGGCGAGCCGTGTGGCGAGGCCGAGCCCGATGCCGTCGCTTGCCCCGGTGACGACGGCGCGCCTGCCGGACAGGTCAGGGAGGGTGATGTCGATCGGCTTGCGTGGCATGTGCCCACTCCCGGGTTGTGTCGTTGTCTCCGCCGTCGTGGCGGACGGCGGTACGTCACTGAGCCTCGGACGGCGCCGCAGTGGCCGCAACCGTTGAAGGGGGGATTGATGATCCGTGGATGTCGGGGTGCGCGGGCGGTAGAAATGGAGGATCCAAGGGGGAGCGGGCACGGTGACGGAGGCACGTACGGTGATCGATCGGACCGGCCTTGCGGAGTTCCTCCGGCGTCGCCGCGAGTCGCTGCAACCCCGGGACGTCGGCCTCCCGCGTGGACGGCGTCGCAGGACGACCGGGCTGCGGCGGGAGGAGGTGGCCGCGCTGTGCCACATGTCGACCGACTACTACGCGCGGTTGGAGCGGGAGCGGGGACCCCATCCGTCCGAGCAGATGATCGCCTCCATCGCGCAGGGACTCCACCTCTCCCTCGATGAGCGCGATCACCTGTTCCGGCTCGCCGGACACACCGCGCCCCCGCGTGGCGCGGACAGCGAGCACATCAGCCCCGGCCTGCTGCGCATCCTCGACCGCCTGCACGACACTCCCGCCGAGATCGTCACGGAGCTCGGCGAGACGCTGCGCCAGACCCCGCTCGGCGTCGCGCTCACCGGCGACACGACCGACTACAGCGGCCCGGCCCGCAGTATCGGCTACCGCTGGTTCACCGACCCCGCCACGCGACAGCTCTATGCCCCCGAGGAGCATGCGTTCCTCACCCGCATGTTCGTCTCGGGTCTGCGCGGGGTGGCCACTCTCAGGGGCCCCGGCTCCCGTGCGGCCCAGTACGCCGACCTGTTGCTCGCGCACAGCCCGGAGTTCCGTGAGGTGTGGAACGACCACGAGGTCGGCATCCGCCCTCACGAGGTGAAGCACTTCATCCACCCCGAGGTCGGCGCACTGGAGCTGACCTGCCAGACGCTGCTCGATCCGAACCAGCCGCATTTCCTGCTCGTCTACACCGCCGTCCCCGGCAGTGAGAGCTACGAGAAGTTGCAGTTGCTGTCCGTCATAGGAGCGCAGGCGCTGCGCTAGAGGGCGACGGATCTTTCTCTAGGATGCGTCGGCACAGGGGGCGGCATCCGGCGGCATCCGGTGACCGCCTCACGGCGAGAGGCGTGGGAGAGCATTCCGTGGACGGCTGCAGTAAGCCAGGCAAGTTGGTGCGGGACCGGATTCCGCAGATCATCCGGGAGGGCGGGGGAGAGCCGGTCATCTACACGGCGGGTCCGGCGGAGTACCGCGACAGGCTGCGGGACAAGCTCGGAGAGGAGGTCGCGGAGTTCCTGGCGGCGGACGAGGAATCGGCGGCCGAGGAACTGGCGGACGTGCTGGAGGTCGTGCGCGCGCTCGCCGCGGACCTGGGGATCGACGCGGCCGGTCTTGAGAAGATCCGCGAAGCCAAGGCGGGGGAGCGGGGCGGCTTCGCCGACGGGATCGTGTGGACGGGAAATCGTCGTTGAAGATCAGCACCGGTCCGGGTCGCGGTCCGGTCGGTGCCGGGGTGTCTGCAGCAGGCGATCAGGACGTCCATGAGGTTCCCGCCGGTGCGGCGAACCTTGGCTCGCTGCACCGGCGGTAGATCAGGGACTCGAGACCGTCAGCTCACTGTCGGACGGGCGGCTCAGCGCAGACCGGCGAAGAGATCGGTTTCGGGTACGGGCGCGCCGGTGGCGTCCTGGACACGTACGAAGGTCTCCATGCCCATGAACTCGCCGAACCTCTCCTTGCCCATCTTGAGGAAGAAGATGTTCTCGCCCTGGCTGGCGTGTGCGGCCAGCGCGTCGAATTTCTGACCGCTGAACGCGGTGGTGTCCACCCAGGTGGTGATCTCGTCGTCGGGGAGACCGATCTCGGCCATCGCGGCGGTCTCGGCGGGGTCCGGCTCCGGCATGTCCGGATGGAACTCGCGCATGATCTCACCGAAGCGCTGCATCCCCGAGCGGGGCATCGTCGTCCAGTACACCTTCGGTGTCAGCTCGGTCATCTCCAGCGCCGCCATCGTGATGCGGTGGGCCTGGATGTGGTCGGGGTGGCCGTAGAAGCCGTTCTCGTCGTACGTGACGACCACATCGGGGCGGTAGTGCCGCATGAGTTCCGCCAGGCGGGCGGCGCCCTCCTCTACGGGGGTCTGCCAGAAGGAATTGGGGGCGTCGTTGCTCGGCCAGCCGATCATCCCGGAGTCCGCATAGTCCAGCATCTCCAGATCGCTGATCTTGAGGACCTCACAGCTCTCCTGCAGCTCTTGACGGCGCATCAGGGCGACGGCTGCCGGATCGTGCGCGGGATCGTCGGGCTTGATGCCTCCCGGCCCGTCACCGCAGCCGCCGTCGGTACACGTCACCAGAACCGTGCGGATGCCTTCCGCCGCGTACTGCGCGAGGACCCCTCCGGTTCCGGTGGCCTCGTCGTCGGGGTGGGCGTGCACGGCCATCAGCGTCAAGGGTCGGTCGGGCATGAAAGAGTCCTCCGTCAGAAATATGTCTTGGTCGTTCTTCGATCAATGCAACAGTGCTGGCCGGACCGTCTGTTCCCGTCCCGCACGGCTCCCCGGGCACCTCGGGCCACCGGGCGATGCTCAGGTCTGGCCGAAGGTGCGTCGGTAGGCGCCGGGTGTGGTGCCCAGATGCTCCCGGAAGCGGCGGCGCAGGTTGAGCGCCGAGGCGAGTCCGACCCGGTGGGCGATGGTTTCGACGGGCAGGTCGGTCTGCTCCAGCAGGGCCCGGGCCGCGTCGAGACGCTGGGCGAGCAGCCACTGGCCGGGGCTGGTGCCGAGCTGGCGGGTGAAGCGCCGTGCGAGGGTCCGGCCGGAGAGACCGGCGTGTGCGGCGAGGCGGTCGAGGGTCAGCGGGGTGTCGAGCCGGGCGGCGGCCCAGTCCAGCAGGGGGGCCAGTGACGCGTCGGCCCTGGCCGGTGCGAGCGGTGCGGCGTACTGGAGCTGGCTGCCCTCGCGGTGGGGTGGCAGGACCATGTTCCGGGCGATCCGGGCGGCGTAGGCCGCGCCGTGGTCGCGGCGCACCAGGTGCAGGCACAGGTCGATGCCCGCGCCGGTTCCGGCGCTGGTCGCCACGTCGCCGTGGTCGACGAAAAGCACGTCCTCGTCCACCTGTACGGCGGGGAAGGCGGCGGCGAGGCGGGCGGTGCTGCGCCAGTGGGTGGTGGCACGGCGGCCGTCGAGCAGCCCGGCCTCGGCGAGGACGAAAGCGCCCGTGCAGATGGCCACGATCCTCGCCCCGCGCTGGTGGGCGGCCCGCAGCGCCCGGGTGACGGTCGAAGGCACCGGCGTGCCGTGCGCCTGCCAGCCGGGGACGATCACGGTGTCCGCCTGCCGGAGGGCCGTCAGATCCGCGTCGGCGAGCATCGTGAACCCGGCGGTGGTCGGCAGCCGGCCGGGCTGCTCGGCGCAGACCCGGAAGCTGTAGCGGGCCGGTGCACCCTGCGGGGCGGCGGTGAAGACCTCGGCGGCTGTGGCGAGCTCGAAGGGCGACTGGGGCGGGGTGAGGAGGGCCACGACCCGGTGAAGGGGCATGGCAAGAATGTACCTGAGGGTGTCTTTCCGGACTCTCGGCTGCGGGGCCGGCCCCCGGTCACAGTGGTCCCATGAGTGAATCCACCGAAGCGGAAGTGGTGCGCGGCGCGGTCCGGGTCGACGGCGAATGGGCCAGCTACCTGACCGTGGAGCAGGACGGTCCGGCCGTACTGCTGCTGCACGGGACGTACTGGAGCCGGGTCTGGCTGCCGGTGATGGGCCGCCTGGCCGAGGCGGGGCTGCGGCCCGTCGCGGTCGATCTCCCCGGGCTGGGGCGCTCGGGAGGCGAGCTCACCGCGGAAGCGGCCACGGTCCCGGTGCTGGCGGACTGGGTGGCGCGCTTCGCGTCCGCGCTGGAGATCTCCGGGGCGGTCGCCGTGGCGGGCCACGACATCGGCGGTGCCATCGCCCAGCACCTGCTCGTCCACGACCGGCTGGAGGTGTCCCGGCTGGCCCTGGTCAACTCCGTCACCTATGACTCCTGGCCCGCGCCCCACGTGGCCCGCTTCCGGAATCAGGGCGGCGCCCGGCAGGCCGGCGCCGACGATGTCCTGGCCGCCCGCCGGCAGGCGGTGACCAACGCGCTGGCCGGTGCCGCCACCGAGCAGCGGATCGCGGACTACCTGGACCCGTGGACCGATCCGCGGGTGCGCCGCTCCTGGCAGGCGCTGGCCGGCGCGGCCGACAGTCGCTTCACCCTCGATCTCCTTCCCGCGCTGCGGCGCTCCACGGTGCCCAAGTTGCTGCTGTGGGGCGAGGACGACGCCTTCGAGAGGGTGGAGTACGCCGAGCGGTTCGCGGCGGAGGTCCCGCACACCGCACTCATCCGTATCCCGGGCGCGGACCACATCCCGACGGAGAACGCGCCCGGCCGGATCGGCGCCGCGCTCGCCGACTTCTTCACGGCGTAGAAGTGCACGGCCCGTGACACACCCCGCGCGGCGCGGGCGACGCCTTGGCACCCGCGGTGCGGGCGAGGCCTTGGCACCTCGTCCACGGCGCGCGAGCAGCGCGGGTCGCGGGCCCGGACGCAGCGGTCGCACGCAGTGGCGGCGCGCGCGCCTTCACCGAAATGTGTTCGCCGGCCCCCCTGTCTGCGGCGCCGGGGTCCGGGCAGTATGGAGGGGGCGGCGTCCTACTTCTACGCAGAGGTCAGGTGGTGGCCATGGGGGTGCCTGCGGCTGCGTCGAGGGCGTCAGCGGGGCGCGACGTGAAGGTGTTGCGTGATGGCCCCTGAGCTTCCCCCTGATCTGGCCACGGCCGCTCTGCTCGGCGGTGAGATGGGGCGGCGGTTCGCCGCCTACGACTGGGGCTCCCATCCGCTCGGCCCTCCGTCCACATGGTCCGACGAGCTGCGTGCCGCGGTCGCGGTGGGGCTGACGTCGCGGTTCCCGATCGTGCTGTGGCTGGGGGCCGAGGACCTGTTCCTCATCTACAACGACGCCTATATGACCGGCCCCTTGGGAGAGAAACACCCTGCGGCGTTCGCCGAGAGGGGCCGCGACGTGTGGTGGGACATCTGGGAGCCCATCGCCCCCATGCTCGCCGGCGTCATCGAGACGGGAGTGGCGACCTGGTCCGACGACCTGATGCTGCCGATCGTCACCGCGGGCCAGGCGCAGGAGCGCTACTTCACGTTCAGCTACGGCCCGATCATCACTACGGCGGGGGCTGTGGACGGCGTGTTCTGCGCGGTCACCGAGACCACGGAGCGGGTGCTCGGACAGCGGCGGCTGAACATCCTGAACACCGTGGGTTCGGCACTGATGGAGGCCCGCACGGTTCAGGGCGCTGCCCGTGCGGCAGTAGCGGCCTGTGCGGCGCACGAGCGGGATCTGCCGTTCTTTGCCGTGTACGGAGAGGGTTCTGGCGCGCACGAGGGTGGCTTCAGTCAGTGCACGCCCCGCGTGGCCGGGCTGATGCCCCCTTCTCTGCAAGCCCTGCTGCCTCCCGCGTCGGCAGAGTCGCCCGGGTCGGAGATGCTGCTGGTGACGGGCCTGGGCAGGTTGCTTCCGTCGCTGGCGTCGGTCTTCGACGCCGGGTTGTGCCCGCAGCAGGCCCTGGCGCTGCCCGTATCCGATTCGGCGCAGGGCGCGCCGATGGGGGCCGTGGTGATCGGTCTCAATCCGCGCCAGCCGCTGGACGACCAGTACCGGGGGTTCTGCCGGTTGCTCGCGGATCAGATGTCGGCGGCGTTCGCCACGGCGAGTTCCTATCAGCGCGAGCGGGAACGCGCCGACCTCCTGGCCGAACTCGACCGGGCGAAGACGGTGTTCCTGACCAATGTCAGCCACGAGTTCCGAACCCCCCTGACCCTGCTGCTGGGGCCACTGGACGACGCTCTGGCGCAGACACCCGGTGAGTCGGCGCAGGCGGCGCGCCTGCACACGGCCCGCCGCAACGCACAGCGGCTGTTGCGCCTGGTCAACTCCCTGCTGGATTTCTCGCGGGCCGAGGCAGGAAGGGCCGCCCCGGTGCGGACCCTGGTCGACCTGGGCTCGCTGACCGCGCAGATCGCCTCCTCCTTCACGGAGTTGTGCGAGCAGGCGGGAGTCGAGCTGGTCCTCAGGTGCGACGACCACGTGATCGCGGACGTCGATGTCGGCATGTGGGAAACGGTGATGCTCAACCTGCTGTCCAACGCCGTCAAGTTCACCTTCGCCGGAGCCATCACGGTGGAGGTGGCCCGGGACGATGAGGCCGTCCGTGTCACGGTCAGCGACACCGGCACCGGGATCGCCGGGGCAGACATCGGCAACCTGTTCGACCGGTTCTACCGGGCGGGCAACACCCGCGGCCGCAGCGTCGAAGGCAGCGGCATCGGGCTCTCCCTCGTACGCGGTCTGGTGGAGCTGCACGAGGGGTCGGTGGACCTGGTCAGTGAGGTCGACGCCGGCACCACCGTGACCGTCCGCCTCCCGCCGGTCCCGGAGGACGAGCGCACGATCCGCGGCGTCACCGAGTTGCCGGCACCGCGACCCGACAGCGACAACCCCTTCGTCGCCGAAGCGTTGCAATGGCTCGGCCTCGACCATGAGTTGACCGAGAACGAGTTGACCGAAAGTCCCGCTGATCCCACCGCGGACGGGCCACGGGGCCTGGTCCTCATCGCCGATGACAACGCCGACATGCGCGCACACCTGCGTCGTATCGTGTCGGCCCGCTGGGACACCGTCGTTTTCGCCGACGGGGCGGCGGCCCTGGCCGGTGCCCGACAGCACCATCCCGACCTCATCGTGACCGACGTGATGATGCCCGCCCTGGACGGGTTCGAGTTGGTCACCGCGCTGCGCGCCGATCCACGACTGGGCTCGATTCCCGTCCTGATGCTCTCCGCCCGGGCCGGAGAGGAAGCCGCCGCCGAGGGGTTCGCCAGCGGCGCCGACGACTACCTGCCCAAACCGTTCCGCTCCGCGGACCTGCTGGACCGCATCGCCGCGCGCATCACCGCCGCCGAACGCGAACGCGCCGAACGCGAGCGCAACAAGGAACAGACCCAGCAGGCCACGGAGCGGGCCGAGCTCTCCGGGCGGCTGAGCGCGGCCACCTCGATCGAGGACATCCTCCATGCGCTGCTGGCCTCCCCGGGCAGCTCACTGAAGGCAGGCGCCGCCGCCATCGCGCTGCCGGACCGCGAGCTCGCCCAGACCCGCATCCACTACGCCGGCGGGGTGCCGACCGAACTGCGCGATCGCTACCACACCGTCGCGCCCGACGCCCCGATCCCCCTCACCGACGTGATCAGCTCGGGCGAGCCGATGATTGTTCCCGACACGGCCGGGGCCGGCGCGCGCTACCGGGTCGTGGCCCACGACGCGGAAGGCAGTGTCCGCGCCGCACTCATCCACCCGTTGAAGGATCCGGCCGGATCCGTCCAGGGGGCGGTGGCGCTCCTGTGGCCCGAACCCCGCCCCTTCGGCCCCGCCGAAGTGGAAACGTTCACCGGGATCGTCGCAACGCTCTGGACGGCGGTCGACCGCGTGCGCATCGCGCAGCGCGAGCACCGCATCGCCACCGACTTCCAAGAGCAGCTCCTGGACCTGGACCGGCGCTCTCCCGCCGCCGTGGTGTCGGCCCTGTATGAGCCCGCGGCCGAATCCATGCGGGTGGGCGGGGACTGGTATCTGGTCATCCCGCTGGACGACCCGGCGTGTGTCGCGGTCTCGGTCGGCGATGTCGTCGGTCACGGGCTGCCCGCCGCGACCGTGATGAGCAAGCTGCGCAGCGCGACCACCGTGTCGGCCCTGTCCGCCGCGGACCCCCGCCGCGTGCTCGGGCTCCTGCAGAAATACGCGTCCTCCGTACCGGGCGCCGCCTGCTCCACCGTCGGGTATGCCGTGATCGACGCCCGGGCGCACACCATCAGCTACGCCTGCGCCGGCCATCCCTACCCCTTGGTGGTCCCGCCCACCGGCGCTCCCCGGTACCTCGAACACGGCCGGTGCGCGCCCCTGGCCGCATCCGCCTCCCACGAAGTCGGCCCCGCGGACGTCATCGACTTCCCCTCGGGCTCCCTGCTCATCATGTACACCGACGGGCTCATCGAACGGCGGGGGGAGTCGCTGGACGCGGGGTTCGCCCGACTCGCTGCCGCCGCCGGCCAATGCCGTGACCTGCCCGTCGGGTCGATCGGAGCAGAACTGCTCAGATCCCTCTCGCCGCAGGGCGGGTATACCGATGACGTCGCCGTGCTCGCCCTGCGACCGACGGGAACCACTCCGCGCAGTTTTGTGACCGCCGTCCCTGCGGCCTTTGCGCACATGGCGGACCTGCGCCACCGCCTCCGGACGTGGATCAGTGAGCTGGGCATGCCCGAGACGCTCCAGTACGACCTGCTGCTGGCGGTCGGTGAGGCAGTGGGCAACGCCATCGAGCACGGCAGTGCGTCGAACGCGGCGAACAGCATCTCCGTCGAAGCCTTCGCCGATGAGGAGATGGTCTCGACGACTGTCTCGGACGCCGGGCGCTGGAGCGGTGATTCCTCGGCCAGCCGCCGGGAGGCCAGCCGGGGGCGCGGCCTCACGCTGATCAACGGACTCAGCGAACATGTCCGGACCGTCCGCTCGAGCACGGGGACACGCGTCACCATGCGCCACCGGCGAGGTGCCGCTCCGCCGGGGGATCCCACATCCAGGGGAGCAACCCCATGATCGCGTCTGTGTACGCCTTGTGCGCCGCCCCCGCGGACGGAGAGAGCAGCGACGACACCCTCGTCGTCAAGGTCACCGGCGAGATCGACACCACCAACGCCGACGCCTTCGCCGCGGAGGTCGGTGAGTTGCCCGGCCCGCGTCCCCTCGTGCTCGACCTGAGCAACGTGCTCTATCTCGACAGCGCCGGTTTCGCCGTCCTCGACCGGCTGATCTCGCGGCAGACGGTTCGTATCGTCATCTCGCCCGGAAGCCGGACCCACACGGCGGCAACGCTCTTGAGCATCCCCCACTACGCCGCTGTGGATCTGGCCGTGGCCGCCGCCGAACATCGGGCCTGAGCGGCCTGAGCGGCCTGACGCCGCGCCCCGGGGCGGAGGTCCCACGAGCGCCGGGTCATGACCGGTCCTCGGCGCGACGGCGCAGGTCGGCCAGCTGGGCCCGCGGTACCTCGTGGAACAGGTGACGGGACAGGCCGATGAGGCGCCGGCGCAGAGCGGTGTTGCTGATGGCCGGGGCACCGGCGAGGGCGGCGTAGGTGCGGTTCCAGTCGCGTTGGGTCTGCACGATGTCGGGGGTGTGTTCTGTGGGCGCCATGCTCCCAGTAGATCATGTGTTCGATTTCCGAGGCGAGTCAGAAACCCCCTGCGTGTCGCTGGGCGCGGTCGGACGACCCCTTCTGCTGTACCGGCACGGCGCGCAGCCCGTCGGTGACGATGGTGAGCAGACGCTCGATGCGTTCTCGGCCGCCGGGATGGCTGTCGGTCCTCCACAGGAACGAGACGAGCAGGAGGACCTCGTCCGCGTCGGCGTCGAGCCGTACCTGTTCGGCGTCTTTGCAGGCGGTGAGCAACCGGTCCAGCGCCTCGATGACCGGAGGGCGGTGGCGGCTCCCGGGGTCCGCGCGCGCGGCGGCCTCGATGGCCCGGGATGCCCCGTGCTTGACGCGGCCGTAAGCGGCGAGGCGGTCGAACCAGAGGTGCAGTGCGTCCAGCGGCTCGTGTTCTTCGAGCAGGCGCGGGACGGCGTCGGCGAGAGCCTCGACGTCACTCCGGTAGACGGCGAGGAGCAGGGCCTCGCGGTTGGGGAAGTGCCGGTACATGGTCCCCTGGCCCACGCCGGCCGCCTTCGCGATCGACTGGAGGGTCGCGTCGGGGGTGCCGGCGAAGGCCGTGCTCGCAATCTCGATGATGCGGACGCGGTTGTCCTCGGCGTCCGAGCGCGTCGGGCGTCGGCGGGGCGGCGCCGTCTGCCCGCTACCGCGACCGGAATCGGGCATGCATCCGTCGCCTCCTGTGTGCGGGATGTGTTCCTGACGCCGTCACGGAGCGGACCGCAGGAGGACGAGAGAACCGTCGTAGGACGGTCGGTTGCGCAGGTGGCCGAAGGCTTCGTCCCAGGCGCCCGATCCCAGGGCGTGGCGCAGGGAGATGTCGAAGTCCTGGCGGGCGCGGTCGCCGATGAAGCTCCAGGCCGAGCAGGCCTGGCGGACGGCGGGGTCCAGCAGGAGTTCGGGGCGGCCGTAGTACGCCTCGTTGAATCCGTCGGTGCAGTCCAGCGGGATGGGGACGCGCTGGACGGTGGTCGTGCCGCCGAGTGCGGCCGTGAGTCGGTGCAGGGGCGGGTGGCGACGGGCCTCGGTCTCCAGGACGTCGGGAGCGTACTCGTAGAGCCAGAAGTCGCGAATGCGCGTGGGGTCGCAGGTCAGTACGGTGACGGGGCCGCGGGTGACGCGGCGCATTTCGCGCAGCCCGGCGTCGACGTCGGACCACTGATGGATGCTGAACAGGGTCATCGCCGCGTCGAACTGCCCGTCGGCGAAGGGGAGATCCTCCGCGACGGCGTCGATGGCCGTGACGAGTTGGGCCGGACGCCGGGCGCGCATGGCCAAGGAGGGCTCGACCGCGGTGATCGTGTGCGCACTGCTCTCGTACGATCCGGTGCCCGCGCCGACGTTGAGGACCGTGCGCGCCACACCGAGCGACCGGGCGATGACATGCGCGATGCGGTCGTCGGGGCGGCGAGAAGAGACATGAGCGGGGCGGGCGACCCCGTCACCGACATCACCGGCGCTGCCGTCGTAGGTGCGCATGACCATGGGGGACCTCGCCTTTCGGGCCTGGCGGGAGCTGCGTTATCCGCGCCCCGAACAACACCACCTATCTTGCATCTGCCACACAAAATCTCATAGCTGCTTGGTGAATGCTTGGCTGATCGGCCAAAGAGTGCGGCATGTGCGGCGTTGCGCTTGGAGGTTGTGTCGGCGCGGGCCCGGTTCGGTCACCCGGGACCGGCGTTCGGGTTCTTCGCCTCGCCCTCATACGCCGTGACCCCGCCATCAGATAGGGCCCGGCGTCCCCAGGCGGGGCTACGGCCACAGCAGGTGCTTCTGCCGCGGTGCACCGGAAGCGGCGCGCTCGTAGCGCAGCCGGGTGTGGACCCGGCTGGTGTCCGCCTGCCAGAACTCGACCGTGACGGGGGCGACGGTGTACAGCGTCCAGGCGTCGGCGACCAGGCCGGGGTCCCCGCCTCGGCGCGTGCCGGGACCGAGCGTGCGAGGAAGTCCGCCGCGCCGCGCTCGGCGGGCTCCGTGACCACCGGCCCCCGCAGCCGCACCTGGCGCCCGAGAGCCGGCCAGTAGAAGGTCAGTGCCGCGCCGTTCGCGATCCTAGCTTTCGCCTCGCCGGGCGTCGGCGTTGGTCACCGGCTCCGTGGCGGCGGGAGAGGTCACGCCGCTCGAAGCGACGACGCGGCCCGCCCGGCTGCCCGAGAGCGCCGCGACCGCGACCGCCGCAAGCGCGAGCACGACGCCCGACACCGTGGCCGCGGTCACCCGGGTATCACCGTGCGGCAGCAGCAGGTCGAGGGCGAGCGAGCCGACCAGCTGGCCGGTGATCGTGCACAGCCCGAGCAGCAGGACGCCGAGCTTCTGGACCGCGGCGACCGCGATGGTGATGAAGGAAATGCCGACCAGGCCGCCGAGATAGAGATACGGCTGGGTCGGCAGGCGGGAGGGAACTCCGGCGGCCACGGCATGCGCCAGGAAGATCACACTCAGCGCGCCGGTACCGGCGACGAAATTGAAGAACGTGCCCGCGTACGCGGATTCGGCGGCGTTCTTCACATGTCCGTTGACCGCCTGCTGCCAACTCACGCAGATGCCCGCCACCAGCGGCAGCACCAGCAGCAAGTAGGGGAATCCGCCGCCCAGTTTGTCCGACATCGACAGGCCCACGGCCGCGAGCACGAGAACCGCCCCGACGACCCTGCGCCGCGTGGGCCGCTGTGGCCCGGCAGGACCGAGCCCCATCCGGTCGAAGAGGAGCCCGCCGGTGACCTGTCCCGCCACGATCGCGACCGTGAACAGGGCGACCCCGAGCGCCCCGACCGTCAGGCCCTGCGCGAGCAGGAAGGCCGCTCCGCCGAAGCCGCCGAGCACCTGCCACCACTTGAGCCGCCCGGTACGTACATCAGCGAGGACGAGGCCGATCCCGCGGCGTGGCCCTCGCAGGACAAGAAGACCGAGGGCCAGCACCGCGAACCCCGAGCCGAAGGAGATCACCGCGGCCGCGAATCCGTCGCCGCCGAGCCCGGCGGCGAGCTCGCCGGTGATACGCGCTTGCAGGGATATCAGGGTGCCGGAGAAGACGGCGAGGAGCAGCCAGGGGGCTGCGGCGGCGGGCATGTGCGTAGGACCTCTGGTGGGCATCGACGGCGGGAAGGGGAGTGTTGCGAAGGCACCGGTGGACGGTGGCCGGGCCCCTGCCTTTCTAACTGATCACCCCTTCGCCGGGCAGGGCGGGCCGGATGACGAGACGCCACGGGGGACGCCGCTCGTGTCAGGCGGGCTCGTACCGTCACGGGCCCGCCAAGATCGGCGACCGGGTGGGGTGCCGGCCGCCTAGAGTGCGGTGCGTGTCGGCGTACAGCATTGGGCAGGCAGCGCAGCTGCTGGGCGAGCCGGGCAACCGGCCCGGCCCGCGGGCCGTTCGGAGCCGCCATCGCGCTGACACCGCGGCATGGATCAAGCGATGAGCAGGCGCAGGCCGAGATCCGCCGCGTCCAGGTCGGCGAGGTGACTGTTGCGCTCGGCCCACCGGCCGGAATCGAGGTCGTCGCTCAGGCGTTGCACCGCCCGCTGCTCGGTCTGCGGCCCGACCCGTGTCCATACCGACGCCGCCCGGCGCACCTGCTCGTCCAGATAGGCGCCGGGCCTGCGCCAGTACGCCTCGAAGAGGCCGTCGGCGCAGTCCCACGGGATGGGCACCGGCTCCGCGCGGGCGCCGATCGCATCGGCCATCCCGGCAAGCGAGGGAAACGTGGCGAGAACCGAGGCGAACTCGGGCAGGTAGTCGCGGGTGAGCCAGAACCGGTCCTGCCAGCCGGGCTCATCGGTGTCGAACGTGAGCACCACCACCCGCCGGGCCACGCGCCGCATCTCGCGCAGCCCCGCCAGCGGATCGCCCCAGTGGTGCACGGTGGAGACGGCCATCGCGACGTCGAAGGACCGGTCGTCGAACGGCAGGCTCTCCGCGGCGGCGGCCACGCACGGCGCCGCCCCGGCAGGCCGCTGGCCCCGCATGACCGCCGAGGGCTCCACCGCGGTCACATGGCGGTCCGCAGGCTCGTAGGAGCCGGTGCCGGCCCCGACATTGAGCACCGTCCGCGCGTCCCCGAGCGCGTCCCAGATCTGCGCGGCGATCCGCGGTTCGGTACGCCGTGTCGCGGTGTACGCGCCGCCGATCGCGTCGTACAACCGTGCGCCGAGCATCCCCAGTTGCTCCTCCGGTGTCACCTTCACTCCCCTCGCTCGCGACTCGAGTTCCCTGTCGATGGCTGCCACCATGGCGTCCGCGCGATCACGCCGCTCCAGCTGCAGGCCTCGCAGTCGGCGCAGATGGGCGGTCGCGTCGGTGGACGGATCACCGACCAGTTCGGCAACCTCCCGCAGTCCGAAGCCCAGCCGCCGGTAGGCCAGCACCTCCCGCAGTCGCTCCACGTCGCCGGCCGCATAGGCCCGGTATCCGGCGGCGGTCCGCGCCGAGGGCCGGACGAGCCCGATCTCGTCGTAGTGGTGCAGCGTGCGCACGCTCACTCCGGCCAGGCCGGCCACGCGTCCCACGGTCCAGTGATCTTCCACGGCACCGACTATGCAGCCTGACGCCACGTGAGGGTCAACTGGCGGACGCACCCACCGATTGGGGGCGATGCCTGCGGCCAGCGCGGCCGCGCCCGCCAGTGCGAGTACCGTCCGGCGCACCCCCATGTCCGGCCCGAACAAACCAAAGTTGACCAGCAGGAGCAAAGCCCGCAGCACAACAGCAGGTCAAATAACCAATCCGCCAACAAGTCACAACCAAATGTTGTGCACTAAGCTCGACCGGCATGGACCTCGACGCCGTCCGCACCTTCGTCGCCGTCGCCGATGCGGGGCAGTTCCAGGAAGCCGCCGTTGAGCTGGCGGTCACCCAGCAGGCCGTTTCCAAACGCATCGCCACGCTGGAGCGCAACCTCGGCGCGCGGCTGTTCACCCGCACCGCTCGCGGCGCCGAGCTCACCATCGACGGGCAGGCGTTCCTGCCTCACGCGCGCGAGCTGCTGAGCGTCGCCGAGCGCGCGGTCGCGTCCGTTCGCAGCGACAGCCGTCCGCTGCGCGTCGATGTGATCAACTCGCGCGGCGCGACGTCGGGCCTGATGCGCGGCTTCCACCGTGCGCACCCCGAGATCGACCTCGACGTGCTGATGCTGTTCGACATCGAGACGGCCGTCGCCGCCATCCGGTCCGGTGCGATCGACGCGTCCTTCCGCGCCGTCGCCGTGCCCGGGCGGCCCCTTCCGGAGGACATCGAGTCCGTCCGGGTGTTCGACGAGCCCCTCCAGCTCATGACCGGCCCCGCACATGCGCTGGCGGGCGCCCGGTCGGTCCCCCTCGCTGAGCTGGCCGGGCACCGGATCTGGATGCCCGGCATCGTCCCCGGTGCCGAGTGGACCGCCTACTACGACGATCTCGTCGCCGAGTTCGGCCTCACCATCGAGGCGACCGGCCCCAACTTCGGCTCCGACGCGCTCCTCGACACCATCGCCGACACCCCGGCGCTGGCCACCTTCATGGGCGAGCAGACCCGTCTCGTCTGGCCCGCCGGGCACGGCCTGCGCCGCATCCCGGTGACCGACCCGACGCCCGTCTACCCGCACTCGCTGATCTGGCGCCGCGACAACCCGCACCCCGCCCTCACCGCACTCCGCAACTACCTCGGCTCCGTACAGCCCGACCGCCCCGACAGCGATACGTGGACACCCGCATGGACACCCGAGTGGACGCAGCGGTAGGCAGGAACCCTCCGTCACAGGAAGCTTGTTGAGCGGGGCCTTCTCGGCTGGTCCGGTGAGATCACCACAGGACCGGAAGCCTCTCGGGAACGCGTTTGATGTTGCCCGTGCGCCAGCACAGCTGGTTGGCCGGGAGCGCGAGTCGTAGCCGTGGCAGGCGCTGCAGGAGGACGGTGAGGGCTTCGGCGGCGTGTACGCGGGAGATCGCGGAGGCGGGGCAGAAGTGGCGGCCGGCTCCGAAGGACAGGTGGGCGTTGGGGGTGCGGCCGAGGTCGAACCTCTCGGGGTCCGTGAACTGTTTCGGGTCGAAGTTCGCGCCCTCCACGCAGACCAGAACCAGCTCTCCGGCCCGTACCAGCACGTCACCGACCTGGACGTCGCTCTGGGCGATGCGGGGCAATCCGTCGCCGATGGACAGGGTGAAGCGCATCAGCTCTTCCACTGCCCGCGGCATCGCCTCGGGGTGTCCTCGCAGGTGCTCCATCGCCTCCGGGTGGCGGACCAGGGTGAGCACGGCGTGCAGCAGGAACACGTAAGTGCTCATGGCGCCGGCTCCGAACAGGGAGGTGACCGTGGCGGCGAGCATCTCGTCGGTCAGGTCGCCGCCGTCGCGCCGGGGATCGTCCCGCAGCTCGCACAGCCGCTTGATGAGGCCCTGTTGGGCTCCTCGCTCTGCGTTCACGTGCCGCAGGACGAAGGCATAGTCCTTGTCCCAGTTGGCGGTGCAGCCCTCGAAGACGACGGGGCTGGTGACGAAGCCGAGGTCCAGGCCCGACATCAGGCGCAGCCCGTCCTGGTAGGGCAGGCCGAGCACCTGGCAGACCAGGGCGGCGGAATAGGGCTCGGCGAACCGCTCGCGCAGATCCGCCGGCGGCCCCTCCTCGATCATGGCATCGACCAGTTCGTGCGCGCGCCGGGCCAGCCACGGTGCGGACGCGGGTCCGGTCCGGGGTCCGAAAGCACGCAGTACCTCTTGGTGGAGCCCGGCGCTGTTGACGTTGCCCATCGTGTTGACGACCTCGGCAGGGATCGTCAGGGCGTATTGGCGCGGCACACCGGGGGATGCGGTCTCGCGCAGGCTGAAGCGCTCGTCCTCCAGGACCTGCCGGGCCAGTGCGTAGCTGGTGACCAGCCAGGCGTCGTCGCCGGTGAGGGTCTGGATCCGGGCGACGGGGCTGTCCCGGCGCAACTGCGCGCACTCGGCGGGGATGGTGTCGCCTCGCCGGGACAGCGGCCAGTGCACGGCTGCGTAGGGGACCGTGTCGGTGTCGGCGGCGGAGGTCGCAGGAGGGGTGGATGTCACGGCGGTCTGCCTTCTTCCAGGGCTTCCGGCCCGGTGGGGGAGGGGAGGATCAGTCGCGGCAGGCGACGATGGAGTAGCCCTGCGCGTCGGCCGGGCGCAGCAGTCCCGTGGGGCGCTCGGAGAACAGCAGCCGGCCCAGTGCCAGAACGGTGTGGTAGCAGTGGACGGACGAGGCGACGCCCAGGATGCGGGGAGTGTCCACGAAGAACGGCAGTTCGGCGTCGATGTAGTCGAGTGCCGCCTGCACCTGTGCGGGAGAAGGAAGCGCGCCCGCCTGTAGCCGCTGGACGAGGAAATGATGTGCCATGCCGTCCCGGACGGAGCGCAGTTCCATGTCGGTGCGCAGGGCGGATCCGGCCCGTGCCCGCACTTCCCGGTAGCCGGGCTGCTCCAGGAATGCGGACAGCGGCCGCACCCGTACCCGCATCGCGGCCGGTCCGATGTCCTCCAGGGCGCCCCCGATGCGCCGGCGGACCCCGCGCAGCTGTTTGGCCGCGCTCCTGCGTGCCGCCGGGCGCTCGTAGCCAAAAGCCTCCAGCGCCGCCTCCAGGGCGACATCGGCGTGCACCACGTCCACGACGGTGAACCGGTCCGCCGCCCAGGCCAGGGCGCTGGCCAGCCGGTGGCGGGTGAAGTAGCTGTTGCCCGTGCTCACTCCGAACAACGCGTGATCCCCGCGTCGGAGAATGCCTTCGCTGCGTGCTCCCAGGGGCAGGACGTCCAAAGTGAGTTGGGTGGGGGGCGGTCCGCTGTGGGGCAACCGTGGCTCCTCGCTGTTGCCTTTGAATATGCGCAGCGAACATGCCCACGGTGAGTGACATGGATGCCGTCAATTCCCCTAAGGGATGACAGTTGGGTAATAGTTCGGATGTGTCCTGATGGGGGGTGAGGAGCCGGCCGATTCCTCCTCGCCGTGCGCCGCCTGCTAGGGGGCAGCGTCGCCCCACAGCTCGGTGCTGTGGGCATCGACGAGAGCGCTGATACGGGTGAGCGCGTCGCTGACCGGCTGCGGGTCGAGTCGGTGTCCGTCGCGCAGCCGCACGGCGACGTGATCGTCCGCGGCCTCCTTGGCGCCGATGACGGCTTGGTAGGGGACCAGGCGGGCTTCTCGGATACGGGCCCCCAGGCTGCCGCGCTCCGGCCCCGCGATCTCGGCACGCAGGCCCAGATCGGCACATTGGCGTGCGAGAGCTTCGGCGTTCGGCAGTTCGGCGGCGGAAATCGGCAGGATCACGATCTGAGTGGGGGCGAGCCAGGCGGGGAAGGCACCGCCGTGCTGTTCGATGAGATGGGCGACGGCCCGCTCCACGCTGCCGATGATGCTGCGGTGGACCATGACCGGGCGGTGTTTGGCGCCGTCGGCGCCGATGTAGTGCAGGTTGAACTGCTCGGGCTGATGGAAGTCGACCTGGACGGTGGACAGGGTGGACTCCCGGCCGGCGCCGTCGGTGACCTGAACGTCGATCTTGGGGCCGTAGAAGGCGGCCTCGCCCTCGGCCGCCTCGTAGGGCAGGCCGGAGCGATCGAGGACGTCGGCCAGCAGGGCGGTGGACCGCTGCCACTTCTCGGGCGCGGCGACGTACTTGCCGCCGGGGCCGGGGAGGGAGAGCCGGTAGCGGGCCGGGGAGATGCCGAGCGCCTCGTAAGCCCGGCGGATCATCTCCAGCGCGGCCTGCGCCTCCCCGGCGACCTGGTCCAGGGTGCAGAAGATGTGCGCGTCGTTGAGCTGGATCGCGCGGACCCTGGTCAGCCCGCCGAGCACGCCCGAGAGCTCGGAGCGGTACATGCCGCCCAACTCCGCCATCCGCAGGGGCAGCTCGCGGTAACTGTGGGAGCGTGCGCGGTAGATCACCGCGTGGTGAGGGCACAGGCTGGGCCGCAGGACGGCTTGATCTCCTCCGAGTTCCATCGCGGGGAACATGTCGTCGCTGTAGTGCGCCCAGTGCCCGGAGATCTCGTACAGCTCCCGCTTGCCGAGGACCGGTGAGTACACGTGGCGGTACCCCGCTCGCCGCTCGGCGGCGCGGACGTACTCCTCCAGGGCGTGCCGTACGGTCGCGCCGTCGGGCAGCCAGTACGGCAGGCCCGCGCCGATCAGCGGATCGGTGTCGAACAGGTCCAGTTCACGGCCGAGCTTGCGGTGGTCGTACATGGCGGTCTCCTCACGGATATCGGGCGAGTGACCGCAAGGCGAAGCCCCGGGGCACTCGCCCCGGGGCTTCGACTCAGACAGCTGTCAGCGCGCCGGGACACTCTCCGGCGTCGTCGTCATAGCAGCGCGCTTCATGGCGCAGACGATAGCTCGACGTATCGATGTCCGCACTGTGTTTTCTCGGCGGGGGCGTCCGCAGCGTGCGCGGGGAGCCCGGCGTGTGCGCCGCGCCGTGCATTCCCCGCCTCGCTGAGCGGCCTCCTGCAATGCCGCTGCAACGAGTTCTGCAGCAGTTGCTGCAACCCGTACATGCACGATGAGCGCCTCGTCATCTTGAACGGACAACGAATTGTCAGCAGCCGGTTCGGCGCTGCGCGATGTCCGCGAATGCCAACGTCCAGCGAGGAGAGAGACAGAGGATGCATTTGCTCACCGGAGTAAACATGATGTCCAAGGAACTTGTTCTGGTCAGTGCCGACGAGGACAAGCTGGTTAAGGTGCCGCTCGAGGGCATCGACGGATGGCGGCCGGCCAGCCCTCAGCACACGTGGATCGCACCTGACGAGGAGACGGTGTATGTCGCCACGGACGCTATTCCGCCCTTCAACGCCTCCATCGTCGTCCTGCACCTGAACGGCATCAACTGGGACGCCGGGACCGCCGACGTGGAGATCAGGCAGATCGTTCCGCTGGATGTCGCCGGCACGCCCTCCGACATGCCGAACCTCAAGCAGACGACTCCCCATCAGCCGATCATGCCGTGGACGAGGCCTCTCTACACGCAGACGCACGGCCCGACTTTCCTGCCCCGCTCGAAGTTCACCTACGTCACGCACTACACGGACGATCGAGTGCGGGGATTCAAGATAAAACACGACGGAACGCTGGAGCAGCGAATTCTGTACTCGGATCGCGCACTGACCAGGCAGACCCACGGGGTGAACTTCAACGCGAAAGGCACCGTCGGACTCGGCGTCGGGTACGACTACGACATCGGCGAGGTGCGCGTCTACCGGCCCGACCGTCACACCGGGAAAGTGCAGGCGACCCACACGATCCCGTTGGGGACGGAAACCGAGTACGGCGCCTTCGCGCACTATGCGGCCTGGATCGACAACCGCTTCGCCTACATCGGGGCCATGCAGGTCGGGTCCACGTCCAGGACGCTCCCGGGGGCCACGATCGTCGGTCCCAGTGTCTGGCTGATCGACACCGATCTGGACACCGCCGAACGCGTCATCGGCCCCACCCGCACGCCGGGCGGCGCGGGGATGTACAGGTCGCCGTCGGATGTGGCCGTCGCGAACGGCAAGTTGTACGTGGCGGAAGAGGATTCGTGGGGTCCGCAAAAGGAGAGCCCCTTCGACTACGGACGGGACGGCTACATCTCGATCTGGGACATCGAGGACCGCGCCAAGCCCCGTTTCGTCAAGCGGCTGCGCCCCGGCCGTGAACTGCCGGCCGACTTCCGCAACGCCCACACGGCCACGGCGATGTTCGACGAGGACTCCGTCTTCGTCTCCAGCTTCGTCAGCGATCACCTCATCCGGATCGACACCCGTACGGACAAGGTGGCAAAGGTCTACGACGCCGACGACGGGCTGAGCATGTTCCACGGGGAGTTCGCCGCCGGGCGGAATCGGTGACCGGGCGCGGCCGGACCCGGACACCCGGATCGTGAACACCGCTGTATTGGAGCCGAACCCTTGATCATGGACAACGGCCCGGAGCCCCGGGCCGAGACCGACGACCTGTCTCACACCAAACTCATGCTGCGGCGGCTGGCCACCAGTTGGCCCCGGCGGGCCTATGTGAAGAAACAGGAACTGGAACCGTTCTTCGAAGAGGACAAGGAGGACTTCCTGGAAAGTCTCCTGCCCTTCCGGAACATGCCGCAGTATCAGGCGTGCCCGCCTGAGCTGAAGTCCCGCGTCTTGAGCTGCGGCTGGCTGATGTACAACGCCAAGACCGTGCAGATAGAGACGGAGATAGTCAACCCGGCCTGCCTCGACATCATCAAAGGGACGATGCCCGGCTTGCGTGCGGCCGACTCGCAGCAAGCGGTCTGCGAGACAATGGTGGATGAGGTCTACCACGTTCATCTCGTCGAGCAGGCGAGCCGGATGACGCGTAGGCATCGCGGGATGGAAGGCATCGTGGTGCCTCAGTTCAACCTGGTCCGGCATATGGAAGAACGCCGGCAAGGCTGCAGCGAGCCCTGGCAGGGGCGGATGATCCAGTTCGCCACGGCGGTGGTATCGGAGATCTTCATCAGTGACTACCTGCATCTGCTCAGCGAAAGCCAGGACATCCAGTCCTTCAACCGCATGACGGTAGCGGCGCACCGCCACGACGAAATGGTGCACAGTCCACTGTTCAGGTCCCTGACCCAGCTGTTCTCCCACGAGCTGACGGAACAACAGCGCGCCGCTTTTGCCGACGTCCTGCCCGAACCCGTGGTCTGGTTCGCTGACCGTGAGCTGGACATCTGGCTGTCTCTCCTGCGGCAGATCGGGTTTCCGCAGGCCGACGAAATGCTCCAGGAATGCAAAAGCATGGGTGCCGCTGATCTGACGTCGCTGGACTACTCGGCAATCGTCTCGCTGGCGGAAGAAATCGGCCTCCTGGACTCCGCTGCGGCCCGCGACAGCTTCTCCCGGCAGGGCCTGATCGCCTGATTCGCTGTCTGCGCGCGGCTTCCCTGTACGCGGGCGCGGCCACCCGCGCCCCCGTACACAAGCTCAGACCGAGCACAGGAGTGTGCAGAACATGGCAGTTGACATCGCAGGCCTGCCGGCGCGAAGTGCACCCGGCCCCTGCCGCGAATACACCGCTGTCCTTCGCATCAGCGAGCGGGCGAGGGCCGCCGACGGAGTGGTCAGCCTCACCCTTGTCGATCCGCTGGGGCGCCAACTCCCCGGCTGGACACCAGGAGCCCACATCGACCTGATCCTGCCCGAGATCGACGCGGTGCGGCAGTACTCGCTGTGCGGCAGCCCGACTGACCGGTACACATGGCGAGTTGCCGTGCTGCTCGAGCCGGGCGGTCGGGGCGGCTCTCGTCATGTGCACCAGGCACTCGGCGTCGGAGCGACCGTGCGCGTCCGGGGCCCGAGAAACCAGTTTCAGCTGGAGCCTGCCGCCCGCTACCTCTTCATCGCGGGCGGCATAGGCGTCACGCCCATCCTGCCGATGCTGGCATCAGCCGAGGCCGAGGGCCGGGACTGGGAGTTGATCTACGGTGGGCGGTCGCGGGCCTCGATGGCTTTCCTCGACGAGCTGACGGATTACGGCGATCGAGTGCGCATCTACCCGCAGGACGAAGTGGGGCTGCTCCCGCTGGCGAAGGTACTGACCCCGCCGCGCCGGGACTGCCTGGTGTACTGCTGCGGCCCCGAAGCCCTGATCGGCGCTGTCGGAAGAGGCAGCGCCGGATGGGCGGCCGACAGCCTGCGCACCGAGCGCTTCAGCGCCCGGCCGGTGCTACCCGACGAGGAGAGGCACCTGACGGCCTTCGAGGTCGAGTGCCGGCGCTCGGGCCTGACCCTGACGATCCCGCCGCACGAGTCGATCCTCGACGTGGCTGACCGTGAGGGCGTGCTGACGTTCTCCGCCTGCCGCGAAGGAGTCTGCGGGACGTGCGAGACGAGCGTCATCGAAGGAGCCCCCGAGCATCGTGACTCGATGCTCACCGAGGAGCAGCGGGCGTCCGGGGCGAGCATGATGATTTGCGTCTCCCGGGCCCGTGGCACGCGACTCGTGCTGGACCTCTGAACGGAGTTGCACGGGGAAGCAACGCCGGCCGGAGGGGCCGGGCAGACCACCCGGCAGACCACTGAATCCTGAGGACGATCGAGATGACAGAAGCTGTGGCAATCCGGCACGTGGCCTTCGAGGACCTGGGTTCCCTGGAGCAGGTACTGAGGGACCGGGGCATCGACGTGACCTACGTGGATGCAGGCAGGGGGCGACTTCTGGAGCAGGTCGAACGGCGCTCTCCCCGGTTGCTCATCATTCTCGGCGGGCCGATGGGAGCGCTCGAGACCGCCGCGTATCCCTTCCTGGAGGAGGAGTTGGCTCTGATCCGATCCCGCCTGTCCTGCGAGAAACCCCTGCTGGGCATCTGCCTGGGCGCGCAATTGATCGCTGCTGCGATGGGCGCCGGAGTCTCCGCGGGCGAGGCCAAGGAGATCGGCTGGCAAGCCGTCGACCTGTCCGCGGCGGGTACTGACTCACCTCTCGCCGAGGTGACCACACCTGTACTGCACTGGCACGGCGACACATTCGACCTGCCTGCGGGAGCCGTACATCTCGCCTCCACACCCGCCTGCAAGAACCAGGCCTTCGCGGTCGGGCGCCGTGTCCTCGGACTGCAATTCCACGCGGAAGTACGCGGCGCCGACATCGAATCCTGGCTGATCGGCCACGCCTATGAGATATCGCAGGCGCCGGGTGTGTCCGTACACGAGATCCGGGCTGACACCCGCCGGCACGCAGCCCTGCTCGAAACCCGGAGCCGAAGGTTCTTCGACCGCTGGCTGGACGGTGCACTGACGTAGGGAGACGGCCGCCAGCAGCACCCGGGCTGACTCCTGTGTCGCGGACGCTGCCGTCATCGGCTCGGGTGGGACACCGGCCTCATCGTGCGGGCCAATGGTGCAGGACGGGTCGCAGCACCGGCAGCACCGGGCGCGGGGAGCGTCTGATGGGTGTCCCCGGAGGCGTTGCGCCGGTTAGGTTGAGGGCGACTGCTTCACGGGGGAGGCGGTGATGGGCGATCACATAACGCCTGCAACGCTGCGGTTTGAGGTGCTCGGCCCGCTCCGGGTCTGGCGCGACGGGGTAGAGCTTGACGCCGGGCCGGTGCAGCAACGGGTCATGCTCGCCGTACTGCTGCTGCACGCCAACCGACCGGTGCCACGGGAAAGACTGATCGACGCGGTCTGGGGGGCGGCGGCTCCGGGACGGGCCGTGAACCTGTTGCAGCGGCACGCCGCCGGGCTGCGCCGGGTCCTGGAACCCTGCCGCCCGGCCCGCGCGCCGTCACGGCTGCTGACCTGGACCGAGGCCGGCTACCTGCTGAGGGTGCCGGCCGGCGGGCTGGACCTGGAAGTGCTCACCGAGCAGGTGGAGCGGGGGCGTTCCGCCCGAGCCGCCGGAGACTCGCCCGCGGCAGCAGAGGCGCTGCGCGCCGCGCTGAGGCTGTGGCGTGGCCGACTGTGCGAGGGGCTGGCCGGACCCCTGCTGGACGCCGAGCGGGGCCGGCTGGAGGAATACCGCCTTGGCGTGCTGGAGGAGCGCATCGAGATGGATCTGGCGCTGGATGCCGATGCGGATCTGGTCGGCGACCTGCGCCGGCTGATCGCCGCGCATCAGCTGCGCGAGCGGCTGTACGGCCTGCTCATGCGCGCCCTGCACCGCTCGGGCCGGCAGGCCGAGGCCCTGCAGGTCTACCGCGATGCCCGCCGCCTGCTGGCTGACGAGCTCGGAATCGAGCCCGGTGCGGAACTGCAGCGTGTGCACAAACAGATCCTGACCGCGGATGCCGCTCTGGTTCCGGTGGCTGCATCGCCTCCGGTGCTGGCCGCCCCGGAGGGGGAGGGCACTGGCCACGGCGACAGCATCGAGCTGCGGGCACTGGGCAACCTCCCCACGGAACTCACCAGCTTTGTGGGCCGTCAACGCGAACTGGCCAAGGTGAGACGCCTGTTGCTGACCGGGCGGCTCGTGACACTCGCCGGGGTCGGCGGTGTGGGCAAGACCAGACTCGGGTTGCGCGCCGCGACGGACCTCCAGCCGGCATGTCGTGACGGCGTGTGGCTGGTCGAGTTGGCCGGGCTGTCCGATCCCGGCCTCGTCGCGCACGCCGTGGTCACCGCCCTGGGCATCCACGAGCAGACGAATCGAGCGCCGTTGGCTGCTCTGGTCAAGCACCTTCAGGACCGGCAACTCCTGCTGGTCCTCGACAACTGCGAACACCTGCTCAATGCCTGTGCCGTGCTCGTCGACACCCTGCTGCGTGCGGCCACCGGCCTGCGGGTCATCGCCACGAGCCGGCAGCCGCTGGCCATCGACGGTGAACACATCGTCTCGGTGCCGCCGTTGTGGGTGCCGGCGGAGGCCGTGCGTGACCCCGAAACATCAATCCGGCGCCAGTTCGAGGGGGATGCCGCACTCACCCTGTTCGAACACCGGGCGCGCGCCGCGGTTCCCTGTGGGTTCTCGATCTCACCGGAGAACCAGGCGACCGTCACCCGGATCTGCCAACGGCTCGACGGCATCCCGTTGGCGATCGAGCTGGCGGCCGGACGCCTGCGGGCGCTGTCTCCCGAACAGTTGTTGGCGCGGCTCGACGACCGGTTCGGCGTCCTGGCGACAGCCCGGCCCACCGCGCTGCCACGCCACCAGACGCTGCAGGCGACGCTCGACTGGAGCTTTCACCTGTGCACCGCCAGCGAGCGTCTGCTCTGGGCACGGCTGTCGACCTTCACCGACACCTTCGACCTCGAGACGGCCGAAGCCGTCTGCGCCGGAGACGACCTCCCGGCCACGGAGATCCTGGACCTGGTCGACGGTCTCGTCGACAAGTCGGTACTGATCCGCGAGGAGTCCGGGGGATGCGTGCGATTCCGGCTCCTGGAGATACTCCGCGCCTACGGGCGGGACCAGTTGTGCGACGGGGGTCTGCAGACGACTCTCCGGCGTCGTCACCGCGACTGGTACCTGGCATTGGCCGAACAGGGCGAGGCCGAGTGGTTCGGACCCCGGCAGGCGGACTGGGCGGACCGCATGCGGCTGGAGCATGTCAACCTCCGCGAGGCCCTCAACTTCTGCCTGACCACCCTGGGGGAGAGCCGGGCCGGTGCCCGCCTGGCCGCCGCACTGCACTTCTTCTGGATCGGCTGCGGCCACGTGGAAGAGGCACAGCACTGGCTCGGGCGGGCGTTGTCCCTCGCCTCCGAACCGTCCCGGGCACGCGCCAAAGCACTGTGGGTGATGAGCCGGATCGCCTATCTGCGCGGGGACCTCGCCGAGAGCGTGGCGAGAGCGGAGGAGTGCCGGCAGCTGGCCGGGCGGCTCGGTGACGACGAAGCCGAGGCCTACGGCACTCACATGTCGGGCGCTGCCGCCCTGCTCCGCGACGACCCGCAGCGCGCGCGCCTCCTCCTGGAGGAGGCCCTCGCCCGGTACGCCTCGCTCGGCGAGGTGAACAGTGTGGTCATCATGGCGCAGGTCCAGCTCGCCATGGCGAGCGTCTTCATCGGCGAGCCGAGCCGGGCGATCGAGCTCTGCCGTAAGGCGCGAGGGATCTGCGACGCACACGACGAAAAGTGGACGCTCGCCTATGCCCTCTACGTGCAGGCCTTCGCGGAATGGGCCAGAGGCGACCGGGCGGTCGCGGCCCGGCACGCCCGTAAGTGCCTGCGCATGAAGCGGGACTTCCGCGACAGCCTGGGAATCGCCATGATCGTCGACCTGCTGGGCTGGATCGCCGCCGCCGACGGTGAGAGCTACCGTGCGGCCGTGTTGCTCGGCGCGGCCGAGGAGGGGTGGAACATGATCGGACTCCCGTGGTTCGGTTCGACGTACTGGAGGGCCCCTCATGAGGGGGGAGAGCGGCGGGCGCGGGAGGCGCTCGGGCACGAGGCCTTCGAGAGCGCCTTCCTTCATGGCGTCCGGCTCTGCCCGGACGGGGCCGTCGCGTTCGCGCTCGATGAAGGCGGGTGACTGGCCGAGCCAGTGGCGAGGATCGGAAGTGGCTCTCTCATGGCTGCTGTGTGCTGACCTCCGTCTGCTCTTCCTGCACGGTCGTGGTGCCGACGGCCGCCGCGCTGGCGCCGACGAGGATGGCGACGGCCGTCGCCGCGCCGAGAACCGCGAGCGGCAAGCGCGGCCGGCGTCGCCGCACGGGCGGCTCCGCGGCAGGTATGGCGGGTGGTGTGGTGGGTGGTGTGAGTGGTGCGGGTGGCTGGGCGCCCATCGCCAGTTCCCGGCGAGCGGCTACCCAGCGCCGGGTGTCGTCGGCGTCGAGACCGCACGCGACGACGAAGGCGACGAGGACGGTCTCGCGGGGCAGGCGGTCCCGGCGCAGCATGGTCGCGGCCGTCGAATACGGCAGCACCTCACCCGCCGTGGCAGCCGCGCGCTCCAGCTCCCGGTAGCTGAGGCCCGACCAGGCCTTGAGGCGGCGCAACTCCGCCATGAACGCGGGCGTTTGGGCGGTGCGGGGTGGCACGGGCGGTGGCGTCATGCGGGTCCCTCCGGTTCCGGTGTGCGTCGCTGACCTGTGTATACGGGAACTCGCACAAGCTCGAACAGCTCATCCGTTGAACGAGCCCGGGAGCGGCGATCAGCCTTGGTCTCACATCTGTCGTCGTTGTCTTGGAGGCATACGTGGGCCGCGTCGGTTCCCTCGCTCTGTTACTCGTACTCACCCTCGTCGGATGCTCGGACGTGCACACCGTGGCCGGAACAGGGCCCGGCGGCGGGAAGGCGAGAGAGACCCCGGCAAGCCGGAACCCGGCGGACCCGGACGTCGACCGCTACCTCGACCGGGTACTGCCCCGGGGGGCCGGCCTCACCGTGGCCGCCGCCCGAGGGGGCGAGCTCAAGCACTGCGCGGGGCGCGGACTCGCCGACCGCGCGGCGAAGACCCCCGCGACCTGCGACACCGTGTACGACGTCATGTCGATCACGAAGCAGTTCACCGCCGCCGCGATCCTGAAGCTGGAGATGAGCGGCAAGCTCCGGGTGAGCGACCGGATCGGTGCGCATCTCGGCTCCGTCCCCAGGGACAAGCGGGCCATCACCCTGCACCAGCTCCTGACCCACACCGCGGGCCTGCCCGAAACGCTCGGCGACGACTACGACCCGCTGTCGCGCACGGAACTGCTGGCCCGGGTGATGAAGGCCCGTCTGCAGTCGGCTCCCGGCAAGGAGTTCCACTATTCGAATCCCGGCTACAGCGTGCTCGCCGCGATCGTCGAGAGGGTCTCGGGCCAGAGCTACGAACGCTACCTCTCCGAGAACCTGTTCCGGCCCGCCGGAATGACCCGCACCGGCTACGTGCTGCCCGCGTGGAAGCGCGAGCAGGTCGCCGTCGAGTACGACCGCCACGGGCGCCCGCAGGGACGGCCGATGGACCATCCGTGGGCGCCCGACGGGCCGTCCTGGAATCTGCGCGGCAACGGCGGGATGCTCTCCACCGCCCGGGACATGTTCCGCTGGCATCGTGCCCTTACCGGCGACAGCGTCCTGTCCGCGGCCGCGAAGCGCAAACTGTTCGCCCCGCAGGTACGGGTGCCGGAGCTTGAAGGGGCCTATGGCTACGGCTGGGTCGTCGTCGACTCCAAGGACGGCCGGGTCGCCTGGCACGACGGGGGCAACGACTGGTCGCTGGCGATGGCCGCGGAGTTCCGCCGCGACGGGATCATGGTGTTCTGGGTGAGCAATCACGCGTACCAGAAGGGGAAGTGGAACCTGGAGGACGATCACCTGAAGCTGACCCGAGGGATCGCTGAGCGGGTGCGACGCCCTGCCTGACGACAAGAGCCGTACGAGGAGTTCCCGGCCACCTGCGTGGCCTCAGTTGAACGGCACGTAACTCTCGCCATCGAGGTACAAGTAGCCGTCCTGCCCGATGCCCCACTGGTACGTGTGTCCCATTCCCGCGTCCGGATACGTCGTGAGCTGGTTTCCGCTGACCGAGAAGCGGCCGGTGATGCGTACGTCTTTGATGTCCATGCTGTACTTTCCGTCCCCATTGAAGCTGTAGACGGAGGACCGGTAGCCGTCGGTGATGCCACCGCTCCAGCTTCCGATCAGCGCGGCCGGGATGCCTGGCCTCTGATCGCCGGGGCCGCCGCCGACGGAGGTGCCGGGCCCCGCCGACGTGTCGTCTGCCCCGCCCTCGTCCTCACCGCAGCCGCCGAGGGTGAGAAGGGCGCAGAGCGCCACCGTAGGTACCACCGTGCATCGGGCTGTCTTCACCAAGCCTCCAAGCGCCACGGCATTCCGTGCGCCCGCAGCGTCCTCCCCACCACCGACAGAACGCAATAGAACATTCGAAAACTCAACAAAGCGGTCGAATCTGTTCAATCTTCCGGTGTAAGTAGCCCAGGTGTATTCAGCGAGGACCAGATCAGGGTCCCGCGTGCACCTGGCACGCCCACAGGGTGGGCGTCTGGGGATAGGTGTCGCGCAGGGTGAGGACGGCGCGGTGCAGTGCCTCGGCCGTGCGGGCGACGTCGAGGGTGCCGTCGTCCCTGTTCAGGGTCTCGTACACGCTGAGCGCGACTTGCGCCCCGATCACGTCGTCGACGTGCCACAGGGAGCCGACGACATGGGGGAAGCCGGCCATCTGGAAGGCGCTGACGATATGGACGGCCTCGTCGGCGAGTTCGGGGCTGGTGCGCAGGGTGTCGCAGGCGGACAGGTAGGCGAGCTGGACCGACGGCAGCCGCTGTCGGGCCAGGTCGCGCACGGTCAGCGGGTGTTCGTTGTGGTCGTGCAGGAGGAGCCGGCTGCCGGAGGCGCGTTGCAGGTCGCCCAGTGCGTGGCAGGCGAAGTGGGCGTAGGCGTGGCGGGGCAGGGCCGAGACGACCGCGGTGTGTGTGGCGGAGGCGTCCGCAAGGAGCGTGGTGTGGGGGAGCAGGCGGGCCAGGTGCTCGGCCTCGCGGCGTGCGCCGGGGAGCGGGGCCTGTCCGGTGGCCTGCGCGACGCTGACGACGAGGGTTGCGGTGCCCGCCGGGCGGGCGGCGCGTCGCCGGGCATGGTGCAGGGCACGCAGGGTCGGCGTGTAGGAGGACACCACCCGGTCCAGGGCGCCAGGAGCGGCGCCGGCGGGCGCCGCCGCGTGCAGCGGCAGTGTGCCCAGGAGGCCGCCGGGCGACCACCACACACGGGTGGCCGCGGGAAGACGGTCGAGGACCGGGCCGGTGACCGCCTGCCACAACCAGGCGAGGGTTTCGCGTACGTCCTGCTGCGCGCGCTGCGACTGCTTGCGGGAGATGCCGGGTGTTTCGATGCGCAGCAGTGCGTCCTGGAAGGTCTGCCGACGTGTCGCCGTCGTCCGTGGGTCGAGGCCCGGGAGCGGCACGGCGTCGATGGAGTGCTCGGTGACGATCAGGGCGTCGCTGCCGTAAGGGGAGACGTTGACCAGGACCACCGGGCCCGCCGCGGCCGTGGCGCGCAGTTCGTCCTCGTCCCAGTCGCGCACCGGACGCAGCAGGCCCAGTTCGGGGTGCTCGGCGCGGATTCGGGCGGTGAGGTCCCGCCACTCGGCGGCCAGTTGCTGCCGTACATCGGCGCGGGCGTCGGCTGGGGCGCCGGTGGGGGCGTCGGCAGGACCGGACGGTTCCTCCGACAGGAACCCCTGGCTGTCGGTCGCCGTGTCGAGGGCTTCTCGGAGCTCCTCGAAGCGGTCGGCGAGGCCGGGGGCACTCTCCCGGAGCCGCGTCAGATCGCTGTCGGCGTCGAAGGCATGGGAGAGGATCACGCCCCTTGCCTGTTCGAGCAGTCCGACCGCGAGCCCGGGCCGGCCGCAGCGCACCGCGCAGGCAGCGGCAGCGGCGCCGAGGCCTACGGTACGGCTCAGCAGGAACTCCTGGTCGTCGCGGACGAGATGACGGGGCGCGACCGACTGCAGCAGGTCGACCGCCACGACGTAGCCGTCCAGGGCGCCGCCCCAATCACCCAGTTCCGCCCGGACTTCGCCCCAGGACCGGGCGGCGTCCAGACGCAGGACGGGCGCGCACTGCTGCTCCAGGGCCGCCTGCTGGAACCGCTCGGCCGCTTCGACCAGGTCGGCCTGACGGCGACGGCGGCGGGGCCCCAGGTCGCGCAGGGCAGCGCCGAGGTTCGACAGGCGCTGCGTGCTCGTGGGGTGGCCGGGCGGAGTAGCCTCGAGCGCCCGGCGATACAGCGCGACCACGTCGTCCCGGGCGGACGACGACAGCAGGATTCGGGGGTTCAGGCGCCGTGCGCCCGCGGCCACCGTGAGGGCACCGGGCAGGTCGGGGGAGCTCGGGGGCAGCGCCGCGATCACCGCGTCGGTCAGCTCGCGGGCCTCGCGGGCACCGTCGAATTGCAGCGTGTGTGAGACGCGGCTCATCAGGGCGGCGGCGAGGCCCTGGCGGCGCCGGGACAGCCTCGGGTCGCCCGGCGGAGTGAGGGCGAGCGCCTCCCTCAGCAGCCCTACCGCCTCGTCGAGCCGGGCCACGGGGTCGGGGTCACGCTCGCTGCCTGCCATGAGGCTGAGCCCGATCGAACTCAGCAGCGCCGCCCGGTGTGCGGGGCCCATGCCGGGCAGTTCGAAGGCCCGTTGCCGGCACTCCCGGGTCTCGCGCAGGTCGTCGCCGTCCTCGGTCAGCCGGTGCCGCAGACTCAAGGCGGCGCTGAGGTTGAGCAGCCGCAGTCCCAGCGTCCCGTGTCCCTCCCGGGTGAGTGCCACCGACTCCCGATGAGCCAGCACGGCCTGGTTCAGTTCCTGCGACCTTCCTGAGCGTTGATAGCAGGCCATCAGGACCAGGCCCAGGTCGTCGAGCGCTGCGGGACGGTCCGGGTGGCCCGGCGGCATGAGCTCCTCGGCGCGCCGCAGTTGGCGCAGCGCCTCGTCCAGATCCGCCCCGTTCGCCGGCGGGTCGAGGAGGTAGCGGTTGTAGAGGGCCATCGCGGGAGCGATGAGGGGCAGTTGCGGGCCGTCCGTCGTCTCCCGGGAGGTGAGGGAGCGGTCGGTGAGGGCGAGCGCCTCGTCCAGATCGGCCCGGGAGCCGGTCGCGACGGAGCGGGCGCGCAGAGCGTTGCTCAGTGCGTTGCGCAGGGCGGCGGTCTCACCCGTATTCTCTGCCGTTCGCAGGGCCTCGGTGAAGACGGAGATCGCCTCGTCCAGATCCGCCGCGCGGCCGGTGTGGTGCGCCCTGAGGACGAGCGCCATGCCCAGGTCGTGGCCTGCCGTCGTGAGCCCTTTGGGATGGCCGGCGACAGCTCGGCGGCACACGTCCACCACCTCGTCGCACTCCTCGGGCGTCGCCCCCTCCACCTGCCGCAACAACACCAGTGCTGACCCCAAGGCGCTCAAGCCGGGGGGTAAATACGAGTCGCCGTACGGCAGTTGGGCCAGCACGTCGCGCGCGATGCCCGCCGCCTCGTGCAAGTCTTCGGCATCGTGAGAGTCCAGGTAGCGGTCCAGGACACGGCGGCCCAGACCGCCGAGAACGCGGGGCCGTTCGGGGGAGTCGGCCGGGATCCGCTTGAGGGCACGGCGGATGAACCGGACCGGATCCGCGTCCGACAGGTCCCCGAACGGCCAGGTCGCCCCCGTGAGGGTCACAATGGCGGCCACACCTCTGAGCCGGCCCGGGAACCAGGGGTCGTACTCCGGGGTCGCGAGGACGGCGAGGCTGCCGAGCCCGATCGAGCTGGCGCGCTTGGCGTCGGGCGAGAGCGGCATGGCGTCCACCACCATGGCCAATTCGTGGAGTCGGCGCACGTCCTCGGGCGCGCCCGGCGGCGGGTTGTGCTGCCGCCCCTGCATGACGATCTCGAACGCGGCGACCTGGGCCGCCCACTCGTGGGGGCCGTCGGCGTTCGCCGGGTCGGGGTGCACGGCGGGATCGTTCGACGCGTAACCCGCAGCCAACTCCGGAGGCACCAGCCCGGGATCGGCGACCCACACCGGGTAGAGCAGCGTCCCGGACATCGCCCCGTGGACCCCGCCGTCATCCCACGGGGCGGCCATCGCCCGGGCGGCGCAGAGCCAGCCGGCCACGTGCCGGGCCTCCATGTCGGTGCTGGGATCGCAGGTGCGCAGCAGCCCCCGGAGTTCGGCATCCGCGACGGGGCCGAACACCACGTCCGCATCCACGCTCCCGTCCGCCCTGTCGGCCCGGCCCAGGCGCACGCGAATCGCCTGAAGGAACCACTCCCGGTCGTACCTCACGGCTTCGCTCCCCCCGGCCGCCACCTCCGACGGCACGTCAACTTCCCCCGTAACTCTGCACGATTTACGGCACACTTGGACCATGACTGCATCTCCCGGCTTCCCCCGACCCGACCGCAGGGCGGCAGCGGCGCTGTGCGCCCTGCTCGGCTCGGCGGAGGACCTGCGGCAGCCGGGAGTCCGGGAGAGGGCCGAACAGGCACGGGACCTGCTGCGATCCGGCGCGGACGCCGACGAACTCGCCGCCTGCTTCGATGCCCTGGACATGCTGCTGCGCCAGACCGGGGACGCACGCGGCCTCGTCAACGGGTCCCGGAGCGGGGAAGTCCCTGGCGTCACGCCCCACATCAAGGTGGCCGTATGCCCGGGACCGACCCGGTGCACCCGCGTGGCACGGGCCCGCGACCTGCGCCCTGCCCCGCACTGCGCAGTCAACGACACCCGTATGCACAAGAGCCGCCTGGGCCCCGCACAGTGACCCCGCCCGCATGAACCCTCTCCTCGCCACCCTGGGCGGCAAACTCGCCGAACGCTGGCTGAACCTGCTGGTCCTGCCCGGCGCCCTCTTCCTCGCCGCGTCGGCCGTCGGCACCACCCTGGGACACCGCCGCTGGAACGACGTCGACCGACTGCGCACCACCCTGGACGACCTCGCCGCCCGCCCCGCCCTCGAGCACACCGGGACCGCCGCACTCGTGGTCGCACTCATCCTGCTCACCGCGACGGCGGCCTCACTCGCCGCGCAGTTCCTCGGCGGCGTGATCGAGCAGTACTGGCTGCGCGTCGCACGCGACCCGCTCTCGCACGCCCTTGCCGACCGGCGCAGGCGCAAGTGGGAGCGCAGGGAGCAGGAGTTGGATGCGGCCTACCCCCTCACGTACACCGATGCCGAAGACGGCCACGCGGTGGCGACCCCGGCACGGTCCTTCGCACAGATCCAGGCGCTCACCGACGCCCGCAACCGCGTGGCGCTGCGCCGGCCCACCCGCCCCACCTGGTACGGCGACCGCATGCAGGCGACGGCGGACCGCGTAGAGGCCGCCTACGGCGTGGACCTCGCCGCTCTCTGGCCCCGCCTGTGGCTGATCCTCCCCGAACCCGCCGTACGCCACATCCAGTCGGCGCACGACTCCTTCAGCACCGCCGCCCGCCTCGCCGCCTGGGCCGTGGGCTACGCCCTGCTCGCCTGCTGGTGGTGGCCGACCGCACTGATAGCCGTCGGCTGCGCAGCGGTCGCCCGCTCCCGCGCCCGCGACGCCCTGGAGGCGCTCGCCGGGCTCATCGAGGCCGCCGTCGACGTCCACGGCCGTGAACTGGCCGGGCGGGTCGGCCTGATGGCGGCGGACTCGGCGGAGCTGCTCGGCCATGAGGCGGGGGACCGGATGTCGGAGCTGTTCAGGAAGGCGGAGTGAGGGTGCGGGCAGCATGCCGGGTGCAGGACATCGGCGGTGATCCGGCGACCTGCAGGGCTCTCGCACGGGGCGAACGTCGTGCGAGAGCCGGTGGCCGTCAGGCGCCGGGCAGGCTCACCGTCCCGTAGATCGGGTAGTGATCGGACTTTCCGGCGTCGGGGGTGACAGTGCACGAAGTGAACTGTGCGGTGTCCGGGGCGAAGATGTAGTCGATCTTGATCTTCCGGCCACTGAGCGGCTTCGTCACCTCGCCGTTCCGGGGGCTCCCGGCGATGCTCCCTTCGTCGCACTCACGGTGCGCCGCGTAGGTGTCGGTCAGGACCGTGTTGGGGCCATCGGATTGCGTGTAGTCCGGCGGTACGGAGTTGAAGTCACCGCCGAAAACGACCCGGTAACCCTTCTTCTCGTACTCTGCCACGATGCCCCCGAGCTCCTTCGCCTGCTTGGTGCGCCACACCCCGTCCTTGTCGCCGTAGTCCGCCCCGCCCGCGCTGAAGTGGGCATTGCACACCATGACGGCCCGTGAAGGCAGAGCGGCACACAGAGCCGAACGCTCCTCGAACTCGGAGGTGTCCGGAGACGAGAGGGCGTGCTGCTTGTACCAGGCGTTCTCGTCGGGCACCGCGATGGCCACGCCGTAAGCTCCCCGGTCCGCGCTGTCGGGCTTGGGCCCCATGGCGCATTGTTTCTGGACCGGGGGACCGCCCGATTGGTGGTGGAGGGGGGCGAAGCGCACATCCCACCCGCGCCCAGTGCCACCTTCTGCTACAGGTTTTTCGAGCATCCACTCGACGCGCTTGGCATGCTTCTCGCAGAACTCCTGGAAGAAGATGACATCAGGATCCTTGAGCCGGCTCTGGATCTGCTCGTTGAGTTCAGCGTAACCGGCGCGTTCGTCACTCCACCCGCAATCGTCGTTGTTGTTCGCGCACACGTTCCACGACATCACGTCGAGAGTCGATGCGGCCGCCGGGCCCGGCGTCGGCAGGGCGCCGCCGCCGGCACTGGTCACGGGTTCCAGAACGAACTTCTCCCAGGAGCCGACCGAGGTGGCCCGCGCCCGCAACAGACCGTCGCCTGTTTCGCTCGCGTCGGCGGAGACGTACATCGGTGTCGTGCCGTCCGTCTCGCTGACCTTCAACGCCAGCACCCGCGACCCCGCAGGTGACCCCGACGGCGCCCCCGTGGCGTAGAACACCGGTGTGAACTGCTGCCACAGCCCGAGCCCGGCGCCCCGAGCCCTGAGCATCCCCTTCTGTTCCCCGCCGTACTGGAACTCCGCCGTGACGAAGAATCCGGTGACCTCGGACCGGAAGCCGACTGTCTTCGCCCTGTGATTGGTGTGCAGCGTGAGCCGCTCCCAGGAGCCGACCGAATCGGCGCGGGCCTGCAGCCGCCACTGCAACTGCGTGTCCGTCTCCTGGAGCGCGACGGAGACGTACTTCCCGGTCGCCAGCGACTTCAAGGCCCACTTCTGACCGGCCGATTTGGCGATTGCCTCGGCGTCCTGTGACACCTCTGCAGCGCCTGCCGATGGCGCGGCAAGCACCTGCAGTCCGGCTATCACGGCACAAAATGCCGCGAGTAGCCTAAAAAATCGACGCATCCTGTCTCTCCCCCCTATGTGAACACGTGTGCTCATAGGGGGAGCACTCTAAGTGATTGGCTGTCGATGTTGACCAAGAGGTCATCATGTAGCGGGCTGCATAGTGCAGTTGCAGGTCCCGAGTCTGGTTCTGCCGGAGTGCGGCCGGTCAGCCGGCGTGACAGTCGTCGCACACCCCAGTCAGTTCGAGAGTGTGGTCCACGGCGTGGAAGCCGGTGGAACGCGTGACCTCGGCCGCCCACCGCTCGACCTCCTCGGAGTCGACGGCGAGACTGAGTCCGCACTGTCGGCACAGCAGATAGTGCCGGTGACCATCGGCGGGCCGGGGCCGGTAGAGACGTTCGCCGTCGCCGTCGCGCACCATGTCCACCTGGCCCGCGGTCTCCAGCAGGTGGAGTGTGCGGTAGACGGTGGTGAGGCCGACCTCGATCCCGTCTGCCGTGAGCGCCGCGTGCAGGGTCTGGGCCGAGGTGAAACCGTCGCAGGTGGCCAACGCCGCGAGGACGGCCGCCCGTTGCCGGGTGGATCGCCACTCGCCGCGGGTCGTTCCGTACATCGCTGTGCCTCCGTCACAGTGGGGACGGCCGGGCGGGGCGCCCCGAACACGCTCGGCCGCCCCGTGTGGGTCAGACGGCTGTCGCGAGGGGCGGCGATCCGTGTGCGTGCTCGAGTTCGCAGACCTCTCCGGTGTCCCATCCGGGGAAGGGATCGGACGCGGGCTCCGGCTCTCCCCCGACCATGAGGCACCGGGCCAGGGCGGTACGCAGGGTGTCCGCCCGCAGGCCGACACCGATGAACACCACCTCCTGCGCGTACGGCACCTCACCGTCCCGCGTTCCCGAGGGCTCGAACCGGGCGACGGAGCCGGCCTGGGACCACAGGCCCGTCACCCCGTCGCGTCCGGCCAGGGTGAAGAAGCCCTTGGAGCGCAGGATGCGTCCGTGCGATCCGCTGTCCAGCTCCCGAGTGACGAAGTCCCAGAGCCTGACGGGGTGGAAGGGGGCGGCGGACCGGAAGACGAGGGAGGAGATGCCGTACTCCTCGGTCTCCGGGACGTGGTCGCCGTTGAGTTCTTGGACCCAGCCCGGTGCCTGCTGGGCGCGTTCCAGGTCGAAGCGGCCGGTCTGGAGGACATCGCGGGCGTCGACGCGGCCGTGCACCGAGGTGATCAGCCGCGCGTGGGGGTTGAGCCGGGTGAGTACCCCGCGAAGCCGGTCGGCGTCGGCTGCGTCGACCAGGTCCAGCTTGTTGAGCACGAGCACGTCGGCGAACTCGACCTGGTCGATCAGCAGGTCGCTGACGGTGCGTTCGTCGTCCTCGTAGGGCGCCAGTCCGCGTTCGGCGAGGTCGTCACCTTCTGCCAGTTCGGTCAGGAAGTTGGCCGCGTCGACCACGGTGACCATGGTGTCGAGGCATGCCACCTCGTCCAGGGTGGCTCCGTCGTCGCGGGCGAAGGCGAACGTGGCGGCCACCGGCATCGGCTCGGAGATGCCGCTGGACTCGATGAGCAGGTAGTCGAAGCGGCCCTCCCTGGCGAGCCGGTCGACCTCCTGGAGCAGATCGTCCCGGAGGGTGCAGCAGATGCAGCCATTGGTCATCTCCACCAGCCGCTCCTCGGTCCGGGAGAGCGCGGCCTCACCCCCGCGCACCAGGGCGGCGTCGATGTTGATCTCGCTCATGTCGTTGACGATCACCGCCACGCGCAGTCCCTCGCGGTTGGTGAGGACATGGTTGAGCAGGGTCGTCTTTCCTGCGCCGAGGAACCCCGACAGCACGGTGACCGGCAGGCGTCGCGACCGCATCCCCTCAACCCTCCGGGCGCAGCAGGCCGCGCCGGTAGGTGTTGCTCCGGGACATCTTGCGTTTGGGGACGGCCATGGCGGGGCCCTTTCGACAGGATTCGACAGGAATGGTGTTCGGGCTGATCGGGGGGTCGGGTGTACGGCTTTCCAGCCCACGCCCGCGTCGACGGACCAGCAGCGTCGCCTGCACCGTGGACCCCGACGCTACATGAAAACGGTGTTCATTGTTAACGGGGCGGGGTGGGGCGGTGTAACGGCTCGGCGGGTCAGAGGGTTTGCCAGATCCGGGCCAGCGCCGACGTGGTGAGAACCTGGTCGGGGTGTCCCTGCCCGGCGAGGCGGCCGCCCTGGAGCAGGAGGCAGGCGTCCGCCGCGCGTGCGGCCTCCAGATCGTGTGTGGCCTGGACGACTGTCACGCCGTCGGCGACGAGAGCGGTCAGCAGCGTCCCGATCCGCTCCCGCGCCTCCGGATCCAGGCCCGTGGTCGGCTCGTCCAGTAGTAGCAGGTCCGATTCCTGCGCCAATCCTTGCGCGATGAGAGCGCGTTGGCGTTGTCCACCCGAGAGTTCTCCCAGTTGGCGTGCGGCGAGGTCGCCGATGCCGAGGCGGTCGAGCGCGGCGTCCACGGTCGCGTGGTCCCGGCGGGTCAGTCTGCGCCACGGTCCGCGCTCGCCCCAGCGTCCCATCTGGACGGTCTGCCGGACGGTGAGGGGCAGGGTGTCGCCGACGGCGCCGCGCTGCGGCACGAAGGCGGGCGGCAGGTCTCCGGCGTGGAGCAGTTCACCGGATGTCGGGCGGATCACACCGGCGAGGGCGCCGAGCAGGGTCGACTTGCCGCTGCCGTTCGGGCCGACGAGCGCCGTGGTCGCCAACTGCGGTATCTCGGCGCTGAGTTGGTGCAGCACGGGGCGCCCCGGATAGCCGGCGCACAGGTCGGTGAAGCGTACGTGGGGGATCCGTTCCCGGGGAGCGGCGGGCGTGGGGACTGGTTTGTTGAACATGATTTTCATTGTAGTGTCCCCGGCATGGAATGGTTGACGGCCCCGTTCGAGGTCACCTTCGTGCAGCGAGCCCTGTGGGGCGGAATCCTGGTGTCCGCGATTTGTGCGCTGGCCGGTACCTGGGTGGTGCTCAGGGGGATGGCCTTCCTCGGCGACGCCATGTCCCACGGCCTGCTGCCGGGAGTCGCACTGGCCGCGCTGTTCGGCGGGAACCTGCTGGTGGGCGCGGTGGCCAGTGCGGCTGTCATGACAGCGGGCGTCACCGTGCTCGGGCGCACACCGAGGCTGTCGCAGGACACCGGCATCGGGCTGCTCTTCGTCGGCATGCTCTCGCTCGGCGTGATCATCGTTTCGCGCTCGCAGTCCTTCGCGGTGGACCTGACCGGCTTCCTCTTCGGCGACGTCCTCGCCGTCCGGCAACAGGACCTCTTGCTGCTCGCGGCGGCACTGCTCGCGGCGCTGGTGGTGTCAGTCCTCGGCCACCGCGCCTTCCTGGCCCTGGCGTTCGACTCACGCAAGGCGACGACCCTGGGGCTGCGCCCGCGCCTGGCCCACGCCGTGCTGCTTGGCCTGCTCGGTCTGGCGATCGTCGCCTCGTTCCACATCGTGGGAACACTGCTGGTCCTGGGCCTGCTCATCGCCCCGCCCGCGGCGGCCCTGCCGTGGGCACGCAGTGTCCGCGCGGTCATGGCGCTCGCCGCGCTCCTCGGCTCCGCCGCCACCTTCGGCGGCCTGCTGCTGTCCTGGCACCTGGGCACCGCCGCCGGCGCGACCGTCTCGGCCCTGGCGGTGAGCCTGTTCTTCCTTTCCCACGTGGTGTCCGGCCTGCGTCACCGCCGTACGCGCCTCGCGCCTGCCCCCGCACTCGAAGTCAACTGAAAGAAGCTTGAGGCGAACGTCATGACCGTCCGCAGAAACGTCACTCCGTGGGCTTCGGCCGCACTGGTACTCACCGCATTGCTCACCACGAGCTGCTCGGGTGAGAAGAGCAACGACGCACGACCGGCTAAGGGCTCTTCGTCCGCCACCCCGCACGGCTACGTGGAGGGAGCACAAGAAGCCGCCGAGCAGCAATCCCGCCTGCTGCTCAACGACCCCGACAGCGGAAGCAGCCGGGTGCTCGACCTCATCACCGGCAAGGTGCACAACACGGCTCAGGTGAAGGGTGCCGCCCGGCTGGGCACCGATGGAAGGTTCGGCTACCTCCACGCATCCGGCAAGACCCACGTGCTCGACAGCGGCGCCTGGATGGTGGACCACGGGGACCACGTCCACTACTACAGCGCGGCGATACGGGACGTCGGCGAGCTCCCCGTGGGCAGCCGGGCACAGGTGCGCGGCGACAAGGCGGTGTCCGCGGTGACCGACCAGGACGGGAAGACCGTTCTGTACGACCGGGGCAAGCTGGAGAAAGGCAAGATCACGTCCTCCCGGACACTGAAAGGCACCTACTCCGGCGCCGTCGTGCCGTACGAGGAGCACCTCCTGGCCTTTGCCGGCGAAGGCAGCACCACGAAGCTCGTGGTGCTCGACCGCAACGGCAAGCGCGTCGCCTCCCCGGACGCGGAGTGCGAGGAACCCCGGGGCGACGCCGTCACCCGACGCGGCGTGGTCCTGGGCTGTGCCGACGGCGCGCTGCTCGTCCGTGAGGAGGACGGCGCCTTCACCGCCGAGGAGATTCCCTACGGCGAGGACGTACCGGCGAAGGAACGCGCCGCCTCCTTCCGCCAGCGCCCCGGCAGCGACACTCTCACCGCACCGGCCGGGAAGGACGCCGTATGGGTCCTGGACGTCACCGAACGGAAGTGGACCCGGGTGGAGACCGGGCCCGTCGTCGCGGCCAACACCGCGGGGGAGGGGTCCCCGCTGCTCGTCCTGGAGACCGACGGCTCGCTGCACGGCTACGACATCGCCAGCGGCAAGGAGACCGCGCAAACCAAGCCGCTCCTGACCGGAGAGGTGCGCTCCGGCACCGACTCCGGCGCCCCTGTGGTCGAGATCGACCGCAGCCGCGCCTACGTCAATGATCCCAAGGGCAAGAAGGTCTTCGAGATCGACTACAACGACGACCTGCGCGTGGCACGCTCCTTCGATCTGGACATCGAGCCGGTCCTCATGGCGGAGACCGGCCGATGAGCGGGGCCGCGGCGAAGCAGCGCGTACGGGTGGGCACGGCGCGGCTGCGCAGTCTGATCGTGGGCCTGCTCGCCCTGGTGACGGCCGCGGCCGCCTCCGCCTGCACCACCGGTGAGGAGCAGCCCCGGATCGTCGTCACGACCAACATCCTCGGTGACATCACCCGCGAGATCGTCGGCGACGAAGCCGAGGTCACCGTCCTGATGAAGCCCAACGCCGACCCGCACTCCTTCGGCCTGTCGGCCGTGCAGGCCGCCCAGCTGGAACGGGCCGACCTGGTTGTCTACAACGGTTTGGGGCTCGAGGAGAACGTCCTGCGGCACGTGGACGCCGCTCGCGAGTCCGGCGTCGCCACCTTCGCGGCGGGGGAGGCGGCCGACCCGCTCACTTTCCACTCGGCCGACGACGGCGGCCCCGCGGACGGGGACGGCCGGCCCGACCCGCACTTCTGGACCGACCCGGACCGGGTGCGCAAGGCCACCGGCCTGCTAGCCGACCAGGTGGTCGAGCACGTCGACGGTGTGGACGACAGCGCGATACGGGCCAACGCAGCCCGCTACGGCGAACAACTCGCGGACCTGACCGGCTGGATGGAGAAGTCCTTCGACCGCGTTCCGGAAAACAAACGCGCGCTGGTGACCAACCACCACGTCTTCGGCTACCTCGCCGACCGCTTCGGCTTCAAGGTGATCGGCGCGGTCATCCCCAGCGGCACCACGCTGGCCTCACCCAGCTCATCCGACCTCCGCTCGCTCACCCTGGCGATGCAAAAGGCCAACGTACGCACCGTGTTCGCCGACTCCTCCCGGCCCGCACGGCTCGCCGAGGTCCTGCGCACCGAACTGGGCGGCAAGGTCCAGGTCGTCGAGCTGTATTCGGAGTCGCTCACCGCGAAGGGCGAGGGCGCCGACACCTATCTGCGGATGATGCGCGCCAACACCACCGCCATGACCGACGGCCTGACCGCCGCCACCAGCGGCGACTGAACTGCGAACGGCAACACACACCGGCCGATCGGGCCGAGAACCTCGCACACCACTGCCGCCACCGCGCGGCGAGGAAAAGGGAGAACGATGAACAAGTCCATACGCAGCAGAGCCCTCACGGGCACGGCACTCGCCCTGGCGGTAGCCACGGTCCTGACCGCCTGCGGAGGGAAGGACAGCTCCTCCGGCGCCAAGACGGCGGACAGCGCGACCGATGCACCCGCCGCGGTCAAGGACCCGCTGGTCGCCAGCTTCGACGGCGGCCTGTACATCCTGGACGGCAAGAGTCTCAAGGTGGCCAAGACCATCAAGCTCTCCGGCTTCAACCGGGTCAACCCGGCCGGCGACAAGGACCATGTAGTCGTCTCCACCGACACCGGCTTCCGCGTGCTGGACGCCACCGGCCAGGCCTTCACCGACATCGAGTACAAGGGTGCCAAGCCCGGCCACGTCGTGCGTCACGCGGGCAAGACGGTGCTCTTCACCGACGGCACCGGAGAGGTCAACGTCTTCGACCCCGCCGACCTGAGCAGCGGAAAGAAGCCCGACGGACGCACCTACGCCTCCGCCGAGGCACATCACGGCGTTGCCATCGAACTGGCCAACGGTGAACTCCTCAGCACCCTGGGCACCGAGGAGAAGCGGACCGGCACTCTGGTCCTGGACAAGAACAACAAGGAAGTCACGCGCAACGAGAAGTGCCCCGGCGTCCACGGTGAGGCGGCTGCCCGGGACGAGGCCATCGCCGTCGGCTGTGAGGACGGCGTACTGGTCTACCAGGACGGCAAGTTCACCAAGGTCGACGCCCCCGACGACTACGGCCGCATCGGCAACCAGGCCGGAAGCGACGCATCGCCGGTCCTGCTGGGCGACTACAAGACCGACCCGGAGGCCGAGTTGGAGCGGCCCACCCGCGTCTCCCTCATCGACACCGAGAAGAAGAAGCTCAGCCTGGTCGACCTGGGCACCAGCTACTCCTTCCGCTCGCTGGCCCGCGGCCCGCAGGGCGAGGCACTCGTCCTGGGCACCGACGGCGCGATCCACGTGATCGATCCGGAGAGCGGCAAGATCGAGAAGAAGATCCCGGCCGTGGGCAAGTGGCAGGAACCGCTGGACTGGCAGCAGGCCCGGCCCACCCTGTTCGTCCGCGGCAACACCGCCTACGTCTCCGACCCCAGCAAAAAGACGCTGCAGGCCATCGACTTGACGACCGGCAAGAAGACCACCTCCGTCACCCTGCCGCAGAGCACCAACGAACTGTCGGGAGTCGTCGCGGAACACTGACCGCACGCGCTGTCCCCGCAGCTCCAGAGCCGCGGGGACAGCGCGGTGTGAGCGCTGTTATGAAGTGGTGCAGGGCTCGCACAGGAGCCCCTGGGCGAAGCGCTTGAAGGCTGCCTTGGTTCCTGCTCCGGCAACTCCGTCGATCCTGCCGTTGTAGTTCCAGTTGTCATGCCGGAGCTTGCGCTGCAACGCCTTGATCGTTCCGCTTCCGACGACTCCGTCGATGTCGCCGGTGTACCCGTGTTCCCTGAGGTGGCGCTGGAAAGCCTTCCAGCTTGCGGTGCCGAGGTATCCGTCGATCGCCCCCTTGTAGCCGTGGTGTCCCGCCAGCCACTCCTGGACGGCCTTGGCCTGCCTGCGGTCGAGACCGAGATTGACAACAGCCTGTGTGGTGATGCCAGACGAACTCATCGTTGCTGCCTTCGGCGCCTCGGCGGAAGACGCCGCGAAGCCGGTTCCCGCAGTCGCCAGGCTCGCTCCGGCGATGGCGGCAACCAGAGCAAGGCCGACGAGTGGTCTGGTCAGAACCTTCGTACGCATATACCGCTCCCCGTTGATGAACCGCACTCGGCGCGAGTGCGCCAAGCTGTTCGTGGAGGCTATGCGACGCGTGGGGCAGCTCCCCACGCGTGTTGATCTGTTGTGACTGCTGAGTGACGGAACCGGTGCACTGGGAGTGCCGAGCGGTGGCAGCCAGGCTTGTCAGTGCCGACTGGCACGATCAAGGGCATGACCAGCCGCACCGACGCCCCCGTCCCGCTCCCGGCCAACCACCGCATCTCCGAGACCTACGCCGACTGGGCGCGCACCCGTGATCCGGGTGCCGAGCCCGCCGCGCGCGCCGTGCTCGGCTGACCAGTTGTTCGGTGTGGCGGTCGGGAGTTGAGGAGTGTGTGTCGGGCAGGGCCGGACGCATGAGCGCGTGTCCCCGCTCAGTGAGCGGGGTTCGTGCGCAGGTGGGCGGCGCCCGAACGCACCGCCCACCCGAAGACCGCGAAGGCGACGACGCCCACCACGACCGAGTCGTACGGCGCGGGCAGGCGCCCGGAGCCACCGAACGTGCCCAGCCACGACAACAAGGTCAGCGCCGCCAGGATGAACACGAGCCAGGCGCCCAGGCGCAGTTCCCCGGCCGCGGAGCCGCCTCCCGTCCTGCGTCGTTGCAGCAGGAACAGCGGGACACCGACCAGGACGAGCGGCAGGGCGAGTCGCAGATCGTCCCAGCCCGACCAGTAGACGAACTCGATCGCCACGGCGAAACTGACCGGCGCGATCCAGCGCACCCCCGGCATGTGGCCGTCCGCCAGGGGCACGCCGCGCTCCCGGTCGTGCGCCCGGAAGGACGCCACGGCCACCGCCGAGGCAGCGTAGATGATCAGGTACATGTCGCCCATCACGCTCACGATGTCCTGCCAGCCGCCGAACGGCAGCATGAAGAGGATGATCACCGCGAGGTTGAGGACCAGGGCGCGCCGCGCGATGCCGGAGCGGGGATCGATGCGCATGAAGAAGCGGGGCAGCAGGCCGTTCTTCGAGAGGGCGTAGGTGTGGCGGGCGTCGATCGCGACGCCCACGTAGGCGGAGCCGCCGGGGGAGACCACCGCGTCGGCGTAGAGCAGCGTGGCAAGCCAGTGCAGGTTCAGGACGAGGGCGAGCTGCCCGAACGGCGACTCGAAGTTGACCCCCTGCCAGCCGTGCGCGAGCAGGGAGTCGGGCACCGTGTAGAGGAAGGCGAGTTGGAGCCCGAGGTAGACGAGCACCGCGAGGCCGATGCCGGTGAGGACGGCGGCGGGTACGTTGCGGCGCGGGTTGCGGGCTTCTCCGGAGAAGTCCAGCGGGGCCTGGAACCCGTTCACGGAGTACACGATGCCGCCGCCGGCCAGTGCGGTGAGGCAGGCTGCGTATCCGTACGGGGCAAACCCGCCGTGGTCCGTGAGGCGGCCCGAGTGGGTGCCGGAAAGGAACAGGGCGGCCACCGTGAGCACCGGGACGATGACCTTGAACACCGACACCAGGTTGTTCACGCGGGCGAACATCTTCACCGCGAACCAGTTCAGCGCGGTGAGCAGCACGCTCAGTGCGGCGGCGACACCCAGGCCCGACGCGGTGATGCTGCCTCCGTGGTAGAGCCCGGGCACGTAGTGGTCGGCGTACTGCATGATCGCGCTGATCTCGGCCGCGGTGCCGCCCACGGAGAGCATCACGGACCAGCCCACGACCGTGCCGACGAGACGGCCGTTCGCGTACAGGGGCCAGCGGGCCGTGCCGCCGCCTTCCGGCCTGGTGGCGCCGAGTTCGACCATGACCAGGGCCACAAGGGCGCAGAGCACACCGGCCGCGATCCAGGAGAGCAGCGCGGCGGGCCCCGCGGTCTGGGCGGCGTACATGGCGGCGAACAGCCAGCCCGAGCCGAGGATGTTGGAGAAGCCGATCGCGGTCAGGCCCCAGAACCCGAGGTCCTTGCGCAGCCGGTTCTCCTCGGCGCGGACGTCCGGGGCACCGGCAGTCTCCGCCGGCATTTGCTGTGCCACGTGGCAAACCTCCTCGACGATCACGGACCCAAGGGGTCAGCGTGCCACGCAGCACCTCGTGTGTATCGAAGGGTGGGCGTCCCGCGCCGTCGGGCAGGCCGCGTCCTTGCCGCGGTCACATAAGCAGCAAGGCGGCGCGGAGAACAGAGCGCTGATGGTCAGGCAGCGGGACGAAGCCACGCACGTGCTCATCCTGCCCGCACGGCCCAACCGGTCTCTGAGCTGTAGAGACGGCACTTTCGGCGGGCGCGGTGCTGTAACAGCGTCCGGGGCGGCGCCTCGGCGTGCAAAGGATCGGCTGCTGTCATTTCCGCAACTTCCCTTTCTGGTAGGGGTGTTGATCGGCACAATGGCGCATGTGCCACATGACGAATACATCGAGTTCACTCTCGGCGACGGGGCGGAGGTCCGCCTCGAACTCGCGCCGGTCGGCGAGCGTCCTCCTCCGCCGCAGGGCGACGCCGATCTGCCGGACGGCATTGCCGGAGGGACTCCGGTGGGGCGGGGCGCCCGCGTCGGGGCGCTGGCCACGGATGCGCTGCGGACCGTGCTGAGCCCCCTGGGGCCCGTCCTGCAGCAGGTGCACGACGCGGTGCGCAGCATCCCCGACCCGCCGCACGAGATCAGCGTCGACTTCGGGATCCAGGTCGGCCAGGACCTGAAGATCGGCATCGTCGGCGCAAACGGCCAGGCCAGCATGACGATCTCGGCCACGTGGCAGCTGCCTGGCGAGAGACCGACGTGACCTGGTTCGCGACGGCACTGGATGAGACGGCCGCGGACGCCCGCGGCGGGCTGGTGCGGGTCCTGTCCAAGGACGGGACGGCGACGGCGGGGGCCGGGGTGTATCTGGCGGGAAGATCCCTTCTGACCTGCGCTCATGTCGTCAATGCGGCGCTCGGGCTGAGCGTCCTGAACCCCGGGGATCCCGGCAACGTCGTCCTCGACGTGGCCTTCCCCGCGTTGTCCCCCGCCCACACCTGGCGGGCGCGGCTCGCGGCCTGGATACCTCCGCGCTCCCAGCGCCAGGGGGCCATCCCCGATGGCACCCTGCGCTGGGACGGCGACCTGGCCGTCCTGGAGCTGGAGGACGATCCGCCCACGCCGGTGGGCCCGCTGCGCTGGCTGGAGATGGCGATGGGCCAGCAGGTGCGTGCGTGGTACGGCGGCGGGCAGGCCTTCTCGTACGCCGATGTACGCGTCGCCTCGTACGAGGACGGGGTCGGCTACCTCGACGGACAGCTGTCGGGTGCGGCGATCGGTGAGGGCTACAGCGGCGGACCGCTGTGGTCGGTGACCGACCGCGCTGCCGTGGGCCTGGTGATGGGCCGGATCAACGCCCCGGACACGGCGTTCGCCGCGCAGCACACCGTCCGCCGTAGCTGGGGACGGAGCTGGCAGTCGGTCATGGCGGAACTGCACCGGGCCGGGGCCGTTCCCGGACCGCACCTGGCCGCCCTGGCAGCAGGACCCGCTGCCTTCGGCGTGGACGAGTCGGTGCGCGACATGATGGTGGGCCCGCTGCACACCCTGCTCGGTGACCCCGCGGCGCGCGCCGCGCACGCCGGGGCGCTCGCCCCCCAACTGGGCCTGCGGGCCCCCGTGGACGGCAGCGCGCCGTCCGTGGAGGAGCTGGCGCAGTTGCTCGGCGGAACGGAACGCGCGCTGCCCACGCTCGCCGAGTCGCTGTCGCCCGCAGTGGCCGACGATCCACGCGGCCGAGTCGAACTCGACCGGCTGCTGGCCGTGGGCCGGTTCACCGACGCGGCCCGCCTGCTGTCGGTGGCCGAACACCGCGTCCTGCTGGCCAAGTTGCAACACCTCGCCGCGTCGGACCCGGGGTTGCTGCACCGTGCCGCCAACGCGGCGCTGCCCTACCTCGACCTGCCCCGCTCGCTGCAGACCACCCGCCTTGCGCCGTCCGCCGTGCCCGGCGTGCTGCGGGAGCTGGAGACCTGGCACGGCGACGGATCGCCGGTGCCCGAGGAGACCCCACGGCTGCCCGCCCTGCTGCGCGTGGTGGAGTACGTCGCCGCCGAGACCGGTGGGCTGGCCTGCCAAGCGCTCCAGGAGTGGAGCCGGCGGGTCGCGACACGCCTGGGCGTGCACGCGTCGGCGCTGCACGAGCGGCGGGCCGACGCCGAGCGCTGGTCACGACGGACCGTCCCGGCCGGATCCCGGATCCTGGTGGAACTCGACCGGTATGCCAAGGACCCCGCCGGGACCTATCGCTGCTCGGTGTGGCGGGTGCGGCCCGACGGCAGCGCCGCGCGCGCCGTCACCGGCACCGAACGGCCCCGCACCGGCAGGGAGATCGCGCATCTGATCCGCGACGCGGCGGACTCCGCCGACGACGGGGTGGCGCTGGTCGCCGTGTCAGTGCCGCCGGACGCGCTCGAACTGCCCGTGGACGAGTGGGACGGGGCGGGTGCCGACGAGGACATTCCCGCCCCGCTGGGCGAGGACTTCCATCTGGTGCTGCGCTGCCCGAAGCTGCGCACCCGCTCACGCACCGGAGCCGCCGACCTCAAGCGGCGGTGGCGGGCCCGTGCCCAGAGCCCGCCGCTCGTGGCGGATCACACCGTCGGCGGGCGCGCGGGGCTCATCGGCATGCTCAAGACAACCCACAGGGACGGTGCCCGCGTCTACCTGCAGGGGTCCGCCGAACACCGCGGCGAACTCCTACCTGTCTGCCTGGTGATGGGGGTACCGATCGTGCTCTGGGACCGAGAGGACCGCGGAAACCGCGCGGAGCACGACTGCGGATCCGACAGCGGTCCGCCGCTCGCCGCAGTCGTCGCAGAGGGGAGCGTCGACGAACTGCCCGAGCGGCTGCGGCACTTCAGGGTCCGGGGCGCCGCGCAGGCCGCCGGGGCCGCGCGCCCGTCGCTGGTGTGGGAGGACACGGGACTGCCGCTGCCGGACGAACTCCGGCTGGCCGACCCCTCGCAGGGAACGGAGCAGGCGCTATGACGAGCGGCGACGAATGGCGGCTGTTCCGCGGTGAGGGCGGGGTCCGGCCGGTGGACTTCCCCCAGGCTCCGCCGTGGCGGCGGTTCACCGATGCCACGAACGGCCGCGGCCGGCCGCGCCCGTATCTGATCGGGCGAACCGAAGCCGACGTGGTCAGCGCCGCCCTGCATCTGCGCCGACCGCTGCTGGTCACCGGACATCCGGGCACGGGGAAGTCGTCACTGGCCCACGCCATCGCCCGCGAGCTGGCTCTGGGCTCCGTACTCCACTGGCCCGTCAACAGCCGTTCGGTCCTCAAAGACGCCCTGTACGGGTACGACGCGGTCGGCCGGCTCAGAGAGACCCATCTGCGCAAGGAACGCGGCGACACCGAGCCCGACGTCGGCACCTTCATCCGGCTGGGCCCGCTCGGCACGGCGCTCGTACCGCGTGATCGGCCACGCGTCCTGCTGGTGGACGAGCTGGACAAGGGCGACGTGGACCTGCCCAACGACCTGCTGACCGTATTTGAGGAAGGCGAATTCGAGATCCCCGAGCTGTCCCGGCTGTCCGAGGCCCAGTCCGAGGTGTCCATCTTCACGCACGGCGCGGACGACGACCTGATCAGAGTGGCCAGGGGACGGGTGCGGTGCCGGGAATTTCCCGTCGTGGTCATCACCAGCAACGGCGAACGGGACTTCCCGCCGGCCTTCATGCGCCGCTGCGTGCGCCTGGACCTGCCCGACCCGGACGAGGCGCGACTGCGCGACATCGTGGCCGCGCACCTCGGCGAGGAGGCACTCGCCGGTGTCGACGACCTCCTGCACACCTTCCTCAACCGGCGGGCACCCGGCGAACTCGCCACGGACCAGCTGCTCAACGCGGTGTTCCTGCGCAAGGGCGGAGTCGACCTCGACGCCGACGGGCTCCTTGACGCCGTTCTGCACCGGCTCGGCGGGGAGATCTGAGCGGCCATGGGACTCGGAGGCCCGGAACGCCGCGTGGGGCGGAGCGCCTAGATGCCGGGCGCGGAGGAAGGGCGAAGTGCCGCCGGGCCATCGGGCGACGATGACCGGCCGCCCCTGACCGCACTGGGCAGACTGGCACAGCTGACCGGGCACGAGCTGTCCCTCCACGAGCTGCTCGACACCGTCTGGCTGGCCGCGCGGCTGCCCGGCGGAGCGGACGCCCCGCTCGCGCGCTGCCTGAACGGCGCCCTCTCACCCGGTTCGGGACCCCACACGGCCGACGGCGCCCCGGCGCCCGACGACCCGTCACCCACCCGGCCGGCTCCCGACCCCTCACCGGCAGCGGAATCCGTGCCTCAGCCTCCGCCCCCGGCGCAGCTGCTTGGCGCCCTGCACGCCGCGGCCGCCGCACGCAGCGCCCCCGAACTGGCCGAACTCGGCGGGGAATACCGGTCGGACGTGCCCGAGGGAGCGTTGCCGGTACGCGTTCCGGAGGAGAAGGCGCTCGGGGAGGACGAGCTGCGTTTCTCGCGCGCGCTGCGGGCGCTGAAGCAGTCGGGTCCCGACCCTTTCCGGACCGTGTTCGACGAGGAGGCCACGACGGCGGCACTCGCCGAGACGGGACTGCCTGACCTGGTCACGCGCCCCGCGCGACAGCGCCGCCTGAACCTCGTCCTGCTCATCGACGAGGGCATCTCCATGCTGCTGTGGCGGCGTCTCGCCATGGAACTGCGCACTCTGCTGGAGCGCCTAGGCGCCTTCCGCGACGTCCGCGTGCACGGCCTCGACTCGCGATCGGCGCGGGCACCGCTGCTCCGCGCCCGCCCCTTCGACCCGGGTGCCCCCGCGTTGTCCCCCGCCTCCGTCGTCGACCCGTCGGGACGCACGCTGGTCCTGGTCATCAGCGACGGAGTCGGGATGTGCTGGCGGGACGGCCGGCTGACGAAGGCTCTGGAACGCTGGGCCCGGAACGGACCGACCGCGATCATGCACACGCTGCCCGCGCACCTGTGGGACGGGTCGGGCATCCGCTCCGAACCGTGGCTGGTGACGAGCAGGCGGCGCGGCGCGGCCAACGACACATGGGAGGTCACCGACCCGCTGCTGCCACCGGGGCTCGGTGAGGAGTTCGCCGGAATACCGGTGCCGGTCCTCGAACCGTACCCGCCGGCGATCGCCACCTGGGCGCGTCTGGTCGCATCGCCCGGTGCCAGCGCCCGGCTGTCGCTGCTGCGGCCACCAGACGCCGGGGCCCCGCGCGGCAGCGCCGACACCCGCGGTGCGGACGCGCCGAGCGCGGTCCTGCGGTTCCGGGACGCGGCGTCCCCCGCGGCGTACCGCCTGGCCGCCCATCTCGCCGCGGTGTCACCGCTGACCGTGCCGGTGATGCGACTCGTACAGGCGGCCGTGCCGTGGCAGACCGACACCGCGCATCTCGCCGAGGTGTTCCTGGGCGGCCTGATGCGCCAGGTCGATCCGGGTGACGAGCGGCTTCCCGCGCAGCACCGACGGTTCGGATTTCCCAAGGACGCCCAGGACATCCTGCTCGACACCGCATCCCCGGTGGATCTGCTGCGCACCACGCGCACGGTCACCGACCGGTTGCGGTCCCTGGTGGGCCGCTCGCCCGACTTCCCGGCCTGGCTCGCGCACCCCTCGGGCACCGGCGAACTGCTGCCCGGCACCCGTCCGTTCGCCTGGCTCGAAGACCGCCTCCTGACGCATCTGGGCGCCCGGCCCATGGCCCCGGTGCCCGAGCGGCCGGTCGCGTTCGAGGAAGTGCGCCTGCCCTCGGGAATCGACACCTCACCGACCTGGCTGCCCCTGCGCCTGCAGGACCTGCACACACTGGGCCCCTACACGCTGTTGCAGCGCGACGGATCGAGCAGCAGGCCCACCGCCTACATCGGCGAAGACGAGCAGGGCCAACAGGTCCTGCTGCGGGTGTCGGCGTCGTTCGCCTCGTCCGTGGGCCGGGAACTGCTGGACGTCGAGCGGCGTGCGCTGCGCCGCATGGACGGTGCCTACGCGCCCGTCGTCGTCGGCAGCGACCTGGAGGGCGTGCCCGCACCGTGGCTCGCCCTGCGGCTCGACACCCTGGCCGACGGCCGTCCTGCCCCCACCCTGCGAGCGCTGCTGGATGCGGTCGGGCCACAGCCCGGCACCCCGCTGTTCACCTGGCTGGGCTGGCATCTGGCCCGCGCAGTGGCCCGCTGCCACCGGCGGGGCATCGTGCACGGCGCGCTCTCCCCGGGTGCCGTCCTGGTCACGGAGGAGACGCTGCACATCATCAGCTGGACCTCGGCCCGTATCGACGGTGCCTGGAGCGCGTCGACGGCATCCGTGCCCGCACACTCCCGCTACCGGGCACCGGAAGTCACCTACTGGGCGGAATCGCGGATCGCGGCGGGCGACGTCTACTCGCTGGGCGCGATCTTGCTCCATGCCGCGACCGGCCGGGCCTGGCAGGGCTACGAACGCGGCGGCCTGGAGAACAGTATGGGTTTCGCCGAACTCGACGAGGAAATAGCGGAGTTGCTGCTGCGCTGTGTGGCCGCCGAACCGGAGGACCGGCCCACCGCCGGCGAAGTCGCCAGGGCGCTGGGCGCGCGGCTGCCGGGCGGCGCCGAATGGGCGGGCATCGAGGAGGACGCCTGGTCCCCTCCGTCCCGCTCCGCGTCGGACGAGGACGGAGGAGGGGACGGAGCGAGCGGGCCGGCGATCGACAGCGCCCGGTGGACCGCCACGATCAGGGCCCCTCTCCAACGGCCGCTGCACATCGCTCTGCTGGGCGTCAAGGACGGAGTCGGCTGTACGACTACGACCATGATGCTCGGCGCGGTCCTCGCCGACCAGCGGCAGGAGCACGTGCTGGCGGTCGACGCCGACCGGCACGTGGGAAGCCAGGTGCGCATCACCCGTCGGGTCTTTCGCAACACGATGGCGGGCCTGAGCGACCTGGCCGTCTCCCTGCGCGATGTGCACACCTTCGAGGACCTTCAGTTGTTCCTGTCGCCGCACCGCTCGGGTCTGATGGTCCTGGCCGATGACTCGCTGCCCCCGCGGAGGGTGGGCGCCTCGTTCTCCGACCAGGAATTCGCCCGGGTAGCCGCCGTCACCGGTCACCACTTCCCTCTGACCCTGGTGGACGCGGACACGCCGCTGGCCGCAGTCCTCGGGTACGCCGACCGCGTGGTCATCGTCTCCCGCGCGGATCCGGCCGGGCTCACCCAGGCCCATCGCACCATGGACCGGCTGGTCTCCATCAACCGTCCGGACCTGATCAAGGAGGCGGTCGTCGTGCTCAACCACAGCCGACCGGCCGCCGGCTGGAACCTCGACCCGGCCGCACGCCGCGCCCTCAGCTCACGCTGCCGCGGACTGGTCACGGTCCCACGTGACGGTCACCTGGCGATGGGCAGCACAGTCGAACTGTCCTGGCTGACCCCCGAGGCGTATACGGCGTACCTGCGGCTCGCGGCGCTGTTGCTCGGGCCCCGGCCGATCTTTTCCTGAGCGCGACGGGTGACCTCGACGCGGAACTCAGGGATGCATGACGATCTTCCCCACGTGCCCCCTGCGGGCGAGTTCTTCCTGCGCCTCGGCGGCCTGGTCCAGTGGGAAGGTCGCAGCGATGATGGGGTGGATCTCGGCCCGGCGGGCCAGGTCCATGAGGAGACCGAAGTGTGTGGGGGTGTGCATCGCGGACCCGATGACCTGGGCGTTGTGCAGGTAGAGACGGCGCACGTCGAACGTCACGTCGTATCCGCCCAGTGCGCCGGCGATGACCCACCGGCCCCCTTCGCGCAGCAGCGGCAGCCCATCACCCACCAGCTCGCCGGCCACGACGTCCAGGGCGACGTCGATGCCCTCCGGGGCGGCGGCGCGCAGCTGCTCGGTGACGTCCCCGGCGCGGTCGATGACCTCGTGCGCGCCTGCGTCGCGCACCGCGTCGATCTTGGCTCCGCTGCTGATGGCCACCACCCTGGCGCCGCGCGCCCGGGCGATCTGCACCGCCGCGATGCCGACGCCGCCGGATGCTCCCGAGACCAGGGCGGTTTCGCCCTTGCGGAGCCGGCCGCGCTCGATCATGCCCAGTGCCGTGCCGTAGGCGGTCGGCAGCGTCGCGAGCTGGTCGTCCGTGAGAGGAGAATCCGTCACGTCGTGGACGCGCTCGGCCGGTGCCGTCACGTACTGGGCGTAGCCGCCGTCGCGTTCGCTGCCCATCAGGCCCACCGGGTTGGCGTCCGGCTCGTCGCTGTCGTAGATCGCGGGGTCGACGACCACACGGCGGCCGACGAGGCTGCCCTCGACTCCGGCGCCGACGGCCACAACCCGGCCGGCCACGTCGGCGCCCTGGATGCGCGGGAAATCGATCGGGCCGCGCCAGCCCGACGTCGCCTTGGGGTCTCCGGGGCGGCCGTAGGCACCCTGCCGGGTCCACAGGTCGGTGTTGTTCAGGGCCACGGCGCTGACCTCGACCAGCACGTCTCCTGCCTGAGGGACAGGGACGGCGACTTCCGTCAGCTCGAGAACCTCCGGTCCTCCGTGTTCCGTGATTCGCACCGCTCGCATGAACTGGGGCGCACGCATTACTAGAACCTCCGTCCGGTATACCGATCGGTTTACATCTCCCACCGTACACCGGTCACGTAAAAGACCCGCAGGGCAGGAAGCGCGGCTCATTACGCCCGCTGGGGTTCCTCGCGCTCGGAGGAGGCGGGGCCTACTCCGTGGCAGCGCCGGAGTCCGGCGGAAGTTCGAGATCCGTCGTCTCGCGCGACGCCGTCGGGATGCTGCCCGGCGCCCAGCCGAGAACTTCCTCGAAACGGCGGGCCGTGAAGGGAAGGGGTGGATGTCCGGGCTCCCGCTCGTGCAGCCTGATGGTCGCCTGGCTCAACCGGGTACGGAGCGCGAGCTCCTTCACGGAGATGCCCTCGGCTTCCCGGAACTCGATGAGAGCTTTCGCCAGCCGCTCGGATTCTCCGTCCATGGCCGAAGCATCCCGCATCACGGCCGTACGGTCAGCCTCCTGACGTGATCCGCAGACGGGAAGACGGCCTGCGTCCGTGCGATGCGCCCCCGCTGGGCCAGATCGCCGGGGGCGGGTCAGGCGATGGTGATGGCCCCGGTGAGCAGCGCGAAGGCGATGTAGGCGAGGGAGACGGGGATGCCCCAGCGCAGAGCGGTCTTCTGGAAGTCGCCGAGGTCGGCCTTGACGAGGCCGAGCAGGACCCACAGCGGTGCCGATGTGGGTCCCATGCTGTGCAGGATCTGGCCGATGGCGCCGGCGCGGGCGATCTCGTTGGCGTGGATGCCGTAGTGGCTCGCGGACTCCGCGAGGACGGGTACGACGCCGAACCAGTAGGCGTCGTTCGACATGAAGAAACCGAGTGGGAGCGCGAGGAGAGCGGTGAACAGGGGCACGATATTGCCCCAGCCGTCGGGGACGAGCGCGAGCGCGGCATCGGCCATCGCCTTGATCATGCCGGCGTCGGTCATGATGCCGGTGAAGATCCCCGCGGCGAGGACCAGCATCACGACGGGTACGGCGTTGGCCGCCTGACGCTTGATGAGTTCCTGCTGTGCCTCGATGGTGCGCAGGTTGAGCAGCAGGGCGATGACGAACGCGACCATGAACAGCACGACGAGGTCGGCGACTTCGAGGATGAGCAGCGCCATGAGCAGCACGGTGAGGGCGGCGTTGGTCCACATGCGCCAGGTGGCCTGTACGGCGGGGATGGCCTCGCCGGAGGCGACCGCGAGTTGGTAGGCGTTGAGCTTGTCGGGGTCGAGGTTGCGGCGTTCGCGCAGGCCGAGCCAGTAGGCGGCGGCGATGATGGTGAGGCTGGTCAGCAGCATCGGGCCGATCATGTGGACGAAGTAGTCGCTCGCGTTGAGGTGCAGGGCGCTGATGCCGCGGGTCGCGGCGCCGCCCCAGGGGGTGGTGCCGGAGATGGTGCCCAGCGCCATGGTGGCGAGGGCGGCCAGGATCAGCGGGTTCATGCCCAGGCGCCGGTAGATCGGCAGGAACGCGGAGCAGACGATCATGTAGCTGGTGGTGCCGTCGCCGTCGAGGGCGACAAGCAGCGAGAGCACCGCGGTACCCACCACGATGCGCATCGGGTCGCCCTTGGAGGCGCGGATGATGAATGCCGATATCGGGTCGAAGAGCTTGGCCTCCATCATCAGGCCGAAGTAGAGGACGGCGAAGAGGAGGAGGACTGCGGTGGGGGCGACGGTCTCCAGGCCGCCCATGATCATGTCGCCGATTTGGGCGCCCTTGCCGATGAGGACGGCGGCGGCGATCGGGGTGAGCATGATGGCGGTGAAGGCGGAGAGGTACTTGCGCATCACGAGCAGCATGAAGCTGCCCAGTGTGGCGAAGCCGAGGACGGCGAGCATCGTTGCTCCTTGGGGCAGGACCGGGGCCGCCCTTCAGGGCGGCCTCGTGCGGCGCGAATCCGCGCAGGGGTGATGGCCGGGCGTGCGGAGAGGCGAACCTGTGGGGGCGGCTCAGGGTTCGTCCGGGCGCGGCCAGTGCGGCTAACCGGTTTACCGGTTGGCCGGTAGGTAACTAGACTGACGGCTGATTCGTCAATACCGAAGTCGTGCCGATGTGCCGTCGGGGCCCGCCCGGGCCTGTGGCGGCCCGTCCGGCACTGCCCGCCGAAGCGAGGAAATTCATGGCCGAACTCTCGAGAATCACGGTCGAGCCGCGGGAACCGCTGGCCGCCGAGGTGTCGCGCCGCCTCATCGAGTACCTGATGTCCGGCGCGGTCCAGCCCGGCGACCGCATCCCGTCGGAGCGCCGGCTGACCGAGATGCTCGGAGTCAACCGCCCCACCGTGCGCGAAGCCATCAAGTCACTCGGGTTCCTGGGGCTCGTGGAGATCCGGCAGTCCAGCGGCACGTACTTCCGCGGCACCGACTCCGACGTGCTCTACCGGCTCTTCGAGCTCGGCCTGGTGCTGGGGGAGCGCGGTGCGAAGGACATGGTGCAGGCGCGCGCCGAACTGGAGGTCGTCGTCGCGGGCCTGGCCGCCGAAGCGCGCGACGAGGCGGGGGTGGAGCTCTTGCGTGCCCGGCTCAGGATGATGCGCGAGTGCCCGGACGCGGAGTTCGCCGAGGCCGACACCGCCTTCCATGCCGCCCTCGCGGAACTGTCCGGCAATTCGGTGCTGCGGGACATGCTCAAGGGCATGCGCGCGATGATCCAGCGCGGCTGGGTGGAACGCACCGGCGCCGTACGGACCCGCAAGGTCGCCTACGACGACCACGTCCCGATCTTCGAGGCGATCGAGAAGGGCGACAAAGCGGCCGCCCGGGACGCCATGGCCCGGCATATGCGGGACGCGTCCCGCCGCCTGAGCGAGGCGCTGGAGCAGCGCGTCGAGGACTGAGCGGACCGGCTGGGCCGGGGCTCGTCTTCCGGGGCTCGTCTTCCGGGGGTGACCCGCGAGCGGGCTCCGCACATCCATCGCCGGTCAACCGGTTGACCGGTTATCCGGATCTGCTTAGAGTGACGTCGCGGTACCGAACCAAGCAGTGCCGCCAACCGGAAGAGCCGGTCGAACCGGCAGAGGGGAAACCCGGTGCACCACCCACCCTTGATCGCCATGATTCACGCCGTCCCGGCAGCCGCCCGGACCGCCGAGGCCGCCTTCGCCCGGGAGTTCCCCGAGGCCCGGCTGTGGAACCTGCTGGACGACCAGCTCCTGGAAGACGCCCGCGAAGCCGGCGGCCTCACCCCCGCCCTGCGACGGCGCATGCTGCGCCTGGTCCACCACGCCGTGGAGGGCGGCGCCCACGGCGTCCTGCTGACCTGCTCCTCGTACGGCGACGTCGTCGAGACGGCCCGCGCCCTGTGGCAGATCCCCGTCCTGAAGTCGGACGAGTCGATGTTCCACGCGGCGCTCACCGGCCCCTACGGTGCCCTGGCCGTTGCCGCCTCCGCACCCCCGGCCGTCCCGGCCGCGATCGCCCAACTCGACGACCTGAGCACCCGGTTGCGGCCCGGCCGCCCGGCCCGGATCACCGCCGTCCTCAGCGAGCCGGCCGCCGCCGCGGCCACACCGCAGGCCGCAGCGCACCACCTCGCGGACGCCCTGCACGCCTCCGGCGCCGAGGGCGTCCAGGCCGTGCTGCTCGCCCAGTACTCCCTGGCCCCGGCCGGACCCGCCCTGGCCGAACTCCTCGGCCTGCCGGTCCTGGACGGGGCCGGCGCCGCCGCACAGGAACTGCGCGCGGCCCTGCTGCCCCACAGCCCCGCCACGGTCGCGCCATGACCCGCCCGCCGGACACCCTGCCCTGGCCGCTGGCCTACACCGTCTCGTCCGACGACTGCCGTACGCCGATGCCCCTGGGTTTCGACGCGCCGCTCGCCGAGGCCGCCCAGCAGCTGGCCGAGATCGGCTACGACAGCGTGGAGGTCCAGGTCCGGGACGTCGGCGCCCGGGACGCGGCGGTCCTGCGTGCCGCAGTGGAGCCCGCCGGTGTGCGCATCACCGCCCTGGGCACCGGCCCCATCACCGCGCAGGACGGCCTGAGCCTCACCGACCCGGCCCCCGATGTGCGCCGCCAGGCACTGGAGCGATTGCTCGGCGCGACCCGCCTGGCCGCCGCGCTCGGCGTCCCGCTCACCCTCGGCCAGTCCCGCGGCACCTTCCTGCCCGGCCTGGAGGAACCGCAGCGGCACTGGGCGGAACAGGCGGTGCGCCAACTGGCCGCCGAGGCCGCCGCGCTGGGCACCCGACTGCTGATCGAACCGCAGACCCGGACCAACACGTCGCTGTGGCACACCCCGGAGGAGACCCTCGCCTTCACCGCCACCGCCGAGGTGCCCACCGGCCTCGCGCTTGACACCCACCACCTGCAGGCCGAAGGCCTCGACCCGGTGATCGCCGTCGCCAGATACGTGAGCGTGACCGGCTGCGTGCAACTCGCCTCCGACACCGGGCGCGGACCGCTCATCGCAGGCGACACCCGGCTGCCCCCGCTGCTGCGGACGCTGCGCGAGAGCGCCTTCACCGGCTGGCTGACCTGCGAGCACGTACAGGAGGGCGACAGCAGCCGGGCGGCGGCCCGCTCCCTGACCGCCCTGCAGGGCGCCGCGGCGCTCGCCCTGAACTGAATTTCCGACCTGCACCACCTGACCGGAGAGGAACCCGACATGAGCACCACCTACCGCCTCGGCGTCCTGGAGGGCGACGGCATCGGCGCCGAAATCGTCCCGTCCGCCGTGGAGATCGCCACCGCCGCGGCCCGCGCCGCCGGCACCACGATCGACTGGATCACGCTGCCGCTCGGCGCGTCATCGATCGAAACCCACGGCACCCCGGTCCCCGAGGAGACCAAGTCCGCCCTGGACACCCTCGACGGCTGGTACCTCGGCCCGCACGACTCGGTGTCCTACCCCGAGCCGCACAAGTCGGACCTGAACCCCTCGGGCACCCTGCGCAAGCACTTCCAGCTCTTTGCCAACATCCGCCCGGCCAAGTCGTTCCCGGGCGCCACGGCAGTCTGCGACAACGCCGACCTCGTCATCGTCCGCGAGAACACCGAGGGCTTCTACGCCGACCGCAACACCTTCGCCGGCACGGGCGAGTTCATGCCCACCCCCGACACGGCGATCATGCTGGGCATCATCACCCGCCAGGCCACCGAACGCGTCGCCCGCGTCGCCTTCGACCTGGCCCGCGCACGCCGCAAGAAGCTGACGATCGTCCACAAGGCCAACGTCCTCAAGCTCACCACCGGCCTGTTCCGGACCGTGTGCCAGGAAGTCGCCCGGGAGTACCCGGACGTCGCCGTCGACGACTTCCACATCGACGCCATGACCGTCCACCTGGTGCGCCGCGCCCAGGACTTCGACGTGATCGTCACCGAGAACATGTTCGGCGACATCCTCTCCGACCTCGCCGGCGAGATCTCCGGATCGCTGGGCACCGCCCCCTCCATCAACGCCTCCGCGGATCGCGCCATGGCCCAGGCCTCGCACGGCTCGGCCCCCGACATCGCCGGCCAGAACACCGCCAACCCCGTCGCCATGATCCTCTCCGGCGCGATGCTCCTCGAATGGCTGGCCGCCCGCCACGAGGACCCCGCCCTGGCCAAGGCCGCCAAGATCATCGAGGCGGGTGTCGCACAGGCCATCGCCTCGGGCATCTCCACCCGGGACCTGGGCGGCTCGGCGTCCACCACCGAGTTCACCGCCACCGTCATCAAGGCCATCGAGGCGGGCGCAGGCCGGCACTGACCCTTTCCGACCGTGCGGCGGGCGTCCTCACCGCCCTGACCGGCGCCCGCCCGCACTGCTTCCCCACGCCCCGGGAGACCGTCCATGACCTGCGCACCGGCTGCATAGCCGACGACTTCACCGGCGGCACCGAGCCCTTCTGCCCTTGACCGCGTACTACGCGATGCGCACCGGGACCTGCCCCGGCTCCCGTACCACGCGCCCCGGCGACAGCCGACTCGAACCGCTCGCGGAACGAACTGCCCGCACCCACCACGCCGTGCTCCTCGCCAACCACGGCCCCGTCGTCGCCGGAGCAACCCTCCTCCTCCAAGGCCAGCGCCGCACCCGCCCCCTCACTCCCGAACAGGCCGCCCTCACTTCCAAGGACACGCCGTGACGCAGCTTCACCGCCCGATCCCCACCGCCGACCTCGTCGACCAGCACGGCACCGAGCTGCGCGTCTGCGACCTCCAATTCCGCCAGTACGGCGGCCACCGCGCCTTCGCGGGCCCGATCCGCACCGTCTCCTGCCACCAGGACAACGGCCTGCTGCGCGACCTGCTGCGCACCCCCGGCGACGGCCACATCCTGGTCGTCGACGGCGGCGGCTCCCTGCGCACAGCGCTGACCGGAGACCTCATCGCCACCGCCGCCCGGGACAACGGCTGGGCGGGACTCGTCCTGCACAGCGCGGTACGCGACAGCACCGCCCTGGCCCGACTCGAACTCGGCATCAAGGCACTGGGCACCATTCCGCGCAAGAGCAGCAAGGAGGGACGGGGAGAGCTCGACGTACCCGTCACCTTCGGCGGTGTCACCTTCGCACCGGGCGACATCCTCCACGCCGACGATGACGGCGTCGCACTCCTGCCCCGTACCACCTGACCAATCACCCGGCAGGACAGCCGACATGTTCCCGGCGGTGAGCAGCGCCCTCCTGCCGCATCCCTTGCCGTCGCGATCCGCGGCGCCCCCAAGAACAGCGGAGACAACCTCCCTCATGATCACCTCACGCAACCCGGCCACCGACACCGAACTCGCCCGCTACACCCCGCAGTCCCCGCAGGACGTCGACGACATCCTCCAGGCGGCTGCCGGCGCCCAGAGGGCTTGGCGCCGCCGCCCCGTCGCCGAACGCACGCCTCTCCTGGCGGAGATGGCCCGCGTCCTGCGCGAGGGCCGCGAGACCTACGCGGCGCTCATCACCGCGGAGATGGGCAAGCCGATCACCGAGGCGCGCGCGGAGATCGACAAGTGCGCGTTCACCTGCGACTACTACGCGGACCGTGCTCCGGACCAGCTCGCCGACCGGCCCGTTGCCTCCAACGCTGCCGAGAGCGCCGTCGTGTACGACCCGCTGGGGGTGATCCTCGCGGTGATGCCGTGGAACTACCCGTTCTGGCAGTTCTTCCGGTTCGCCGCGCCCGCCCTGGCCGCCGGCAACGGCGCCCTGCTCAAGCACGCCAACAATGTGCCGCAGTGCGCCCTCGCCGTCGAGGAGGTCGTCCGCAAGGCAGGCGCTCCCGAGGGCCTGTGCCGCACCCTGCTCATCGACGTCGACCAGGTCGCGGGAATCATCGCCGACCCGCGCGTCGCCGCCGTCACCCTCACCGGGTCCACCGAGGTCGGCGCGATCGTCGCCGCGCAGTCCGCCGCGGTACTCAAGAAGCAGGTCCTGGAACTCGGCGGCTCCGACCCGTACGTCGTCCTCGCCGACGCCGACATCCCGCAGGCCGCCGCCACAGCCGTCAAGGCCCGGTATGTCAACGCGGGCCAGTCCTGCGTCAACGCCAAGCGCTTCATCGTGGAGGACACGGTGGCCGACGCGTTCGTGGCCGCGTTCACCACGGCAGCCGCCGCGCTCCGGGGCGGCGATCCGACCGACCCGGCCACCGAGATCGGGCCGATGGCGCGCGCGAACCTCCGCGCCACCCTGCACGACCAGGTCGAACGCACCATCGCCGCCGGCGCCGTCCTCAAGAGCGGCGGACATGTCCCGGAGGGGCCCGGCTGCTACTACCCGCCCACCGTCCTGGACCGCGTCCGTCCCGGCATGGCCGCCTTCGACGAGGAGACCTTCGGCCCGGTGGCCGCCATCACCCGCGCAGCCGACGCCGACGAGGCCATCACCCTCGCCAACCAGACCGAGTACGGCCTGGGCGCCGCCCTGTGGACCTCCGACCTGGACCGCGCCCGCCGCCTCGCCCGTGTCCTGGACGCCGGCGCCGTCTTCGTCAACGGCATGGTCGCTTCCGACCCCCGGCTGCCCTTCGGCGGCATCAAGCGCTCCGGCTACGGCCGGGAGCTCGGCGCCGAGGGCATCCGCGAATTCGTCAACACCAAGACGGTCTGGATCGGCCCCGCTTCCACCTGACCTCTCGCACACTCGCTGACACGGAGAACCGCCCATGCGCACCACCGACACCGCCGCCGACGCCAACCAGCCCTGCTGCGGCACCTTCGCACCCGCCGTCCTGCGCCCCGCCGAACTGCCCTCCTTCGGCCGCGGCGGCGGCGCACGCACCATCCCGCTGGTCACCCGGGCCGTCGGCGCCGAGGTGTTCCTCACCGGCCAGACCCTTTTCGACGGCGGCGCCGGCATCCCGCTGCACACCCACAACTGTCCCGAGAGCGTGACCATCCTCGAAGGCGACGCCATCGTCGAAATCGACGGGGCCGAGCACCGAGTGACCCGCTTCGACACGACGTACGTCGCGGCCGGCACCCCCCACCGCTTCCGCAACGCCTCTGACACCGCGCCCATGCGCATCCTGTGGATCTACGCTTCGGTCGACGCCACGCGCACCCTCGTCGAGACAGGAGTCACCGCGCGCGTGGACGCCGAGCACGACAAGACCGCCGCGCAACGCTAAGAGGAGAGGCAGACACCACCATGATCACCGAGATCGCGCAGATTGATGTCCTGCCCGGCCACGAGGACGACTTCGAGCAGGCCGTCGCCCTGGCCCGGCCCCACTTCCTCGCGGCCGACGGCTGCCACGGCGTCGATCTGCTCCGCAGCCACGAACACCCTGCCCGCTACCGCCTCATGGTCCAGTGGGCGACGGTCGAACATCACACCGTCGGCTTCCGCGGCTCCGACGGCTTCGCCCGGTGGCGGGCCCTGGCCGGACCGCATTTCGCGGCCCCGCCTCAGGTCGAGCACGTGTACTCCGTCCTTTCTCCGTGATGGGTGCCCCGCCTCGCTGCGCGCATCCACCGGGGCTTGCGCAGGACACTAGGCGCGGCGGTGCAGTTCGATGGCCAGGGGTGTGGCGGTGAACATCGAGGAGTACGTGCCCACCACGAGGCCGATGAGGAGGGCCAGGGCGAAGTCGGTCAGGGATTCGCCGCCCAGCACGGCCAGCGCGGTGAGGATGAATGCGGCGCCCATGCCGGTGTTGACGGTGCGGGGCAGGGTCTGCACGAGCGCCCGGTTGGCGATGTGGGAGAAGGGCTTCTCACGGTCACCGCGGGCGAGTTCCCTGATCCGGTCGAAGACGACGACGGAGTCGTTGACGGAGTAGCCGATGACGGTCAGCAGCGCGGCCAGGAAGACGCCGTCGATGGGCTTGCCGAGCCAGGCGAAGATGCCGACGAGGATCACGACGTCGTGGGCGAGGGCGGCGACAGCGGAGGTTCCGAGGAGCCAGCGGAAGCGTGCCGCGAGATAGATGAGCTGGGCGCCCAGGGCGACGAGGAGGGCGATGAGGGCGCCTTGGCGCAGCTCCTTGCCGAGGCTGGGTCCGATGGCTTCGTCGCGGATCTTGTCGGCCTGGCGTGCCAGGTCGCCGACGGTGTCGGTGATGGTCGCCGCCTGGGCGTTGCTCAGCTGGTGGGTACGGACGGTGAGTTGGTTCTCGCCGGAGGTCTGGACGACGGCCCGTGGAAATCCGGCGTCGGCGAGCGCGGTGCGCAGCCGGTCGGTGTCGACGGGGGTGGCCGTGGTGTATTCGATGAGGCGGCCACCGGTGAATTCGACACCGAAGTCGAGGCCGCGCACGGCGATACCGGAGGCCGCCACGACGAGGGCGACCGCCGAGCCGGCCAGCCACCGGCGCGGGTGACGCATCAGGTTCGGGTTGGTGCGGCTGAGGCGGTCGCGGACGGTTCCGGTGTGGGCGATGCCCGTGAGGTGGGGGCGGCGGCGCAGGCCGGGGCGGGCGACGGCGTAGTCGGCGAGGGCGCGGGTGATGACCAGGGCGCTGACCATGGAGGCGAGAACGCCGATGCCCAGCGTGACGCCGAACCCGCGCACGGGGCCGGAGGCGAGGAAGAACAGCAGGCCGGCGGCGATGAGGGTGGTGATGTTGGAGTCGGCGATCGCGCTGAGGGCTCTGCGGAATCCGGCGGTCATCGACGAGCGCACGGTGGGGCGTAGCCGCGTGGCGTGTTCCTCGCGGGCACGTTCGAAGACGAGCACGTTGGCGTCGACCGCCATGCCGATGGCCAGGACGAACCCGGCGAGCCCGGGCAGGGTGAGGGTGGCGCCGAGGGCTGCGAGAGCGGCGTAGGAGATGAGGCCGTAACAGGCCAGGGCCACGGCGGCCAGAACGCCCATGATCCGGTAGACGGCGATGATGAACAACGAGGTCAGGGCGGTGCCGATGACGGCGGCCCAGGTGCTGGCCGTGATGGCCTCCGCTCCCAGGGTGGGGCCGACGGTGCGCTGCTCGACGGTTTCGACCGGTACCGGAAGAGCGCCGCCGTTGACGAGCAGAGCCAGTTCCTTGGCTTCGCTGTCGTCGAAGCTTCCGGTGATCTGGGTGGAGCCGCCGCTGATGCCGGTCCGGCAGGCCACCGAGGGGTCGACCTGCGGCGAAGAAATGATCTTGTCGTCCAGGACGATGGCGACCCGGCGGGCCGGATCCCCGGCCGCATGACAGGCGGCCTCGCCGGTCAGCCGGGCCCAGCCGTCCTTGCCCGACCCCTTGAAGTCGACGGTGACATGCCAGCCGGCACCACCCTGCTGGTCGAGGCGGGCGGCCGCCTTCTCGACATCCTTGCCGGTCAGTGATGCCGCCTGCAGGCGCAGGGGTTGGCCGGACTCGTCGGCCAGCACTTGCTCGCGGGGCCGTTCGGACCGTGGTTGGGGCGTGTCATCGGTGTTGGCTGCCGTGCCAAGGACCTGGTGGAAGGTGAGCTGGGCGGTGCGCCCGAGCACGTCGGCCGCCTCCCGCGGATCCTGCAGCCCGGGGAGTTCGACGACGATCCGGTCGCTGCCGGAGCGGGTGATGGTGGGTTCGGCGACACCGAGCGCGTCGATACGGCCGCGCAGCACCTCCACGGTGCGGTCCGTCGCCTCACCGTCGGTATCGCTGTCGGTATGGGTGTCGGCGGTGGGGCGGGTTTCCAGCACGATCTGGGTGCCGCCCCGCAGATCGAGTCCGAGGTGGACGGGGACGGTGAGCGCGACATACAGGGACAGCGCGACGACAGCGAGGGCGATCAGCCCTCTGATGCGCGTGGATCGTGGCACAGCAGGCCTCCGGCGGGCACACCGCGGCCAGGGCAGTGGCCGCGGTCAAGAAGGGAGAAGGGGAGTTCGGATGCCGGAAGGCGGGGGCGGGGCGCGCACCCCGTGGCCGAGCGCCCGGTACGCCGACGCAGGCGGGGACGCCGCCGGTGCCGGGGCGGGCGTGAACTGGAGTGGGTTGCTCGCGGGGCCACGTGACGAGCCGGGGGCGGAGAGCGGCGGAGCATGACGCTCGCCGGTGGCCTCCCGGTGGCTTCGCACGGCGGCGGTGTAGTCGGTGGGTTCTGCGTGTTCTGAGTGCTGTGCGTGCTCTGCGTAGGGATCGCTCGGTGCCGGGTGCCCTGCGCGCGGCATGGCTCCCGCCGGCGCAGCGGTATCGGCGCCGACCACGGTGCCGCCCGGCAGCCAGGGGTGCTCGCCACCGACGACAGACGGGCCGAGCAAGGTGATGAGGACGGCGAGCAGGACGGCCGACATCGCCGCCGGGCCACGGCTGCACGAAGCCGCCGGGCCGCGCGTGCGTGAAGCCGCCGGGCCACGCCTGCGTGAACCGGTGTGCGCGATGCGGGCCATTCCCCCCTCCCTCATTTCATCGTGATGGCACTCTGCCGGGAACCGGCGGGGAGCCCCAAGGACCCGACCGGGGAGTAGGCGGCCGGAGCCTTGGGGCAGTCAGGTGGGTCAGGCTTCGATGAGACCGACGCGGATCGCGTAGCGGGTGAGTTCAAGCCGGTCGCGCATACCGAGCTTGTGCAGCAGGTTCTCCCGGTGGCGGTGGACGGTCTTGATGCTGATGTAGAGCATCTCGGCGATCTCCTTGGAAGAGTGACCCTCGGCGACGAGTTTGAGGACCTCCTCCTCGCGCGCGGTCAGCACCTGCTCGGGAGGCTCCTCGCCAAGACGGACACGGTCGAGGTGTCTGCGGATGAGCGCCGTGACCGCGCCCGGATACAGGAAGGGCTCGTCACGCATGGCGGCCCGGCATGCCGCCACCAGGTCGCGATCGGCCACCGACTTCAGTACATATCCGCTGGCACCGGCCTTCAGCGCCTGAAAGAAGTACTGCTCGTTGTCATGCATCGTCAGCATCAGCACCCGCACTCCGGGTTTCAGCGCGAGGAGTTCCCGGGTCGCCTGCAGACCGGTCATCCGGGGCATGGCGATGTCCATCACCGCCAGATCGACCTCGTGGGTGCGGACCAGGTCGATGGCCTCCGCCCCGTCCCCGGCCTCGGCGACGACCTCGAGGTCCGGCTCCCGGTCGAGGATGAGCCGCACCCCGCGACGTACCAGCGCGTGGTCGTCGGCGAGGAGGATACGGATCGCGGATGTGTGGGGCTGGGTCATGGCTGCTTCCTGAGGAGGGGCACGGTCAGCCGGACCGTCGTACCGGCCTGCTGCTGGGAGATGACGTCCAAAGTGGCCCCGCTCAGCAGGGCCCGCTCGCGCATCCCGCGGATGCCCGCCCCCTCGCGGGCCACCCCGGTACCGCGGCCGTCGTCGACGACGCTCAGCACCACCGCCTCGTCCATGTGTTCCAGGCTCACCTCGACGTGTTCGGCCTCGGCATGGCGGGCCGCGTTGGTCAGGGCCTCCTGGGCGACGCGGTACAGGACCAGTTCCGACTGCTGGTCCAGCGCCGGCAGACCGGCGGCGAAGCGATGCACCACACGCAGCCCCGCGTGGGTGGCGAACTCCGTGGTCAGGGAGGTCAGGGCGCTGATCAGACCGAGGTCGTCCAGTACGCCAGGCCGCAGCCTGCGCACCAGGCGGCGTACTTCGTCCAGGCTGCCCCGGGTGATCTCCTGTGCCTGTTGCAGTTCCCCGCGCAGAGGTTCGTCCGCCTCGTCCGATGCGCGCTTGAGGGCCAGCAGGAGCGCGGTCATGGTCTGGCCGACCTCGTCGTGCAGGTCCTGGGCGATGCGGCGCCGTTCGGATTCCTGGGCGAGCAGGACGCGGGCGCTGCTGGCGGCCCGTTCCTGCTCGAGCCGTTCGAGCATGGCGTTGAAGGTACGAATCACCTCGGCGGTCTCCGCACTGCCCTGCTCCGGCAGACGGTGGCCGGGGCGCAACAGGTCGACGGTGGTCATCAGCCGGGTGAGCCGCCCCAGTGGGGCGAGGCCGATGTGCAGCAGGGAGGCGTTGGCGACCAGCATGACGCCCAGGCCGGTGACGAGGATGACGGCCTCGGTCAGGACCACCGGAACGGAGACGGTCACCGGCGCCCACAGCAGCAGCGCGGTGGCGCCTCCGAGCACCACCGCGTTGAGCGCGAAGATCCGCCAGAACAGGGACAACGGGATGACGCCTTTCTCCGGGTGACACGGGTTCGTCTCTACGGTCGGTCACCGCACACCCCGAGGGTGAGCCGCAGCCACTGGTTTTGACCGGGCTGCCGTCCAGGTTGCCCGCTTCTGGAACGAACGTCGATGGGCTCCAGTGCCCATTTCACGGACCTGGTCTGCACACGCCGTGATGGGCCCGGATCCGGGGACAGCCGCAAATGGGTATCGCGCCCGATGGGCTTTACCCGCTGGAGCGGCCACGGTGGAGGCATGGAGCGCAGCCCGCGACTCCTCCCGATTTCCCGGCCCGTCCGCGACCCACCCGCTGAAAGAAGGAACCGCCATGTCACTCGATGTGCCCCGGACCGAAGCCCCCGTCGAGCGGCTGTCGGCACACGAGGCCCTCCAGCGCCTCGAGCACGAACGCGCCACCCGTCTCACCCAGTTGCGGGCCATCGACGAGGCCGGTCCGGAAGCAGAGGACCAGATGATGTCGACGCAGAAAGAAGCGGTCCTGCGCGTCCTCACCGAAGTCGAGGCCGCTGTCGCCCGCGTACAGGACGGCAGTTACGGCCTCTGCCGGAACTGCACCGCGGCCATTCCCGTCGAGCGGCTGGAAATTCTGCCCTACACCCCGTTCTGCGTCCCCTGCCAGCGCGGCGTCGCCTGACCACCGACGACCCTGGGCTTCGAGCCCTGCCAGCCCCTCCTTCCGCCCTGCCCAAGGGGTGAATCGGTGAACCACCAGATCATCGACCGCGAGACCACTCTGTCGACCGAGATCCTCGCCGCGCTGCGCGAGAACCTCCACGAACAACGCCTCTTCCGCCGGGAACAGCTCCAGCAGCTCTCGGTCGCCGGCGCGACCCGCACTGACGCGCTGCGCGCCCGGCAGAGCTCCTCCCGGCTGGAAGTCCACGTCAAGCTCACCGCCTCGGCCCGCATGGTCCTCGCCGACGTCGAGGCGGCTCTTGAGCGGATGGACCACGGCAGCTACGGATCCTGTCACCTGTGCCGCGGAACCATCGCCCGCGAGCGACTGATGATCGTGCCGCAGGCGCGCTACTGCGCACGCTGTCAGCAGGTCAGGGAGGCCGGCCGGTGACCACCCCGTCCCGTCGCGACCGCGTGCCGGCCCGCCACCGCTCGTGGCCCTGGTGCCGGCAGTGCTTCGGCATCGCCCTCGACCTGGGCAGCGCCCGCACCCGGGCCTGGACGTCCGGGCGGCGCATGATCCTCGACGTGCCCACGATCACCTTCCCCGGCGCCGGTGCGGCCTATCCCATCCAGCGCGGCACCATCGTCGACACCCCCGGAACCGCCCGCATGCTCGACCGATTGCTCGGTCACCGCCTGCCCCGCTTCGGCCGCCCCCTGCTCATCCTGACGACGCCCGTACTGGGCGGCATGGCCTACCGCGCCGAAGCCCGTACCGCGGTCGAAGGTCTGGGTGCGCGCTCGGTATTGACCGTTCCCACCGCGCGCGCCGTGGCCATGGCCGCGGACGCCGACCTGAGCCGTCCCCTGCTTGTGGTGGACATCGGCGCCCACCTCACCGAGGTGACACTGCTCGCCGACGGCGCGGTGGTCGACGCCCGGCACACCGCTCTGGGCACCAGCGACCTGGACCGCCGCACGCCGCCGGAACAGATCACCGAGGCGATCGTCTCGATGACCACCACCATGCTGGAACAGGACCGCACCACCCAGACGCTCGATGCCCTGATGCGGGGCGCCCTGCTTGCCGGCGGGGGCGCGCTGCGACCCGAGATCATCTACCCTCTCGCCGACCGGCTGCACGCCCCCGTACGCCAGGTCCCCGCCCCGCACACCGCGGCCGTCCGCGGCGCCGCGAAGCTCTTGCAAAGCGCCCACACCCACCCCTCGGTGCCCGCGCTCGACGCGGACCGGGATGAGCCGACTGCCAAGGGGTGAGGCGAGGCATGGTCCATGCCGACCGAGGGCCGGGCGGACCCCGGGGAGGGGGCCCGCCCGGCCCGGTGTGCACGGAGCTGCCGTCAGCGGGGCGTTTACTCCAGCAGCTCCGCGTACGAACCCATGGCGAGCGCGATGTCCGCCTGGGCCCAGAACCGGTGGTACGTAAACGTCGGCGCCGCGCCGCCCGCCAGATAGGCCTCCACCTTCGACCAGTTGGGGTCGTCCTTGTAGAAGGAGCGCAGCGAGGAGAACGTGGACGAGGAGTCGATCTTGTCGCCGTTGGGCATCGTGCCCGTCCAGCCGCCGGGCACGTAGACCGGGTCGTCGAACCGGCTGTAGTCGGCCCTGGTCTCGGGCACCGCGATGCCCAGCGCGTCCTGGTTGTGCTCCCACATGCCGTCCAGCAGCGCCTTCGCCGTCGTCTTCGCCTGTGTGTCACCGGACTTGTCGGCGTAGTACGTCAGGGTCTTGGCGTAGGCCGCGGCGACACCGACGTCGTTGGTGTAGTCGGCGACCGTGACGTGCAGGCCTGCGTTCCCGCCGGGACTTGAGGCGTTCCAGGTGTCGGGCTTGCCCGACCACTTCAGCGTGGAGGGGATCCGGAACGTGCCGTCGGGGTTGACGGTGGTCTCGGACAGGGCCCAGTCGACCCACTTGTCCAGGACCGACTTGGCGTCGGCGTCGCCCGTCTGCTGGTAGTACTCGGCCACGCGCTCCATCGACCAGGCCTGGAAGCCGAACCACTGGTTGGAGGGCGGGTCGTGGTAGACGGGCGCCTCGTCGTAGTACATGCCGTAGAACGTCGGCGTGCCGGACGGAGGGGTGCTGTAGCTGCCGCCCCAGCTGTTGGTCGCGCCGCCGGCGATGGCGCCCTCGTCCGACTGCAGCCAGCGGTAGAACTCCAGCTGCCGGTCGAGCGATTTGGCCCAGTCGGCCTGTCCCGTGGCCGACTTGGGCTTCAGGTCGGCGGCCGAGGAGAGGGCGTAGGCGGCGAGGGGGTTCTGGTAGCCGCCGTGGGTGTGGCTGGAGCCGATGCGCCAGGACCAGCCCGCCGAGGTGTCGGTCGCGCCGCCCCAGGCGTAGTACCAGGACATCAGGTAGTGCGAGGCGTCCTTGCCGGTGCCGGCCGGGCAGGTGGTCGGGCCGGTGCAGTTGCCGACCTTCTTGAAGTACTTGTCGTACATCGAGTAGCGCAGGTAGTCGCCCATCTTGGCGGCCTTGCCGACGGTCGCCGAGATGTCGGAGCCCTTGCCCTGCTCCTTGGCCCACAGGTTCGCCCAGTAGGCGGCCTGCACCGCACGCGCGTCGGCGTCCGGGGCGTTGGTGAACTTCCACTGCTTGGCGTAGGAGGAGTCACCGGTGAACAGGTCCAAGTACCCGTTCTTGCCGCCGTACTTGAAGGCGTCGCAGGTGGGCTGCGGCACCGTCTCCCACACCGATTCCTGCGCGCCGCGCTGGAAGGTGTTGATGTAGGAGGGGCCGGTGGCGGTCGGGCCCGCCTCGCACTTGCCGGGTTCGTTCCCGTAGCCGTAGACGTTGTCGACGTCCTGCAGCCAGTGCATGCCGTAGATGTCGTCCGTGCCGTACGCGCTCTTCAGTTCAGCGGCAATGGGGTCGCTGCCGACGGAGACCGACGGGTCGAGTTTGGCCGGGTACTGGGAGGGCAGGTCGTGCTCGGGCGCGTACGTCGCGGGCTTGGAGGCGTTGTAGGAGGAGTTCGTCGGCTGGTCGGCGTGGGTGGGGATCATGTACTTCTCCATGATTTCCCACGCGCCGTTGAACTTCGACCAGTCGCCGCTGACCTTGCCGTACATCGCCTGGAGCCACAGGAGGTAGCTGTAGGCCTCCGACGTCGTCTCGTGGCCGTGGTCGGGCGCCTCGACGATCAGTGTCTCGACCGAGTGGTAGGGGACGCCCTCCGGCGAGAAGTAGCCGTTCGCCGGGTTGGTGATCTTCCCGTAGAGGTCGAGGAAGCGCGCGTCGTACGTCTTGGACGCGGCGAGCTGGGTGACCGTGACCGCGGCCTTGGTGTGGCCCGGGGCCGTCACGCTGAAGGTGGCCGCGCCCGTGCCGGAGGAATCAGCCGCGATGGTCACCTTCTGTGCGGTGTTCCAGTTCGATGGCGTGAAGATCAGGCTCGCGCCGGAGGAGACGGACAGACCCGTGTTGCCGCTCGTGCGGGCCGTCGCGACCGTGACGTTCGACGCCGGCTGCGTCGACAGCTTCACGTCGAAGGTGCCGGACTTGCCCTGCTGGACGCCGAGTTGGCTCGGGGTGGCGACCAGGGCCGGTCCCGCCGCGACCGTGATGCCGACCGGCGTCGACTCGCCGGACGCGCCCTGGCTGTCGTACGCCTTCGCGTACAGGGAGTGCGTCCCGGCCGCCAGAGTGTCCGCGCTGAGCCCGTACGGGGCGGTGGTGTCCGTGCCGAGCAGGGTCGTGTCGTCGTAGAACTCGACCTTGTCGATGCTCGCTCCGTCGGCCGCCGCGGCGGTGGCGGCGAGCGGGACGGCGTCGCCGGCCGAGTAGACCGCGCCGGCCTTGGGGCTGGTGAGCACGGTGATCGGCGGCTGGTGGGCGCCCGCGCATGTGGTGCCGTTGACGGCGAAATCGGTGGGCGCTGAATTCGCGCCACTGTAGGTGAATTGCGCGCCTGCGGTGGCGGCGGCTCCGGGTGCGATCTTCGCGTTGTACGAGAGGCTTTTCGCGGTGATCGCTTTTCCGGACTGCGACCAGGTCGCGTTCCAGCCGTTGGCCAGTTTCTGGTTGCCGCTGTAGTTGTAGGTCAGGGCCCATCCGTCGATCGCCGTGGCGCCGCGATTGGTGATCGTCAGGTCGGCGGTGAAGCCGGAGCCCCAGTCGTTGGTCTTGTAGTCCACACTGCACTCAACTGCCGCTGCCTGAGCGGTAGTTGGCAGTGCGGTGAGGGTGGCGAGCGGTAGTGCCAGGGTGGCCGCGACAGCGGTCCACAGCCGCCGGGCCCGTCTTTGTGGCATGACCCTGGTTCCTCCTTGCGACTCGGAGAGCGAGGGGTGGGGTTGTGATGTGGCGTCACAACCTGTGAACCAGTGGGAGCGCTCCCAAGGATGGGGACGGGGGAATTGAGGGTCAAGAGGCTTGAAGAGTCGAATTAATTCGACAGAAGAAAATTCGGAACTCCTCTGTTGCTTGACGGCAGTTCCTTCTCTACAGTCCACCAGCAACCAGTGGGAGCGGTTCCATCAGTCGACGCGCCGGCCTTGTGCCGGTCGCGCCCGAGCTGCAAGGAGTCGCTCATGCGCCACCCCCCGCGTCACGCATTACAAGCAACCCTGCTCGCGTGCGTCGTCGTCTCGGCGGCCACGCTCGCTCCCCGGGCCGACGCCGCGTCCGCGGCCGCCCCCGCCTGCACGGTGGAGTACTCCGTCACCGGACAGTGGGACAGCGGCTTCCAGGCCGCGGTGAAGGTCACCAACAACGGTGCGGCCAAGGACAGCTGGAGCCTGACCTTCGCCTTCGCCGACGGACAGAAGGTCACACAGGGCTGGTCCGCCAAGTGGTCGCAGGCCGGCACGGCCGTGACCGCGACCAACGAGTCCTGGAACGGTGCGCTGCCCTCCGGCGGCAGCGTCTCGGCCGGGTTCATCGGATCGAGGTCGGGCGCCAACACCGTACCGACGGCCTTCAAGCTCAACGGCACGACCTGCAACACCGACGACACCGACCCGACCGATCCGACGGACCCCACGGACCCGACAGACCCGACCGATCCGGGCGGCGACGGTGAAGCCCCGGCCCTGAAGGTCTCCGGGAACAAGCTCGTCGACGCCTCAGGTGCCACCCGCCGGATCCTGGGCGTGAACCGCTCGGGCGCCGAGTTCATGTGCGTACAGGGTTACGGGATCTTCGACGGCCCGGTCGACGACGCGTCCGTCGCGGCCATCGCCGACTGGAAATCCAACGCCGTCCGGATCCCGCTCAACGAGGAGTGCTGGCTGGGCCTGGACAACATCAAGCCCGAGTACGCGGGCGCCAACTACCAAACCGCCATCAAGGAGCTGGTCACCAAGGTCAAGGCCCACGGCATGACGCCGATCCTGGAGATGCACTGGTCGTACGGTCAGTACACCGGGAACTCGGCGGGCTGCGGCGACATCCACGCCACCTGCCAGAAGCCGATGCCCGACGCCCGCTACGCACCCGGCTTCTGGTCGTCGGTCGCCGGCGCCTACAAGGACGATCCGACGGTCGTCTTCGACCTCTTCAACGAGCCGTATCCGGACCGCGCGACCTCGAACCTCTCGGACGCGTGGGCCTGCTGGAAGGACGGCGGCACCTGCCCCGGCATCGGCTACGAAGTCGCCGGCATGCAGGACCTCGTCGACTCCGTCCGTTCCACGGGCGCCAAGAACGTGATTCTGGCGGGCGGCCTTGCCTACTCAAACGATCTGGGCCAGTGGCTCGCGCACCGGCCCTCGGACCCGGCGGGCAATCTCGCCGCGGCCTGGCACGTCTACAACTTCAACACCTGTGCCACCGAGAGCTGCTGGGACTCCACGCTCGCGCCCGTCGCCGCCCAAGTACCGCTGGTAGCCGGGGAGATCGGCGAGAACACCTGCTCGCACGGGTTCATCGACCGCGTCATGAAGTGGTTCGACGACCGCAAGCAGTCCTACCTCGGCTGGACCTGGAACACCTGGGACTGCTCCTCCGGACCGTCTCTCATCAGCTCCTACGACGGCACACCGACCGCGTTCGGGACCGGCCTGCGCGATCACCTGCGCAGCGTGAACGGATGACCACGACCGCCCGGCACCGTACGGCCGGCTCGCAACGTACGACCAGCCCTGCACGTACGACCAGCCCATCACGCACGACCCTGCTCACCTCAGGAAAGGGACACCGCAACTCATGAGCCGATTCAGATCGAGAGCCGGCACCGCCGTGCTCACCGCCCTCGCCCTCACCGGCGCCGCCTGCGTCGGCACCGCCGCCGCGATGCCCGACGACGCCGGGGCCGCGGCTGCCGCCTGCAGCGTCGACTACAAGGTGCAGAACGACTGGGGGAGCGGCTTCACCACCGCCGTCACCGTCACCAACAACGGCGCCGCGGTGAACAGTTGGAACCTCACCTGGTCCTACGCGGGCAACCAGAAGGTCACCAACGGCTGGAACGCCGACATCTCCCAGTCCGGCGCCGCCGTCACCGCCAAGAACGCCTCCTACAACGGCACGCTCGCCACCGGCGGCTCCGCCTCGTTCGGCTTCAACGGCACCTACAGCGGCAGCAACGCCCTGCCGACCGCCTTCAAGCTGAACGGCGTCACCTGCAACGGAGACACCGACCCGACCGACCCCACCGATCCCACGGACCCGACCGAACCCGGTGACCGCGTCGACAACCCGTACGCCGGCGCCAAGGTGTACGTGAACCCGGAGTGGTCCGCCAAGGCCAAGGCCGAGACCGGCGGCTCCCGCATCGCGAGCCAGCCCACCGGCGTCTGGCTCGACCGCATCGCCGCCATCAACGGCGTGGGCGACGGCATGGGCCTGCGCGACCACCTCGACGCGGCCCTCGCCCAGAAGGGCAGCGGCGAAGAAGTCGTCCAACTCGTCGTCTACGACCTGCCGGGCCGCGACTGCGCCGCCCTGGCGTCCAACGGCGAACTCGGCCCGACGGAGATCGACAAGTACAAGACGGACTTCATCGACCCGATCGCCGCGATCCTCGCCGACCCCAAGTACGCCGGCCTGCGCATCGTCACCACGATCGAGATCGACTCGCTGCCCAACCTCGTCACCAACGTCTCCGGCCGGCCCACGGCCACGCCCAACTGCGACGTGATGAAGGCCAACGGCAACTACCAGAAGGGCGTCGGCTACGCCCTCGACAAGCTCGGTGACATCAAGAACGTCTACAACTACATCGACGCGGGCCACCACGGCTGGCTCGGCTGGGACGACAACTTCGGCGCCTCCGCCGAGCTGTTCAAGACGGCCGCATCCGGCAACGGCGCGAAGCTGTCCGACGTCCACGGCTTCATCGTGAACACGGCCAACTACAGCGCACTCAAGGAGAACAACTTCGCCATCGGCGACAGCGTCGCGGGCAAGTCGGTGCGCGAGTCCAAGTGGGTCGACTGGAACCGCTACACCGACGAACTGTCCTACGCCCAGGCCATGCGCACCAAGCTGGTCTCGCTCGGCTTCGACCAGAACCTCGGCATGCTGATCGACACCTCCCGCAACGGCTGGGGCGGCACGGCACGGCCCGCCGGACCCGGCGCCACCACGGACGTCGACACGTACGTGGACGGCGGGCGCTATGACCGCCGTATCCACCTGGGCAACTGGTGCAACCAGTCGGGCGCCGGCCTCGGCGAGCGGCCGCAGGCCAACCCGGCCACCGGCATCGACGCCTATGTGTGGATGAAGCCGCCGGGCGAGTCCGACGGTTCGAGCACCGCCATCGACAACGACGAGGGCAAGGGCTTTGACCGCATGTGCGACCCGACGTACACCGGCAACCCGCGCAACAACAACCACATGTCCGGGGCACTGCCCAACGCACCGGTCTCCGGGCACTGGTTCTCCGCCCAGTTCCAGGAGCTCATGAAGAACGCCTACCCCGCGCTGTAGGCACACCGCAGTCCGTCGGGACCCGGAGGGTACGGCCCCGGGCCCCGGCGGACAGCCGTCTTCACCACCGATTTGCTCGAACAGCAAGGCCACCGCGGATACCTCTGGCAGGCGCTGCAAGCGCCAACAACGCATATATCAAGGCAAGTTGATATGACACACTACTCAACGCCAGCCACCCGCCTGCCTCCCCGCGACGATGGAGCCCGCCCATGACGGCACCCTCACCCCGCCCTCGCATCGACACCAGTCAGGCGCACCCTGCACGGGTTTACGACTGGTTGCTCGGCGGCAAGGACAACTACCCCGTCGACGAGGCAGTGGGCGAGAAGCTGCCGCCCGAGGTGCGCATCGGCGCCCTGCAGAACCGCGCGTTCATGAACCGGGCCGCCGCCCATCTCGCGGGGCTGGGCATCGACCAGTTCCTCGACATCGGCGCCGGTATCCCCACCGCGCCCAATCTGCACCAGATCGTGCAGCGCATTACGCCGGCCGCGAAGGTCGTCTACACCGACAACGACCCCATCGTGCTGCGCCACGCGGAGGCCCTGCTGGTCAGCAGCCCCGAAGGCGAAACCGATTACGTCCAGGCCGACGTGCGTGAGCCGGAGGCGATCCTCGAACACGCCCGCACCGTCCTGGACTTCAGCCGTCCGATCGGTCTTTCGCTGATCGCGCTGATGCACTTCGTCGCGGACGAGCAGGACCCGTACGGCATCGTCGCCACGCTGGTCTCGGCCCTGCCCTCCGGCAGCCACCTGGTGCTCTCGCACGCCTCCAACGACATCTTCCCCGAGGTGGCGGAGCAGGCGACCGAGCAGTACGCGAGGAGCGGTATGACGCTCGCGCTCCGCTCCCGCGAGGAGACGATCCGCTTTGTCGAGGGTCTGGAGCCCGTCGAGCCCGGCCTGGTGACGGCCCCCGAGTGGTTCCGTGCGCAACCCGCACCGCGGCCCGAGCCGAGCGGGATGTACGCGGTGGTGGCACGGGTGCCCTGACCGCGGGTCACGGCCGCCAGGCGGTGTGGCCCCCGTCGGGCTGGTCGATGAGGGGGGCGCGGTGCATGCGGGGCAGGGCGGGCGCCCTTGTCCGGCGTGCGGAGCGGCCGGTGACGGATGTGCCTTGACGCTTTACGGGGGCGGTGCTTCGGTCGAAGGGATTGCGGCCCGCAAGGTCGCACTGCCGATGAGTACCGGGAGCTGGTCATGGGCACTACGCCGTCCGCCGCCGACTTCACCGTCGGTTTCCGCAGCCTGCACACGGAGATCGACGTTGCCGATCTGCCCGTCAAGGGGAGCCTGCCCGGCTGGCTGACGGGCAGGCTGCTGCGCAACGGCCCGGCCCGCTACGAGGCGGGTGAGCGCAGTGTGCGCCACTGGTTCGACGGGCAGGCCATGGTGCACCGCTTCACGTTCGAGGCCGGCCGGGTGGGCTATGCGAACCGCTTTCTCGACACGCCGAGCCACCGCTCCATGGCAGAGTCGGGGCGCATCTCTTATCCGGAGTTCGCGACCGATCCGTGCCGTTCGCTGTTCGGCCGGTTCTTCACACGGTTCGTCCGCAAGCCCGTGACGAACGCCAATGTCAACGTCGCCCGCTTCGGGGACCGTTGGGTGGCCATGACCGAGGCGCCGCTGCCGGTCGCATTCGACCCGGACACCCTGGCGACCGCCGGAGTGGTGGGCTACCAGGACGGCCTCAGCGGGCAGTTGACCACGGCCCACCCGCACCAGGACCCGGCAACCGGCGACCTGGTCAACTACCTGCTGCACTTCTCCCGGACCAGTGAATACCGCCTCTACCGCCAGCGCGCTTCCGGCCTGGCCCGCGAGGTGATCGGCTCGCGCAAGGTGGTCCACCCCTCCTACATGCACAGCTTCGCGATCACCGGGAAGTACGCCGTCCTGGTGGAGTTCCCGTTCGTCGTGACCCCGCTGAGCATCCTGCTGAGCGGCCGTCCGTTCATCGAGAACTACCGCTGGGAACCCGAACGCGGCACCCGCTTCACGGTCATGGATTTGCGCGACGGCAGTGTCCGCGGCGAGTACGGGGGTCCGGCGCTCTTCGCCTTCCACCACATCAACGCCTTCGACGACGGCGACGAGCTGGTCGTGGACCTCTGTGCCTACGAGGACGCCTCCATCATCAAGGCGCTCTACCTCGACCGTATACGCGACGCCGGCAACATGCCCCTCGCGTGGCCCACCCGCTGCCGGATCAATCCGACGAACGACCGGGTGGGCATCGAGCGGCTGTCGGACGAGGCGCTGGAGATGCCGCGCATCGCCTACGAACGGCACAACGGATCGCCCTACCGCTACGTGTACGGCGTCGGCGCCCGCGACGGACGCGGTGACGACTTCGTCAACCAGCTCGTCAAGCTCGACGTGACAAGTGGTGCCACACAAATCTGGTCCGAGGCAGACCGCTATCCGGGCGAGCCCGTGTTCGTGCCTGCTCCCGCCAGCGAGCGGACCAAGGAGAGCGAGACCGCCGAGACCGCCGAGTACACCGAGGACGCCGGGGTCGTGCTGTCGCTCGTGCTGGACACCGCGGCACGCACCTCCTTCCTGCTCGTCCTCGACGCCCGCACATTTCACGAAGTGGCCCGGGCGGAGGTCCCGCATGCCATTCCGTTCGACTTCCACGGCGTGTTCAGCCACGGCGACTGACGTCGTCGGGACCGGCACGGTGGCGTGCCGGCCCCGGTTCCCGGCTTTGGGTCCGTGAGCCTCAGACCTGCACTCGCGGACCCGGGCGCTGGCCTTCGGCCCCGAGGAGCGCTTCGTACGACCGCCACGAGACCGGCGAGCTGCAACACATCGGTACTGAACCGTTCGTCGGTGAGGGCTGGGAGATCCCGCGCCTCCTGACGGAGACGCGGAGAGCCGAGGACGTCTGGTTCGACGCCAATGCCCAAGTCGTGTTGCACACCAGGAGCAAGGACCGAGTCGTCCTCCTCGGTGACTCCGGCTACTGCGTGGCCCCCACCTGGGGATGCGGCACGTCCCAGGCACTCATCGGCGCGTACGCACTGGCCGGCGAGCTGGCTCGGGCCCGCGGCAACCACACGGCGGCGTTCACGTCCTACGAGCACGCGATGAGGCCGTTCGTCACCGACCACCAGGCCGTGGGACGCCAGGGCACACAGCGGTTCTCATGCCTGCCCCCACTCAGGAGGTGCTGGACATACTCGCTGCCGCTGCCCCGGAGCACACCCGCACGGGAGTGATCCGCCCCCCCGACTACGCAGCACCCTGCTGGTGAAGTCACCGCGCCACCGAGATTGGGGCAATCGAAAGGTGCACCGGACTGGAAGGGGCCGGAGTAGAGGCCCCAGCCCCTCCGCCCAGCTGGCCGCACCTTCGATCCGCCGGTACCGCATCAGAGGGACGCCAGCCAGGAGTCGGCGTCGCTGGGGTGGCTGAAGCGGAGCGTGTTGAGTGGGGCGAAGCGCGGGTCGTGGATCCGGCGCCCGATATCGCGGCGGCGTGTCGCGTGCTGGGACCAGGCCCACCAGGCCGGATGTTCCCGGCTCAGCCAGTCCCTCCAGGTCTCCTGGTTACCGCTGAAGAGCACCTCCCGCGTCACGGTGCGGCGCAAGGACCGGCGCAGGACTCGGGGCATGACGACACGTTTGGGATAGTCCAGCCAGATCACCGTGTCGGCCCGCACCCACAGCAGATCACGGATTTCAGGAGTTCCGAGGGAGTCAAAAATCCAGCGCGATCCGGACGCCAGTTTTGATACGTCCTCGGCGAGCCTGTTGTTTGTGGCCCAATTGGGGCCGTTGTAGTGCAGCGCATCCATCTCGCTGTAGGGCAGGCCCAGACGACTGCTCAGAACGCGGGCCAACGTCGATTTACCCGCACCCGTGACGCCCACCACCAAGATCCGTTCCACGGAGTGCAACATATCCCAGCGCATGATGCATGAGCCGGACGAGGTCAGCCGTGTGCTCGGGGTCCTCCCGGACCAAACACCTGGCTGCCCGCGCCGCTTGGGGCCGACGCCACGCCCGTGGCCAGGTAGGTGACCGTAACCTTCACTTCCAAGGGCCCGCAGCCGACGCCCGTCGCCATCGCATCCCGTATCGGTCCTGCTGCCCGTCAGCCCTTGCGCTGTGCGGCGACTGCGTCCGTGTAGAGCTCTCTCGTCAAGTTTTCCGCGCCGATGCCGAGTTCGACGAGAGTGGCTCGGATATCGTCAAGGGCCGGAGTCACGTCGCTCGCGTCTACAAGGGTCTCGATTTCCAGAAAGGTTCCGTCGATTTCCGGCACGCGGACCAGAGTGGCCAGCATCCGTCTGTTACGTGCCTCAAATACGTAGTTGCGGCAGCGCTTTTCGAAGGCGATGAATTCGACGTACCCCAGCCCGCGCAGAATGGCGTGCACGGCAGCGGCATCGTCGACGTGAGTTTCGTACTCGGGTTTTGAGCCGGAGGCCGTGTCGACGGCTTCGCCCTTGAACGTGAGAACCGTGCGGGTTCCTTCCGAGCCGTGGACGGTCCGTACCCGCAGTTCCTCTCCACCCTGTTCCAGAGTGCGATTGGGGCGGTCGTAGTACGTGTCCCGATAGACCTCGACGCGGGCTGCGGCGAGTGTTTCGAGATGCCGCATGACAGCCTCAGGAGCGTGAACTCTGGCCTTCAACTCCGCTTCGATCACGAGTGGTTCCCCTTCCCGTCACACCGCGCGGCGCCCGCTGTCGATCACCGCTTCGAACATCCTGCGAAACCCCCGGAACAGCGGCCCGTGCGGTGTCTCCATGACCTTGTACGTTGCTGATTCGTGGCCCTCCCATCCCGCGTCGAAGGCGCTGACGAACATGGTGGAGTCGATACGGATGAGCCGCCAAGTGGGCAGCATGCAGTACCGGTACACCTGGACGTCGCGGACCTCGGCAAGCTCTCGCAGTCTGGCCTCCGTCAATCGGACTCCGCCCGACAGCGACTCAGCGGACTCTCCGATCTCGGCCGCTCGCCGGGTGAGAGCGTCACTGTCCGGATCAAGCAGGGCGACCCGGATTCGAAGGTCCTTGCGGTCGTGGCCTTGTTCGCGCACGAGGCAACCGCGGAGAAGGCTGTCGTTCAGCCCGATCAAGCCGAGCCCGCGCACGGCGAGCACATCCACCTCCATTGCGGCACCCGCCTGCTCCCGGATCTCTCCGGATCTCTCTGGCTGCCGAGCTTTGCGTTGCGTACACGCGCACGACCTCGGGAAACGCCGCGAGGTCGAAGGCAGCCCCGCCGACCTTCTGCTCCCGGCTCGCGGCGAGGCCGAGTAGGTGGCGTGCGTCGTCAGGCATGTGCAGACCATCGGCGATGCGCTCGTACACGTCGAGGCGGGTTACCTCGCGACGGCGGTTGATGATCTCGTTGACTCGGGCCTGAGTCATGCCTGCCGCGGTGGCGATCCTGGATTGGCTCGCGCCCGTGTACTGCTGCACATGACGAAACACGGCACCCATGTCGCGCGCCCTCAGAGCCTTCCTGACCTCGGCCTGTTCCCATGCCCAGTCGGGCAACTCGATCGGTTCCAGTGTTGTCGGCACGATGGCCCCCGGTATCGCCCACGGAATGGAGAACCATCCCACCGTGAGATTACCGGCGGGGGATCGAGACTGCGTCGATTCCACAGGATCCTGGTGCGATCAAGAAGCCCGGGGCGACCGCGCGAACGGCCCCGAGGCATGGCCGATATGAGAGCAGACCGGAATGACGGACCTTAGCCAGCAGCGAGCCAGTGAGGGCACGGACTCCGAGATCATCGAGCAGTATCCGGTCGGCGTCTTGGTCATCGACGTGCGGCGGCAGCGTCTGGGCCGTGTGATGGGGCATGAAGGCCCGTATTTGCAACTGCGCCCGCCGGGCGGGGGCCGAGAGTGGGATGCTGACCCCGCCCGCGTCCGCAAGGCGCAGGGGGACGAGATCCTTCGTGCGAGCGTGCACGAGGTGAGCCACCCGGCCCCGGAGCGGACGCAGTGAAGGTAAGCGTGGTCCGCCCTGGCGTGCTTCCCGATCCGAAGACACTGAGCAATCTGCAACTCTCCGAGCAGGCGTGCGCGTTGTGCGGCCGGCGCCTGTTTCGTGATCGGTTGCTCGGCTGCGTCACGTACCGGGACTGCTTCGGCAGGACGATCACTGCGGAGTTGTGGGCGTGCGCGCCGGCGTGTCCGCGGTGATCAAGACCTGCCGGGAGTGCCGCGAGGACACGAGCGAGCCGATCCCCGTCGGCCTCGAGCCCATGGTCTCCTGCGGCGGTCGCGTCATCTACCTGTGTCCGCCGTGCTTGTCGGACCTCGGGGTCGTGCCCCTGTCGCAGCACCCCGAAGGCTCCCTGGGGCGCGTGCTGTACGCGGAGCCGGCCCCTGAACCGGGCGACGGCGAGCCGGCCCCTGAGGCCCTCGCCGCCGACCGTGGCGCCCCTGCTCTCTCATGCTGCCGGAGCGGGGGCGTCGTCTGATATGTGAGGCGGACTTCGACTGTCGGCTCGCGGCGCATTACGGACAGCTGGATTCCGGCGCTCCGATGGCGGGTCGGGCTTATGGCGCAGGTCGCGCAATCAGTCGGCTTCCGGCGTGCCGAGCGTAGGCGCCGGCCCGCCGTGGTGGCATGCGGCCGGTGGCGTGTGCTCTGCCTCCGGAGGTGGCACGGGAAGCCCCGCCCGGATGGAGGGAAGCGTCAGGACGACGGTAACGGCCGCGAGCTGCCACACCGCGCCGAAACCCAGGACTGCCGCCGTGCCGACCAGTGCGGAGACCGGTCCGGCGGCGGCCAGCGCCAGCGGGCCGAGTGCGAAGGCCCCGAAGGAGGCATAGGCGTTGACCCGGGCGAGCATGCCCGGCGGAACCTGACGCTGGGTGGCGGTCGCGTACAGCGTGCCGCAGATCGCCGATCCCGCGCCGGCGACCAGCGTGGTGCCGCACACCCACGGCAGCGATCGGCCCGTGGCCAGAGCGGCAGACGGCAGCGACCAGCCAACGGTGGCCAGCGTGGCAACCAGGAGCGGGCGCCGTGGACGGCGGCCGAGCATGACCAGGCCGCCGAC
>NZ_JBSGSG010000015.1:0-158769 GCF_053606765.1 Streptomyces sp. NPDC055189
GGGGGGGCGGGTCTCCGGGCGGGGTTGGCTGCCTGTTCCGTCGCGGGGGGGGTTGTTCGGGCGGCCGGGCGGTAGCCAAGCCATCCGGCCCGTCCGGCGTTCGCGGCCACCCTCGCCGGGTCAGACGGAAGCAGGCTCCTCGGGCAGCAGGCCGAGCGCGGCGTCCCGTGCGAACTCCCGCTCCCGGCGGAACAGCCGGAACCACATGAAGACGACGAAGCCCGCGAAGACGAACCACTCGCCGGTGTAGCCGAGGTTCTGGAAGGCCTTGAGGTCGAGCCCCGAGTTGTCCGGCGCGGCCGCCGGGACCGCCTTCATCCCGGAGTCACCCTTGTCCAGGGTGACCCAGGCGTCGTACACGTCGCCCTGCACCACGTTCACCAGGGAGGCCGCGCTGATGGCGCCGAGCTGCCCGGACGGCAGTCCGCCCGCCGAGCTGACTCCGTTGGACCCGGGGCTCTCGGAGGCCTGGAGCGAGCCGGTCACGGTGACCTCACCGGAAGGCGCCGCGGGGGCCTTCGCCGCACCCGCGTCACCGGGGAGCCAGCCCCGCACGACGGGCAGGTCCTTGCCGTTGCCGGTGCGCAGGAGCGTGAGGACGTAGTAACCCGACTTGTCGTCCAACTCCCGGCCCGGCACGAGCAGTTGCTTTCCGTACCGGCCCGAAGCCGACACCCGCTCGCCGGACGTGTCCTGGTCCACGGGGAGGAGGGAGTCGAGCGGCCTGGCCTTCGCCTGCGACCGCGTGGGTGACTTCTGCTGGTCCGCCTGCGCCTGCGCGGCGTCATGTGCCTCGACGCGGTCCTCGAACCGCCCCAGCTGCCATGACCCCATGAAGATGCAGAAGGGGATGGCCAGCAGTACGAAGACGTTGATCCCCCACCAGCGGGGCGTCAGCAGGAACCGGTACACACCCCCACGGTACGGGGGCGCCCGCGGGAGACGGCCCGCGGGGTATGCACCGGTTCCTGCTGACGCCCCGGCCGGCGAAGGCCCTAGCGGAGGTGCCGCTCGGTGAAGTCCAGTTCCAACCGCACCTGCTTGATCCGCTCGTCCACGACGAGCGAGCCGTGCCCCGCGTCGTACCGGTACACCTCGTGCACTGCCTCGCGGGCCTTCAGCCGGTCCACGTAGTTGTCGATCTGGCGGATCGGGCAGCGCGGGTCGTTCACGCCCGCCGAGATGTAGACCGGCGCCTTCACCGCGTCCACGTACGTCAGCGGGGACGAGGCCTCGAAGCGCTCCGGGACCTCCTCGGGCGTACCGCCGAGGAGGGTGCGGTCCATGGCCTTGAGGGCCTCCATCTCGTCGTGGTACGCCGTCACGTAGTCCGCGACCGGGACCGCGGCCAGGCCGAGGGCCCAGGCGTCGGGCTCGGTGCCGATGCCGAGCAGCGTGAGGTACCCGCCCCAGGAGCCGCCGGCCAGGACGATCCGGGCCGGGTCCGCGAGACCCGACGTCACCGCCCACTCCCGCACCGCCGCGATGTCCTCCAGCTCGATCAGGCCGACCCGGTGCTTGAGGGCGTCCGTCCACTCGCGGCCGTACCCCGTCGAGCCGCGGTAGTTGACGCGGACCACCGCATAGCCGTGGTCGACCCAGGCCGCAGGGCCCGCCGCGAACGCGTCGCTGTCGTGCCACGTCGGGCCGCCATGGATCTCGAAGACGGTGGGGAGCGGGCCGGTCGCATCGGCCGGCTTCTGTACGAGGGCGTGCACCCGGCCGCCGGGACCCTCCACCCAGACGTCCTCGACCGGCACGGAGGCCGGGGCCTTCATGCCGGGCGGGTCGAGCACGACGCCGCCCGTCGTCGAGCGCACCACCGGCGGCTCGGCGGCCGACGACCACAGGTACTCCACGCTGCCGTCCGGCCGAGCCGTCGCTCCCGACACCGAGCCCGTGGGCGTCTCGACCTCGATCAGCTCGCTGGAGGCGAACACGTACCGGAACAGCTCGCTGCGGGCCTCGAAGCTGTGCACGATGAGCAGGGCGGAGCCGTCCGGATACCACTCGGCGCTCACGTCACCCGGCAGGTCGAGCGCCAGCTCCGTCTCCTTGCCCGACGCGACGTCCCACACCATCGGCTCCCAGCGGCCGCGCCGCTGATGCCCGACCAGCAGCCGCGTGTCCCCGCCGACCGGCGCGAAGCCGAGGACCTCCAGGCCCAGCTCGACCGTGCCGCCCTCGGTGTCGTCGAGTTCGGCGACGGTGGAGCCGTCCGGCCTGATCACCCGGAGGGTGGAGTGCATCGCGTCGCCGTGCTCCGTGTGTTCGACGGCGATCAGCGAGCCGTCGTGGGAGAGGTCGCCGACGCCCGCGGACTCGCGGTGGCGGTAGATCTCGACGGGGTCCGCGCCCGGTGCGCTTACGACGTGGATCGTCGAGCCGTCCTCGTCCGTCGAGCGGCCGACGACGGACATCAGACCGTCCCGCGCGAGGGCGACGCCCGCCGGATAGGACGCTTCGAGGCCCGCCACCGCGGGCTCGTCCGTGCCGCCGCCCGCGAAGGGCTGGCGCATCCAGACGCCGAATTCGTCGCCGTCCGTGTCGTTGAACCACCAGATCCACTCGCCGTCCGGCGAGAGCAGTCCGTCCGTCGTGCCGTTCGGCCGGTCCGTCACCTGGCGTTGTTCGCCGGTGGCGCGGTCCCATGCGTACAGCTCGTACGTCCCCGTCGCGTTCGACACGAACAAGGACCGGTCGGGGGCGTCCTCGGCCCAGTCGGGCAGTGACACCCGCGGCGCACGGAACCGCTTCTCCCAGTCCGGCATTCCGGCGCCCTCGCCCGCACTCGACGTATCCACTGCACCCGCACCCAAGTCGCTCATGGACCCCATAGTGCACGCACACGCCGACAATCCGCTGGCGAGGGTCCCCAGCCTGTGGATAACTTTCTGGAATGTACTCACCGACCCCCGCCGACTGGCGCGAGGCCAACCGAAAACGCTGGGACGAGCGTGTTCCCCTCCACCTCGCCAGCGACTACTACGACCTGGAAGCCTTCCGTTCCGGCAAGGACCCGCTGCGCGCCTTCGAGCTCGCGGAGGTCGGTGACGTCACGGGGCGCTCGCTGCTCCACCTGCAGTGCCATATCGGCCTCGACACCCTCTCCTGGGCCCGGCACGGCGCATCCCGCGTGGTCGGGCTCGACTTCTCCGAGCCCGCCGTCGACGCGGCCCGCGACCTCGCCGCCGAGCTCGGCCTCACCGCCGACCAGGCGTCCTTCGTGGCAGCCGACGTGTACGACGCGGCGGATGCGGTGCCCGACTCCTCGTACGACATCGTCTACACCGGAGTGGGGGCCCTGTGCTGGCTCCCCGACATCCAGCGGTGGGCCGAGACCGCGGCGGCGCTCGTGGCGCCCGGCGGCTTCCTCTACCTCTCCGAGTTCCACCCGCTCGCGGACATCCTGGACGACGCCACGGGCTCACGGATCGAGTACGACTACTTCGCCCGCGACGCCTGGATCGACGAGGCCCCCGGCGGCTACGCGGACATGACCACGCCCACGGTCCACAACCGCAGCGTGGAATGGCAGCACCCGGTGGGCGAGGTCGTCACGGCCCTGGCGGCGGCCGGCCTGCGCATCGACTTCCTCCATGAGCACGACACCACGCTCTTCGAACGCTTCGGCGCCCTCGAACTCCGCGACGGCGCCTACCGGTTCCCCGTGGACCGCCCGCGCATCCCCCTCATGTACTCCCTGAAGGCGAGCAAGGCGGTGGCCTGAGCCAGGGCTGAGGCTCAGGGCATCGGCCGCATCCAGCCCTCCCACACCAGACCGTCGGGTCCCGGCGTCTCGGTCTCTCCCCGCCGGGGCGGCGCCGTCGATCCGGGCCCGCCCGGATCGAACTCGCCGAGCTTCGTCCAGCCCCACGACCGCAGGACCTCGCGCCCCAGATCGTCGTCCCGCTTGATGACCGAGACGACCAGATCCGTGGCGTGCCGCACGAGGAGCAGCGTGCGCAGGCGCTCCGATACGCCCTGGCGCCGGTAGGCGGGCACCACCATCAGCTCGGTCAGGATGAAGACCCGGCCCGACGCCGTGCGTTCCTCGACCTCCGGGGGCAGGACCCCGCGGAACCCTTCCCACCAGTCGCCGGTACGCGCGGCGCGATACCCGTAGAGACAGCCGACCATGCTGCCCGCCCCATCGGCGACGACCATGTCGAAGTCGGGCCGCTGCACGGTGTTCTCGAAGACGTGCAGGAACCCCTGCCGGTCCCGGTACTCGGCTCCCGCGTCTCCTTCGTAGGCCTCGACGTAGACGTCGGCGACCGATTCCCGCTGCTGTTCCGCCTGCCAGCGGCTCAGCCGCCGCAAGAACACCTCTGCCATTCGTTCCTCCGCCCCGCCCCTGCCGAGGGAGCCCCCTGGACACCCCTCGACACCCCTGGACTCCGCATGGTGACACCACGGAAGGGCGAGCGGAACGGGGCGTCGGGTATACATCGACTATTGCGCACGCTGTGCGGTCTCCGTACAGTGTGCGGAGCAACGAACGCCGTACGAGAAACCGCAGGAATTTCACGGAGGAGACCCCCATGCCGAGGACCGAGACGACCGCCGGGACGACCGCCGGGACGACCACCGAGTGCCTGACGGCCGACGCCGAGGTGCGGCGGCTGCGGCGGCTGCAGCGGTGGCAGTCCCGCCTCGACGAGCTGCGCGCCGCGCACCACGTGCCGGGCGCCACCCTGGCCGTCCTGGCCGACGGCGAGATCCACGAGCTGGCCAGCGGCGTGCTGCACCGGGGCACCGGCGTGGAGGTCACGACGGACTCCGTGTTCCAGTCCGGATCGATCGCCAAGGTCTACACCGCGACGGTCGTGATGCAATTGGCCGACTCCGGAGAACTCGATCTCGACGCGCCGGTCGTCTCCGTGGTGCCGGAGTTCGCGACGGCCGACCCGGAGGCCACGGCGGCCATCACGACCCGGCAACTCCTCTCCCACACAAGCGGGTTGACCTGCGACTTCACGTACGACGCCGGGCGCGGGGACGACTGTCTCGCGCGCTACGTAGAGGCGAGCAAGGGCGTGGCGCTCGACTGTCCGCCGGGGACGGCGGTCTCGTACAGCAGCCTCGGATACAACGTCCTCGGCCGCATCATCGAGGTCATCACCGGCCAGACCTGGGACCAGGCCCTCAAGGACCGCCTCTTCACCCCGCTCGGCCTCGAACACTCCATGACGCTGCCCGAGGAGGCACTGAGCTTCCGCGTGGCGATGAGTCACCTGGGCGAGCCCGGCCAGGACCCCGACCCGGCACCGGCCTGGGATCTGATGCCGCGCTCGGCGGGTCCGTACGGCAGGGTCCTGGTCACCGCGGCCGACGTGGCCCGCCTGGCCCGGATGCACCTGGCGGGCGGCACCGCCCCGGACGGCACCCGTGTCCTGTCCGCCGGCGCGGTCGCGCGGATGCAGCGCCGCGAGGTCGACGTCCCCGACAAGTGGACGGTCAGCGCGGACGGCTGGGGCCTCGGCTGGACGCTCTACGACTGGGAGGGCATCGGCGGTTACGGCCACGACGGCGCCTCGATCGGCCAGTACGGGTACCTGCGCGTGGTCCCGGATGCAGGTGTGGCGGTGGTCCTCCTCACGAACGGCGGGGGAGCGCGCCAGCTCTACGCGGCGCTGTTCCGTGAGCTCCTGAGCGAACTTGCGGGGGTGCGGATGCCGGACGCGTTCGGCCCCGCGGAGGTGCCGCCTGCGGTGGACATGACCCCGTACATCGGGACGTACAAGCGCGAGGGCGTGATCATCACGGTCTCGGCCACAGGTGAGGAGGGCGGCCCGGCGCAACTGCGCTACGAGTTCGTCGACGGCATGGCGGACTTCTCCCCGCCTCTGGACATGGACCTGACCCCGGTGACGGACACCGTCTTCGCGGCATCGGGCGCGGGCCCTTCGTTCAGCGAGGACTACATGCCGGTGGTCTTCTCGACCCTGACGGACGGCACGGAGTGCTGCTACGTGGGGATGCGAGCGGCGCCGAAGGTGGCGTAGCGCCCGGACGAGGTTCCTCCGGGTGGCCTTCGGTCACAGATGCATCATGGTCATCACTTCGGGGCTTCGGATGCCGGTGGCCACGCCGGGGACCTGCTCGCCGGGGCGGAGCCAGCCCGCTGCTTCGGCCGCGGTGACGGCGGCTTTCTCCGCTGCGTCCGCTTCGGCGTTCAGGTCTTCGTCGATGCCTTGGGACTTGGCCCCGGCCGCTGCTCCGGCCGTCAGCGATGCCTTGAGGGCGGCCCGGCATGCCAGGGTCGCCGACTCGGCGTCGCCGTCCACCAGTTGACCCATCTGGGAAGCCTGCGCCGCCGACGCGGACGCGTTCCGCGCGCAACGCGAATCCGCGGCCGGATCGGGCTCGCTCTCGGAGAGCACGGCCAGGGCCTGCGCCGCCACGCGGGCCGCGTGAGCTGCCTTCCAGACGGCATCCGCGTTGCCTTCGGAGGCCTGCTCCACGTAATGGCTGAGAGCGGCCGCCCGCGCCGCCGCGCTCTCGGCACGGGCGGCATGCCCCGCCTTGAGGGTTTCGGCCGTCGGTTCCTGCCCTGCGTGGTCATGTGCGTTCACCGGCACCTCCTCATGTCCCTGGTTTCGCCCGCAGGGTGGCACGTCGCCGTACAACAGGCCAGACCCGAGCGCCTACGCGAAGAGCCCGAACGCGTTGTCGAGCGACCAGACCTGCCAGGCCATCCCGAAGAACGCGACCGCGGAGATCAGCGCCATCATCAGGTTCTGTCCCTGCTCGCCCCAGTCGTGGATCATCAGGACCAGGTAGATCAGGTTCAGCGCGAAGCCGCAGACGAGGGCGATCGGCGTGAGGAAACCGACGATGAGACCCAGGCCGAGGGCCAGTTCCGCGTAGGCGACGACGTACGCCATCGTGCGGGGGCGGGGCTTCACCACGACGTCGAAGCCCGATCGCACGAAGGCCCAGCGGTGTTTGTCCGCGATCCCCGCGGCCCAGTCGATCCCGCCGCCGCTGAACCAGGTCTTCTTGTCCTTGTGGCGCCAACTCTCCAGCCACCACAAGCCGAGCCCGATCCGGAGCACGGCGAGCCACTCGGCTCCGCCGAGCCACATCGTCTCCATCGGAGGCCCTCCCTCCAGCTGATCTGACGGGGTGTCTGATGCGCCGCCCCATCGATTATCTGATGGAGCGTCAGTTCAGCGGATCCGGAGCGATCGCGCAAGGGGTCCAGTTTGAGGCGGGCTGTTGCCGTCGCCGAAGTGAGCCCATAACCTCAATCTGATGGGTCGTCAGATGCAGGTAAGGGAAACCGGCAGGTAGTAGGGGGCACAGCAGTGGACAACAACGAGGTCGGGGCCAAGGAGCTCCCCCGCGTCATCAGCGTGGACGACCACGTGATCGAACCCGCGCACCTCTTCGAGAAGTGGCTCCCGGGCAAGTACCGCGACCGGGGCCCGAAGCCCTTCACCGCAGGTATCGGCGAGCTGGAGTACATCGGCGGCAAGTACAAGTTCACGACGGACCCGGAAGGACAGATCACCGACTGGTGGGAGTACGAGGGAGAGATCTTCCCGTACAAGCGCATCATCGCCGCCGTCGGATTCTCGCGGGACGAGATGACGCTCGACGGCATCACGCGCGAGCAGATGCGCCGCGGCTGCTGGGACCCGGCGGCCCGCCTGAAGGACATGGACGTCAACCATGTCGAGGCCTCCCTCTGCTTCCCGACGTTCCCGCGCTTTTGCGGGCAGACCTTCTCCGAGGCCAAGGACAAGGAGGTCGGGCTCGCCTGCGTCCGGGCCTACAACGACTGGATGGTGGAGGAGTGGTGCGGTGACAGCGGCGGCAGGCTGATCCCGCTCTGCCTGATCCCGCTGTGGGACGTGGACCTCGCCGTCGCCGAGATCAAGCGCAATGCCGCGCGCGGCGTCCGCGCCGTGACCTTCAGCGAGATCCCGACCTACCTCGGCCTTCCGTCGATCCACTCCGGCTACTGGGACCCCTTCTTCGCGGCGTGCGAGGAGACCGGCACGGTCGTGAACATGCACATCGGCTCGTCGTCACAGATGCCGGCGGCGTCCCCCGACGCGCCCCCTGCCGTCCAGGCGTCCCTGAGCTTCAACAACGCGATGGCCTCGATGATGGACTTCCTCTTCTCCGGGGTCCTGGTGAAGTTCCCGCGCCTCAAACTCGCCTACAGCGAGGGCCAGATGGGCTGGATCCCGTACGCCTTGGAGCGCGCCGACGACGTATGGGAGGAGCACCGGGCCTGGGGCGGGGTCAAGGACCTGATCCCGGAGCCGCCGTCGTCGTACTACTACCGGCAGATCTACTGCTGCTTCTTCCGGGACAAGCACGGTGTCGCCTCCATCGAGACCGTGGGCGTCGACAACGCCACCTTCGAGACCGACTATCCGCACGTCGACTCGACGTGGCCGCACACGAAGGCGGTGGCCGAGGACCACGTCGGCCACCTCCCCCAGGACGTGCAGTACAAGCTGCTCCGCGGCAATGCCATCCGGATGCTGGACCTGCCGTTCGACCGGTAGCCGGGGCTTTGTCACCGGTAGCCGGGGCTCTGTCCCAGGGTCTCGGCGTCGACCCTGGAGAAGACCAGCTCGCTCTCGCCGACGATCGGGCCGCGCCAGCGCACCGGAGGCTCCGGTCGTCGCAGGGCGCGGGGGTAGTTCTCCGGCCGGTAGTCGGTGGGCAGGCGGTAGGTGCGAAAGCCGTGCCGGGTCATGGTGTCCATCAACTCGTCGATGGAGTCGCCGAGTTGCTCCATGCGGTCCGGAGTGACCTCCACGGCGATCTCCACGTCCGGGCGCAGCCGCCCGAGGGCGGGCGCCAGGCCCCTGATGACACCGCCCTCGGCGCCCTCGACGTCGATCTTGATCACGCGGGCCGCGGTGAGTTCGTCCTCGTGCAGGATCTCGGGCAGGGGGCGGGCCGCCATGTCGAAGGTCGACTCGGCCGGGCCGTCGTACGGGACTATCGAGTTGGCGCCCATGTTGTTCGAGCTGGCGAGCACAAAGGTCAGCTTTTTGTGGCTGTCGGAGACCGCCTCGTTGACCGTGCGGACATTGCGGCAGCCGTTGAGCCTGACGTGCTGCAGCACGCGTTCGTGGAAGGCGGGAGACGCTTCGACGGCCACCACCCTTCCCGTGCTGCCGACGAGGCGCGAGCCCAGGATCGCGAAGTAGCCGATGTTGGCGCCCACGTCGACGAACGTGTCCCCGGCGCCGAGACGGCTCCGCAGCCACCGCGTCATGTGGGGTTCCCACACCCCGTACAGGCTGATGTAGCGCTGGATGAGGTCGCGGGAATCGCAGGCGAAGCGGGCGTCGAACCGTGCCTCGACGACGCGCTGACGCGGATGGTCACGCAGGTACGCGTTGAGAAAGCGGGCAGAGAGCGGGCCCTTGGCCAGCGATCCGGGCGCATTGCGGACATAGCCGCGGCCGAGAGTGACCAGAAGTTCCGACGCGTTGCGGAGGGAAGTGCGAGGCATATCCGTGACCGTACGTAGTCCGCCGCTTCCGCGGCAAGATCCGCAGGGTCGGCCGCGCAATATGCGTCAGTAGCGCGGGAAATCGAGGACGACAGCGAGGGAAGCGGCACACCCCGCGTGGGCGACGGCAAGGAGCGCCCATTCCCCGACGGGCATACGCCACCGGTTACGGACCACCAGACGCCACTCGTGCGCCGAAATACCGACGGCTATGACGAAAGGGGGGAGGCAACTCCGGTCGCGCGGTACCTCCGATCACCCGGCCCCCCCGGGATAACCCCACTGAAAACGCCCCAGCGCCCGTGCCCTTGCCTCGATCACCGTCATGCGGGCGGTGCGTTCCGCTGTGTCCGTGTGCTCGGACAGGCCGGTCATCTGGCCTTCCCACTTGCGGTAGAGCAGTCCTGCCTCGGCGGAGAACCAGCCCCGGGAAGTCGCGTTCAGGGCCAGCAGGAGACCGGTGTCCTCGGAGGCGGGGAGTGCCATCCAGCCGCCCAGGGCCACGAGCAGTTCGCGGCGGACGAAGAGCGTCGCCGGGTGGACCTGGGCGCGATAGTCGTGCGACGCCCAGTGGTCGAGCACTTCGCGGCGCTCGATCGGGCCGGTCGCGGGGTCGCCGGGGAAACCGGCGGTGGTTCCGTCGGGGAGCAGGTCGAGCGCGCGTGACGTCGCCCAGCCGATGTCCGGATCGGCTTCGAGGGCCGCGAGGTCGCGGGCCAGCGCACCGGGCGCGAGCTGGTCATCGGCGTCGAGGACCTTGATGTACTCGCCGTCCGCGTGCGCCAGGGCGATGGTCCGGGCGACGCCGGGCCCGCCAGGGCGCCCCTGCTTGAACGTGACCCGGTCGTCGTCGGGTACGTACGGCGCGACCTGGTCCGTCGTCCCGTCCTCCTGGATCAGCCAGTGCCACGCCCACCCGGCGGGCAGCTCCTGCTCGCAAAGCGACTTGTACGCCTGGGCCAGGAAGCGCGCCGACGGTGCGTGGACGGCCGTGATGACGACGATGCGCCGGGTCACGGTTCACCACCTTTCCGAGTTTCCAAGTGGGGTTTCGGACCATCAATCAGGTCCGGTTCGTTAACGGGCGAGCCCGGCCCGAACCACGTTATGCAAGGCCCCGCCGCCACGAAGCATGGCCATGCCACCCAGTTGGTCCGGAGATAGCCGGACGGCCATGTCTCAATTCCGCCGGAAGGCGACCTCAAGCAGTCACCGGGCGGCGAGATCACGAAAACGCCCGACCGCTGGCGACGGGGGATGCACCAGCGATCGGGCTATGCCCAACCGTAGCAAGGCTGATTGCGTTGGGGGAGGCAACTACTCAGCCGAAATAGGGTGCTGTGATCGGGATCACGCCACGAGATCCGCAGCGCGGTCACGACGAACCACTAGTCGTCGCAGGGCGGCGCGTACGAGAGCCGGGGCAGATACTCGTGCCATTTATCCCTGGTCAGGACGCCCTGCGTGGTCGAGCAAATGCGGTCAATCGCCTCGTCGATGTCCAAGTTCCACAACCGGACGGTATCGGTGCCGCTCGAAACCCCGAGCATCTCGCCCTTGGGACTGAACGACAGAAAAGTGCCCGTCTTGGCGTTGGGGCTCATGGACTGCCCGATGGGAGACGCCTTGGCGGGCGTCGTGACGTCCCAGAGGCGGACCGTGTTGTCGTTGCCGCCACTGGCCAGCGTCCCGCCGTCCTTGCTGAACGTCAGCGACATCACCGCCTCGGTGTGGCCGGTGAGGGAGGAGCCGAGCTGCGTCGCCTTGCGGGGAGCGGTGACGTCCCAGAGCCGGACCGTGCCGTCATCGCTTGCGCTGGCCAGCGTGCGGCCGTCCGGGCTGTAGGCGAGCTCGTTGATCGGCCCGAGGTGCCCCTTGAGCGCCTTGCCGAGCCGCGTGGCATGACGCGGATCGGACGCGCTCCAGAGCCGGATGGTGCCGTCCGCGCTGCCGCTGGCCAACGTACGGCCGTCCCGGCTGAAGCCGAGGGAATTGATGTAGCCCTTGTGGCCCGTGAGCGGCCCGCCGAGCTTGCGGAGCCGGGAGGGATCACTGACGTCCCACAACTGGATGGTGTGATCGGTGTCGGCGGTCGCCAGCGTCCGCCCGTCCGGGCTGAAGGCCAGCGCGGCGGCGAACCGTGTCCGCAGGGCGACGGGAGGCCCGTAGGAAACAGGGTGCTCCGGGTCGGCGACGTTCCACAGCTGCACCGCGCGGTTTCCCGTGAGCACCGCGATCGTGCGGCCGTCGGGGGAGAACACCGGCGAACGCACGTACCCGCCCTTGGGCTTGAACGGTTCGCCCAGCGCGACGGGCCGCTTGGGCCGCTGCACGTCCCACAGCCGGAGCTGGTCGTCGCGCGCCGCCGTGACGAGCACCTTCCCGTCGGGCCTGAACGCCCCGATCCTGCCGATCATGTCCGACGTCGGTATCGACCACAGCCGCACCTTGTTGTCGCCGCTCCCGGTGGCGAGAGTGCGTCCGTCGGGGCTGAAGCCGAGGGCGTATATCTCCCCGATGCTGCCCGCGAGAGGCTCGCCGACCTGCGACGGATGCGCCGGATCGCGTACGTTCCACAGGCTCGCCGTACTGTCCGCGCTGGCGGCCGCGAGCGTCGTCCCTGCCGCGTTGAAGGCCACGGACCACACCGCGCCGGTATGGCCGGTGAGCGGCTCGCCGAGCGACTTCGCCCGGCGCGGATCGGCCACGTTCCAGAGCCGGATGGCGTTGTCGCTGCTGCCGCTGGCCAGCGTGCGTCCGTCGGGACTGAAGGCCACGGAGTGCACCGTGCCGCTGTGCCCGGTCAGCGCCTTGCCGACCGGCTTCGGGCGGCGCGGATCGGCCACGTTCCACAGCCTGATCCTGCCGCTGTCGCCACCGGCCGCCAGGGTTTTGCCGTCGGGACTGAAGGCCACGGACCGCACGGCGGCGCTGTGGCCGGTCAGAGTGTCGAGCGCCTTCGGCCGGCCCGGATCGGCCACGTCGTACAGACGGACCGTGTGGTCGTCGTTGGCGGAGGCCAGAGTGCGCCCGTCCGGACTGAAGGCGACCAGATAGATCGGTCCCCCATGACCGGTCACGGGCGGCCCCAGCGCCCGCGGACGGCCGGGTTCGCGTACGTCCCACATCCGGACCGTGCCGTCGTCCGAAGCGGTGGCCAGGGTGTCGCCGTCCGGACTGAAGACCGCGCTGCTCGCCCAACTCGTGTGCCCGGTGAGGGGTTTGCCCAGCGGCTCGGGACGCGACGGGTCCGAAACGTCCCACAGCCGTACGGTCCTGTCGTAGCTGGCGGTGGCGAGGAGCCGTCCGTCCGGGCTGAACGAGGTGAGGTAGACGGCGCCCTTGTGGCCCAGGAGCGGGGTGGCCAGCGGGGCGTTCACGATCGAGAGCAGCCGGTTCCTGGTGCCCGCGTCCTTCGGCCGCAGGTTGTGCGCCACCAGATCGAGCTGAGCGGACAGCGACGGATCCGCGTGCTGGGCGCGATCGGCCTCGGCGACCACCTGCTGGAACACCGCGTCGTCCCGCTGCCGCCATGCGACGACCGCCGAGATGACGGCCACCATCGACAGGACGACCAGCGCCGCCACCGCGCCCCGCGTGATCAGGACCGTACGCCTGCGGAGCCTGGCCGAAGCCGCCAGGAACTCCACCGCGCCCGTCGTCAGGAAGGTGCCCCCCGCGGTCTTCGTCCAGGCACGGGCCTGTTCGAGACGCGAACCCCGGTAGAGCAGCGACGTATCGCGGTCGGAGTCCTCCCAGGCCCTGCCGTCCTCCTCAAGTCGTTGGCGGAGCAGGTTGTCGTTCCTGTCCTCGTCGATCCAGTCGCGCAGCCGCGGCCAGGCATGGAGCAGCGCTTCGTGCGTGATCTCCACGGCCTCCGCGTCGAGAGTCACCAGCCGGGCGCTCACGAGCGCTTCGAGCGACTCCTCCGTCTTGCCGGGGTCCGTCGACTCCTGCGCCAGCTGCCGCCGCGTCCCCCGTCTGCGGGTGGCCCGGGTGTCCTCGCCGAGCCGGACCAGCCTGAGGAGGAGAAGCCTGGCGGCCGTGCGTGCCGCCGGGTCGAGGCCGGACCAGGCACGCTCGGCGCTCGCCGCGACGGCACCCTGGATTCCCCCCGCCGCGCGATAGCCGGCCAGCGTCAGCTTCCCCGTCTTGCGCCGCTGCCAGGTGGCGAGCAGGGCGTGGGAGAGGAGCGGCAGCACCCCCGCGTCGTGCGTCCCGCGGGGCCCGTCCGCGCTCACTTCGCGGACGATCAGCTCGGCGAGCCCCGTTTCGAGCTCCAGGCCCACCGCCTTGGCCGGGCCGGTCACCGCCTCGCGCAGCTCCGGGGTGGTCAGCGGCCCGAGCACCATGTGCCGGTGCTGCAGCGCGTCGGCGAGTTCGGGATACCCGAGGCACTGCTCGTAGAAGTCGGCGCGTATGCCGAGGACCACGAGCGCGGGAGCCGGACCACCGGCCACGGCGGGCGAACCGGCGGCGTCGAGGAGCTGGATGAAGGTGCGCTTGGCGGCTTCGTCGGAGGAGAGGGTGAACGTCTCCTCGAACTGGTCCACGATGACGACCGGACGGGCACCGGAGGGCGCCTCGCGCAGCGCCCACGCAGAGAAGGCCTCCCGCACCGCCTTCGCGAAGTGCGGAGTACCGGCCTCCGCGGCCGCCGACTCCTCCGCGGCCGAGACGGCGTGCGCAAGCTCGGGTATGCGGCCGGTCAGCTCCGCGAGAGGGTCGGCGCCCGGTACGAGCTGCAGCACGGGACCGGCTTCTTTGCCGGCCCCGCTCAGGGCGCCGTTCTGGAGCGCGGGCACCAGGCCGGCGTTCAGGAGGGAGGACTTTCCCGCCCCCGATGCGCCCACGAGCATGATCAGGCCGCCCGTCTTCTCCGCCGCGCGGAGCTGGGCTACGAGGGCTTTCGTGCTCCGCTCCCGGCCGAAGAACCACCGGGAGTCCTGCTGCCGGTACGAAGCAAGACCCCGGTAGGGGCACACGACGGGGACGGCGGCCGGAGCCTCGTCCTGCGGCCCCTCCTGGCCCTCCTGCCCTTCCCCGTCCTCCGCGGCTGCCGGAGCGGCCCGGCCGCTGACCGGGTCGGCCAGCGCGCGCTCCCAGAGGAGCTGCCACTGGGCCATGTCGTACAGACCCGCGGACACCGGCGCGGGCCGCTCGCGGCGCGCTTCGGGTATCAGGACGTGCAGCACCGCAGAGAGGGCGGCGAACTGGGCGGGCACGTTCCTGGCCCGCCGCCAGTCGCTGATCCGCTGGGCGGAGACCCGTACGGGCCGCCCCCGCTCGTCGACCCGCTGATGCCGGACGACCGCCTCGGCCACACGCTGGAGGGGCGGATTACCGGCTTCCTTGTACAGCAGCGCGAGACGCTCCGCGAAGGCTGTGCGTGCCCCTGAATCGGAACGCAAGGCCTTCACTCCTTACTTCCCCCGCACCTGGACATCCGGACCGGAAAACTCACCTTATACGGCTGACCTGCGGTTAAGGCCTCCGGACGGTGGCGGAATCTCCCCTTCCGGTGACCTAGCTGGCAGGATCGCGAAGCGGTAGCGAAGCAACCGCGCAGCGTCAGGGTAGGTCATCCACCTGTGCTACCCGCAGAGATGGATCGTGACGCCGCACGGCTTCGGCTTGTTTCCGTCGATCACGTCCGGACCGCATGCACGTCGACCGCGGATCCGGCCTCTGCTCGACCCGCTCCGATACGCCGATGCGGCGCGGGTCGAAACCGTCGTTCGGCACCGGTCCCCACAGGGGAGGGACCGGCGCCGAAACGACGTGGCGGAGGAGCGGGAGGGGCGAGGGCCCCGTAGAACGAGTCAGCCCTGCTGAACGAATCCGCCCGTAGAACGAGTCAGGCCCGGTTCCCATTTCTGGAAACCGGGCCTGATCTGCTGTTTCAGCTGTCGGGGTGGCGGGATTTGAACCCACGACCTCTTCGTCCCGAACGAAGCGCGCTGCCAAGCTGCGCTACACCCCGATGTCGTTGCTCCACCGGCCCGCTGCGCAGGTCGTGGCGACATCGATTACTTTAGCGGACCGGCGCCCTGAGACGAAATCCGGTTTCCGGGGCCCTGGCCACAGGGCCCCGGAGCCGCCGGGTCAGCTCTGCGGAGTCAGCGTCAGGAGCGTCGCCTCGGGCGGGCACGCGAAGCGCATCGGGGTGTAGCGGTTGGCGCCGCAGCCCGCCGAGACGTGCATGTACGACGTCCGCCCCTCCGCCTCGTGCCGCGACAGGCCCTTCACGCGATCCGTGTCCAGGTCGCAGTTGGTGACGAGCGCCCCGTAGAAGGGGATGCACAGCTGACCGCCGTGGGTGTGGCCCGCGAGGATCAGGGGGTAGCCGTCGGCCGTGAAGGAGTCGAGGGTGCGCAGGTACGGGGCGTGCACGATGCCCATCGAGAAGTCGGCGCCCGCGTCGGGACCGCCGGCCACGCGCTCGTACCGGTCGCGCTTGATGTGCGGGTCGTCAAGGCCCGTGAGGCCGATCTCGTAGCCCTCGACCTTCAGGGCGCCCCGCGTGTTCGTCAGGTTCACCCAGCCCGCGGCGTCGAAGCCGTCGCGCAGGTCCTCCCACGGGTTGTGGATCACGCCGACGGCGGGCGGGTTGCCGTTCAGGCCGTGCTTGCCCCGCGACTTCTCAAGGAGGTAGCGGGCGGGGTTCTTCGGCTTGGGCCCGTAGTAGTCGTTCGAGCCGAAGACGTACGCACCGGGGAACTGCATCAGCGGGCCGAGCGAGTCGAGGACCTCGGGCACGCCCTCCGGGTCGGAGAGGTTGTCGCCGGTGTTGATCACGAAGTCGGGGCGCAGGCCCGCGAGCGAGCGCAGCCAGCGCTGCTTCTTGCGCTGCCCGGACACCATGTGGATGTCCGAAACCTGGAGGACTCTGAGCGGCCGCATCCCCGGCGGCAGGACCGGCACCGTGACCCGTCGCAGTCGGAAGGAGCGGGCTTCGAAGCCCACCGAGTAGGCCAGACCGGCGGCGGCTGTCGCCGTGATTCCCAGGGGTACTGCGTATCGCGCGCGCATCCACCCATCGTGTCAGACCCGAAGGCCCCTTAAATCAGCGGGCGTCGGGCCGTACGCACCTGCGACAATCACCGCATGACCACGCTCAAGTCGAAGCTCCAGGAAGACCTCACCGCCGCGATCAGGGGGCGTGACGAGCTGCGCTCCTCGACGCTCCGGCTGACCCTCACCGCCATCACGAAGGAGGAGGTCTCGGGCAAGACGGCCCGTGAGCTCTCCGACGACGAGGTGCAGAAGGTGATCACGCGTGAGGCGAAGAAGCGCCGCGAGGCCGCGGAGGCCTTCGCCCAGGGCGGTCGCGCCGAGCAGGCCGCGCGGGAGAAGGCGGAGGGCGAGATCCTCGCCGAGTACCTGCCCAAGCAGCTCTCCGAGGACGAACTCCAGGCGATCGTCGCCGGGGCCGTCGAGGAGGCGAAGGCCGCCGGCGCAGAGGGGCCGCGCGCCATGGGCCAGGTCATGAAGATCGTGAACCCGAAGGTCGCGGGCCTGGCGGAGGGCGGCCGCGTCGCCGCCGCGGTCAAGAAGCTGCTCGCGGGCTGAGAGCCATCCGTCGTACGTACGTGAATGAGGGCGCCCCCTGGCTTCAGGGGGCGCCCTCATTCATGAAGGGCCGCGAACGGGAGATCCGGATCTAGCGGTTCCAGCCGCCGATCCCGCCTCCGTTGCCATTGCCGTTCCCGCCGTTGCCGCCACCGCCGATGACGTCCGGCGGCAGGTCGATGTCCGGCCAGGGGTTGTCGCCGCCGCCGTCGTCTGAGCCGCCACCGCCGTTGTTGCCGCCACCACCGCCACCGCCGCCGTTGTTGCCGCCGCCGCCCGGCTTGCCGTCGTCGTGGTCCTTGTCCTTGTCCTTGTCGCCGTTCGGGATGTGGACGGTGTTGAAGCCCGGCGCGGGCTTGCCCGCGAGCGCGCCGCTCATCGCGTCCCGCCAGATCGGACCCGGCACCTCACCACCGAAGACCTTGTCGTACGGGCGCCCGCCGATGGTGATGTCGACCATCTGCCGCTTGTGCTGCGGGTCGCCGACCCAGACCGCGCCCGACATGTTCGGGGTGTAGCCCACGAACCAGGCGGCGTAGCGGAAGTCGGTCGTACCCGTCTTGCCCGCGCTCGCCCGGGAGCCGAGACCGGCCTGCTTGCCGGTTCCGTCCTCGACCACGCCCTTCAGGAGGGTGTTGATCGTGTCGGCGGTCTTCGTGGACATCGCGCGCGAGCACGTCGACTTCGGCACCGGCAGCGACTTGCCGCCCGGAGCGGAGATCGACTCGATCGCGACCGGCGAGCAGTACTTACCGCGCGCCGCGAACGTCGCGTACGCGCCCGCCATCGTCAGCGGCGACATCTCCTGGGTGCCGAGCGCGATCGACGGCGCCTGGTCGATCTTCCTGCCGTCGGCCCGCTCGACGCCCATCTTCTTGGCCATCTGCGTCACCGGGCAGATCCCGATGTCGCCGATCATCTCCACGTAGTAGGTGTTGACCGACTTCGCGGTCGCTTCCCGCATGTCGTACGGGCCGACCTCGGACTCGTTCTCGTTGGTCAGCTTGGCGCCGCCCGAGTTGAGCCACTTCTTGCCGTCGCAGGCCGCGACGCTGTCGGGGTAGGGCATCTCGTACGGAGAGCCGTAGCTCTTCGTCGGCGACATGCCGCCCTCCAGGGCGGCAGCCGCCACGATCGGCTTGAAGGTCGAACCCGGCTGGTAGCCCGCGCCGCCGCCCATGGCGTGGTCCACGGACAGGTTCATCGAGGTCTCGTTGTCCTTGAGATTGATGCCGTAGGGCCGGGACTGCCCCATGCCCAGGATCTTGCCGGTGCCCGGCTCGACGATGGTGGCGGCCGTCGCCACGTCGTCGCTCTGGTTGACGTGATCCTTTATGGAGGCCTGCACGGACTGCTGCGACTGCGGATCGAGAGTCGTCTTGATCCGCAGACCGCCCTGGTTCCAGACCTTGGCCCGGTCCTTCTGGGTCTTGCCGAAGACCGGGTCGGAGAGGAAGACCTCGCGTACGTAGTCACAGAAGAACCCGGCGCCGCTGACCGCCGTGATGCAGCCGTTCTTGGGCTTGCTGACCTTCAGGCCGAGCGGCTTGTCCTTCGCCTCCGCGGCCTCCGCCTGCGTGATGTCGTGCGTCTCCGCCATCCGCTGCAGGACGGTGTTGCGGCGCTTGGTGGCTTCCTCGGAGTCGTTCACGGGGTCGTACCGGCTGGGGGACTGCACGATGCCGGCGAGCAGCGCGGCCTCCTGGACCTGGAGGTCCTTGGCGGGCTTGGAGAAGTAGCGCTGGGCGGCGGCCTCGACTCCGTATGCCTGCTGCCCGAAGTAGGTGATGTTCAGGTAGTTGCTGAGGATGCGCTTCTTGCCGAGCTTGTCCTCGACCTGGATCGCGTACTTCAGCTCGCGGATCTTGCGCCCGAGCGTCTGCTGGGTGGCCTCGGCGACCTTAGTGGGGTCGTTGCCCGCCTCTTCGACGAAGACGTTCTTCACGTACTGCTGCGTGAGCGTGGAGGCGCCCTGGGATACGCCGCCGCTCTGCGCGTTCTGGTTCAGCGCACGCAGGATGCCCTTGGCGTCGACCGCGCCGTGTTCGTAGAAGCGCGAGTCCTCGATCGCGACGATCGCCTTCTGCATGTAAGGCGAGATCTCCTTGAGCGGCACCACGGTGCGGTCACGTGAGTAGACCGTGGCGATGGAGCCGCCCTTGTTGTCCAGGATCGTGGTGCGCTGACTCAGCGGCGGCTGCTCCAGGTTGGAGGGGATCTCGTCGAACTCCTCCACCGAGCCCTTCGCCGCGAGGCCGAGCGCCCCGGCCGCGGGCAGAGCGATGCCTGCCAGCACGGCTCCCGCGAGCACACTGACACCTAGGAACTTCGCGGCCTGCTGAGTTGGTGACAGACCACCGCCGGAGCGCTTCTTTCCCATGGACAGCAGCCTACGTTCTGAATCGCCGGACACGCCTCAATGCCTTGGCCTAAGCTGCTCTCAACTGTCACAGCAGTGCGGTTTGGCAACAACCCCTCCCTCGGTCCCGAATCCCGAACGGGGTCCCCCCTGCTCTTCTTGCGCTCGGATCGAGCTCGGATGAGTGCCCGAATTCGCCTCATGCGGCATTCGATGCCCGTTGTGACTCAGCTGAAGTGCCCGCTTTTGCCGGGTTAATCACGCATGTCGCCAGCTCACTCCGTCGGGTGATCTGCCGCTTACGCATAGTCCGTTCGGGCCATTCAAGATTGGGCCCGAAGGGGGTGTTGCGCTGTGCCCACCTTCCGTAACGTCCTCAACTGGCGGCGGTGAATATGCCGCTGCCGCCGTGGGGGAGCCTCGATTCGGGAGAGGACGGCGCCGGTATGGGCTGGGTAACCGACTGGAGTGCGCAGGCGGCCTGCCGCACTACCGATCCAGATGAACTGTTCGTTCAAGGAGCAGCGCAGAACAGGGCCAAGGCGGTGTGCACCGGCTGCCCGGTGCGCACGGAGTGCCTGGCCGACGCGCTGGACAACCGCGTCGAATTCGGCGTGTGGGGTGGCATGACCGAGCGGGAGCGCCGCGCATTGCTGCGCAGGCGTCCCACAGTCACCTCATGGCGCCGTCTGCTGGAGACGGCGCGCTCCGAGTACGAGCGTGGCGCGGGCCTGCTGCCCGTGGACTTGGAGGACGACGAGACGTACGAGAGCTACGCGGCAGTGGGGTAGAGCCCGTCCGCCGCGTGGCGGTGGGGGAGGGCCCCCACCGTCAAAGCGGCAGCGGGGCGGTCCCCCTGCTCAGGCAGCTCCGGCCGGATCACCATCAGTACCGGCCGCGAGCCGGTCTCCGATGGCCCGAAGACCTGCCAGGTCATGCACGTCACCCGGCAGTGCCGTCACTTCGGCAACGGCCACTTCGGGGTGCAGCGCGGTGAAGCGATCGCGCGTGCGCTGTTCGCGCGCGAGCAGCTGCATGCGTTCCGCGTGCAGACGCAGCAGACCGGCGGTCAGCTGTGCCACGGGTGGATGCGTGTCGTCGAGTTCGGAAGGTGCTGGGGTCTCGCCGTCACCGACGGCCTCGGAACCGACGGCCTCGGAACCGGCGGTTTCGGAACCGGCGGTTTCGGAACCTGCAAGGGTCTCGGGGGAGTGGCCGGGAGCCTCGTGGGAGTTACGAACTCCAACCTTCCCGTCCTCCTGATCCACAATGCGGCTCTCGTCAAGATTTTCCGCGGCGGCGAGAGCCCGCTCGGCCGAGAGCTGGGCGGCGCCGCTGCCGTGCACCCGGTTGAGCACGAGACCGGCGAGCGGCATGTCGTCCGCGGCCAGGCGCTCCACGAAGTACGCGGCCTCGCGCAACGCGTCCCGCTCCGGTGAAGCCACCACGAGGAACGCCGTTCCCGGCGCCTGAAGCAGCCGGTACGTGGCGTCAGCGCGGGTGCGGAATCCGCCGAACATGGTGTCCATCGCCGCGACGAAGGTCTGTACGTCACGCAGCAGTTGCCCGCCGAGCAGCTTGCCGAGGGCTCCCGTCATCATCGACATCCCGACGTTCAGGAACTTCATCCCGGCCCGGCCGCCCACCTTCGCCGGTGCCATGAGCACCCGGATCAGCTTCCCGTCCAGGAAGGAGCCGAGGCGCTTGGGCGCGTCGAGGAAGTCCAGGGCCGAGCGCGAGGGCGGCGTGTCGACGACGATCAGGTCCCACTCGTCACGGGCGCGCAGCTGCCCCAGCTTCTCCATCGCCATGTACTCCTGCGTGCCCGCGAAGCCCGCCGAAAGCGACTGGTAGAAGGGGTTGTTGAGGATCGCGCTCGCCCGCTCCTTGTCCGCGTGCGCCTCGACGATCTCGTCGAAGGTGCGCTTCATGTCGAGCATCATGGCGTGCAGCTCGCCGTCGCCGGACCCGTCGATGGCCTTGACCCGGCGCGGGACGTTGTCGAGCGAGTCGATCCCCATGGACTGCGCGAGCCGGCGCGCCGGGTCGATGGTCAGGACGACGACCTTGCGGCCCCGCTCGGCGGCGCGCAGGCCGAGCGCCGCCGCCGTGGTCGTCTTGCCGACGCCTCCGGAGCCGCAGCACACCACGATGCGGGTCGTCGGGTCGTCGAGCAGGGTGTCGACGTCGAGCGCGCGGGCCGGGTCCAGGGGGCGTGTCGTGTCCTGGTGTCGTGCGGGGTCCGAGGTCATGCGATCCCTTGCTTCCGCAGTTCCGTGGCGAGTTCGTAGAGGCCCGCCAGGTCCATTCCGCCGGCCAGCAGCGGGAGTTCGTGCAGGGGGAGGCCGAGCTCGCCGAGCACGTCCCGCTGGGAGTGCTCGAGGGCGTGCCGCTCGGCGTACTCCGCGGCCTGCTCCAGGAGGGGGTCGACCAGGCGCTCGGCGACACCGCCGCGCCGGGCCCCGCCGAGCCCGGCGGCGGACAGGGACTTGGCGATGGCGGTGCGCGGGGTCTGCCCGAGTCCGAGCTCCAGGGAGGCCTCGTCGAGCAGCGCGGGCCGCACCATGTTCACGATGACGCGCCCCACGGGGAGCTTGGCGGCCCGCAGCTCGGCGATCCCGTCGGCGGTCTCCTGGACGGGCATCTCTTCGAGGAGCGTCACCAGGTGAACCGCTGTCTCCGGAGACTTCAGGACGCGCATCACGGCCTGCGCCTGATTGTGTATGGGCCCGATCTTGGCGAGCCCCGCGACTTCGTCGTTCACGTTCAAGAAGCGCGTGATGCGGCCGGTGGGCGGCGCGTCCATCACCACGCAGTCGTACGCGTACTGCCCGTTCTTGTCCTTGCGGCGTACGGCTTCGCAGGCCTTGCCGGTCAGCAGGACGTCCCGCAGACCGGGCGCGACGGTGGTGGCGAAGTCGATGGCGCCGAGTTTCTTGAGCGCGCGTCCGGCGCCCCCCAGTTTGTAGAACATCTGGAGGTAGTCGAGCAACGCCAGTTCGGGATCGATGGCGAGGGCATACACCTCCCCGCCCCCGGGAGCGACGGCGATCTTCCGCTCCTCATACGGCAGCGCTTCGGTTTCGAAGAGCTGCGCGATGCCCTGTCTGCCCTCGACCTCGACGAGGAGGGTGCGCTTGCCCTCCGTCGCGAGGGCGAGCGCGAGTGCGGCGGCCACCGTGGTCTTGCCGGTACCGCCCTTGCCGCTGACGACCTGGAGCCTGCTCACACTTCCGAGCCTAACCAGTCGCTGCCGGGGCTAAGCAGGAGGCCACCGTGAGCAGTGCCTCACAACGGCTACAGTCGGCCATATGACCAAGTTTGAATACGCGACCGTGCCGCTGCTCGTCCATGCCACGAAGCAGATTCTGGACACCTGGGGCGAGGACGGCTGGGAGCTCGTCCAGGTCGTGCCCGGGCCGAACAACTCCGAGCAGCTCGTGGCCTACCTGAAGCGGGAGAAGCAGGGATGAGCGGGGCCGTCGAGGCGAAGCTGGCCGAGCTCGGCCTGACGCTGCCCGAGGTCGTGCCGCCGCTCGCCGCCTATCAGCCCGCGGTGCAGTCCGGTGTGTACGTGTACACATCGGGCCAGCTCCCGATGGTGGAGGGCAAGCTTCCGGTGACCGGCAAGGTCGGCGGGGAGGTGACCCCCGAGGAGGCCAAGGAACTGGCCCGTACGTGCGGTCTCAACGCGCTCGCCGCGGTGAAGTCCATCGCCGGTGACCTGGACCGGATCGCCCGCGTCGTGAAGGTCGTCGGCTTCGTGGCATCGGCCCCGGACTTCACGGGCCAGCCCGCGGTGATCAACGGCACGAGCGAACTGCTCGGCGAGGTGCTCGGCGACAAGGGCGTGCACGCCCGCAGCGCGGTGGGTGTCGCGGTCCTGCCGCTGGACGCGCCGGTCGAGGTCGAGATCCAGGTGGAGCTGACCGAGGCGTAGCCGTTGCTCTGCCGTCCTTTCGGGCCGCCTTCTGGCACCCGATAGTTGCCTCTCGAACATCAGCCCACTAGGGGATAGCCTCCGCCCATGGCTAATGGGCAGTGGTATCCGCCGGAGTGGCCCGACCGCATCCGTGCGCTGAGCAGCGGCGAACTGAAGCCCGCGGCTCCGCGCCGGGCGGCCACGGTCATGCTCCTGAGGGACTCCGTGACGGGCCCCGCCGTACACATGCTGCGCAGACGCGCCTCCATGGCCTTCGCCGGAGGCGCGTACGCGTATCCGGGCGGCGGCGTGGACCCGCGCGACGACGACCACCTCGTGCGCTGGGCGGGTCCGTCCCTGGCGACCTGGGCCGCGCGCCTGGGCGTGGACGAGCCGGGCGCCCAGGCGATCGTGTGCGCCGCCGTCCGCGAGACGTACGAGGAAGCGGGCGTGCTCCTTGCGGGGCCGACCCCGTCGAGCGTCGTCGGCGACACCACGGGGGACGACTGGGAGGCGGATCGCGAGGCGCTGGTCGCCCGCGAGTTCTCCTTCGCCCAGTTCCTGGACCGGCGGGGCCTGGTCCTCCGTAGCGACCTGCTCGCCGCGTGGGCGCGCTGGATCACTCCGGAGTTCGAGCCGAAGCGCTACGACACGTTCTTCTTCGTGGCGGCCCTCCCGGAGGGGCAGCGCACCCGCAACGCCTCCACGGAGGCCGACCGTACGGTGTGGATCGCTCCGGGGGAGGCCACCGCGGGATACGACAAGGGCGACCTCCTGATGATGCCGCCGACCATCGCGACCCTGCGCCAGCTGAGCCCCTACGGCTCGGCCGCGGACGCCCTGGCCGGGGCCCATGAGCGTGATCTGACCCCGGTGCTCGCGCAAGCGCGCTTCGAGGACGGCGAGTTGGTGCTGTCCTGGCCGGGCCACGAGGAATTCACCAAGCACATCCCTACGAGGGGCCACGCGTGACCACGAGGACGCTCGCCCCTGCCCCTGCCCCTGCCCCTTTCCCTTTCTCCGCCACGAACCGGACGGGAGCCATCCCCGCATGACCGAAGCCGCCGCCCTCCCCGGCCAGCCCAGGGGCGGGGTCCTCAGCGGTCCCGCCACCGCCCGCGCCGTCAACGTACTGGCCCCCAACGCGTCCCCGATGACGCTGGACGGGACCAACACGTGGATCGTGTCCGAGCCGGATTCCGGGCTCGCGGTCGTCATCGACCCGGGCCCCCTGGACGACGGACACCTCCAGAACGTCATCGCCACGGCGGAGAAGGCCGGGCAGCGGGTCGCGCTCACCCTCCTCACCCACGGCCACCCGGACCACGCGGAGGGCGCCGCGCGCTTCGCCGAACTGACCCGGACCAAGGTGCGGGCCCTCGACCCCGCGCTGCGCCTGGGCGACGAGGGCCTGGCCGCGGGGGACGTGATCACGACGGGCGGCCTGGAGCTGCGCGTGGTCCCGACGCCGGGCCACACCGCGGATTCCCTCTGCTTCCATCTCCCGGCGGACCAGGCGGTCCTGACGGGAGATACGGTCCTGGGCCGCGGTACGACGGTCGTGGCGCACCCTGACGGCCGTCTGGGGGACTATCTGGACTCCCTGCGGCGCCTGCGGTCCCTGACGGTCGACGACGGCGTACACACGGTCCTGCCGGGCCACGGCCCGGTCATGGAGGACGCCAGGGGCGTCGTCGAGTTTTACCTGGCCCACCGCGCGAACCGCCTGGCCCAGGTCGAGACGGCCGTCGAGAACGGCTACGTGGCCCCCTCGGAGGTGGTCGCCCACGTATACGCGGACGTGGACCGCTCCTTGTGGCCGGCAGCGGAACTGTCGGTGCGGGCGCAGCTGGACTACTTGCAGGAACATGGCTTGATCTAGCCGCATCCAGCAGCCGGCCCCCCCCGCCCCGAGGAGTCACGCACCACCCCGTGCGCGACCTACTCGCCGGGGCGTCACCCACGCACCTGGCGTCACCCACCGACCGGTGCGTGACCCACTCGCCGGGGCGTCACCCACCGGCCGGTGCGTCACCCGCCCACCGGGGCGTGATCCACGCACCGGTGGGTGAACCACTCGCCGGGCGTCACCCACCCACCGGGGCGTGCCCCACCCACCAGGCGTCACCCACCCACCCCGGAGCGAGGCGCCACCCCCGGGCCGGGCGTCACCCGCCCGAGCCCGCAGCGAGGTGCTACCCACCCGCCCTCAACGCGGGGCAATCGGGCGGGTGGGTGGGAAAGCCTGTGCGGAAGCGCGAACGGGGCCCCGCCTCAAGAGAGGCGGGACCCCGTCCCCGTACAGAAACAGCGTCAGCGAACCCGCGTCAGCGAACCCGCGTCAGCGAACCCCCGTCAGCGCGACCGCTTGGCCAGCCGCTCCACGTCCAGCAAGATCACCGCGCGGGCCTCCAGGCGGAGCCACCCGCGCCCGGCGAAGTCCGCCAGAGCCTTGTTGACCGTCTCGCGGGAGGCGCCGACCAGCTGGGCCAGCTCTTCCTGCGTGAGGTCGTGCACCACGTGGATGCCCTCTTCGGACTGCACGCCGAAGCGGCGCGACAGGTCCAGAAGAGCGCGGGCCACACGCCCGGGCACATCGGAGAAGACCAGATCGGACATCTGGTCGTTCGTCTTGCGCAGGCGCCGGGCAACGGCACGCAGCAGCGCCGCGGCCACCTCGGGCCGCGCGTTCAGCCACGGCTGAAGGTCGCCGTGGCCCAGACCGAGCAGCTTGACCTCGGTGAGCGCGGAGGCGGTTGCCGTACGCGGGCCCGGGTCGAACAGCGAGAGCTCACCGATGAGCTCGCCGGGACCGAGCACCGCGAGCATGTTCTCGCGGCCGTCGGGTGAGGTGCGGTGAAGCTTCACCTTGCCCTCGGTGACCACGTAAAGGCGGTCTCCGGGGTCACCTTCATGAAAAAGCGCATCCCCGCGCGCGAGCGTCACCTCACTCATGGAGGCGCGGAGCTCCGCGGCCTGCTCGTCATCGAGCGCCGCGAAGAGCGGGGCGCGCCGCAGAACGTCGTCCACGAGTTCTCTCCTTGTCGACCTGCATCAGGGGACCGTGCTCCCCATTTTGCCGGACGGTCCAAACAGTGTGATCAGTCACAAGTCTGCCGCACCGGCGTCGCATGCTGTGCGGGAGGGGGCCAATTGGGGGCCGATCCATAGGGTCAAGGGCGGATGTCAGTGTCGGGCTCTAGGCTGGCCGGGTGTCCAAAAAGCCGGTGAGAACACAGGCCAGAGGGGCTCGGATGGTGAAAGGCCGTTCGGATTCTGCTGTGGGCGAACAGGCTTCCGCCAAGTCAGACAATGCGACAAAAGGGACAAGGGTGCCACCGGTGAGCAAGCCTTCGGAGAAGAATCAGGCCACCGCCGGCGCGGCGAAACCGACCGCGGCCAAGAGGGCCGCGGCGGCGAAGAAGACGACCCCGGCTACGAAGACCACTGCGGCTTCGAAGACCGCCCCTGCTTCGAAGGCCACCCCGGCCAGGAAGGCCACCCCGGCCAAGAAGGCAGCCTCGGCTTCGAAGACCGCCCCGGCTAAGAAGACCGCTCCGGCTTCGAAGGCCACCGCGGCCAAAAAGGCCACCCCCGCTTCGAAGGCCACCGCAGCCAAGAAGGTCACCCCGGCCAAGAAGACCGCCGCGGCCAAGAAGACCACCCCGCCCAAAGCGCCCAAAGCCAAGCCCGAGTCGCACGCCTCCCTCGTCCGCCGCGCGCGCCGCATCAACCGCGAGCTGGCCGAGGTGTACTCGTACGCCCACCCCGAGCTGGACTTCGAGAACCCCTTCGAGCTCCTCGTCGCCACGGTCCTCTCCGCGCAGACCACCGACCTGCGGGTGAATCAGACGACCCCGCGCCTCTTCGCCGCGTACCCGACCCCGGAGGACCTCGCGGCCGCCAACCCCGAAGAGGTCGAGGAGTTGATCCGGCCGACCGGGTTCTTCCGGGCGAAGACGAAGTCGATCATGGGGCTCGCCACCGCCCTGCGGGACAACCACGGCGGAGAGGTCCCCGGCCGCATCGAAGACCTGGTCAAGCTCCCCGGAGTAGGCCGCAAGACCGCCTTCGTCGTGCTCGGGAACGCCTTCGGAGTCCCCGGAATCACCGTGGACACCCACTTCGGGCGTCTCGTCCGCCGCTGGAAGTGGACCGAGGAGACCGACCCGGTGAAGGTCGAGGCGGCCGTCGCCGACCTCTTCCCGAAGAGCGAGTGGACGATGCTCTCGCACCGGGTGATCTTCCACGGCCGCCGGATCTGCCACTCCCGCAAGCCCGCCTGCGGCGCCTGCCCGATCGCCGACCTCTGCCCTTCGTACGGAGAGGGCGAGACCGATCCGGAGAAGGCCAAGAAGCTCCTGAAGTACGAGATGGGCGGCCTGCCGGGCCAGCGTCTCAAGCCCCCGCCGGACTACCCCGGAAAGGCCGCGCCCCCGCTGGGCGCCGCATGACCGAGGAACCAACCGAGGGCCCACAGGCGTTGTCCACAGTTGGACGGGGGTGCCGATGACGCACGCGAGCGACACGAGCGAGACAACCGACACGAGCGATACGCACATGAGCAATGGCAACGGCTTCCAGGGACCCGACGGTCCCGGCGCACCCCGCGGTCCGGGCGGACCCGGCAGCACAGCAGGCGTGCCCCGCAGCACAGCAGGCGTGCCCGGGCGGACAACAGGCGGCCCTCGCAGCACAGGCGACGCCAACGGACACGTGCGCCTCAGCACCGGAGACCTGCCCGCCTGGCTGCACCCCGTCGCCCGCGCCGCCGAGACGGTCCAGCCGACCCAGCTCAGCCGCTTCCTGCCCCCGGAGAGCGGCGCCGGACGACAGTCCGCCGTACTGGTCCTCTTCGGAGAAGGCGCTCGCGGCCCCGAGCTGCTCCTCATGGAGCGGGCCGGCAGCCTCCGCTCGCACGCCGGCCAGCCCTCCTTCCCCGGCGGCTCCCTCGACCCCGAGGACGGCGATCCGCTGACGGACGGCCCGCTGCACGCCGCCCTGCGCGAGGCCGAGGAAGAGACCGGGCTCGACCCCCGCGGCGTCCAGCTCTTCGGCGTGCTCCCCAAGCTCTTCATCCCGGTGAGCGACTTCGTGGTGACCCCGGTGCTCGGCTGGTGGCGCACGCCCACCCCGGTCGGCGTCGTCGATCCGGCCGAGACGGCCCGCGTCTTCACGGTCCCCGTGTCCGATCTCACGGATCCCGGCAACCGCGCGACGGCGGTTCATCCAATGGGCCACAAAGGCCCGGCTTTCCTCGTCGAATCCGCTCTGGTCTGGGGTTTTACGGCCGGAGTGATCGACAGAATCCTGCACTTCGCAGGCTGGGAGCGCCCCTGGGACCGCACCAAGCAGGTGCCGCTCGACTGGCGCGCATGACAAGGTTGCGGGGACGTGGCGACCGCGATGCGAGGCGAGGATTGAATCGGTGAACGTGCTGGACATCCTTCTGGTGGTCGCCGCCGTGTGGTTCGCGGTCGTCGGCTATCGCCAGGGATTCGTCGTCGGCATCCTGTCGGTGATCGGTTTCCTGGGCGGCGGACTCGTCGCGGTGTACCTGCTGCCCGTCATCTGGGGTGCCCTGACGGACGACGAGGGATCGGTGAGCACGACGGCCGCCGTCGTGGCCGTGGTCATCGTGATCGTCTGCGCCTCCATCGGCCAGGCCTTCACCACGCACCTGGGCAACAAGCTCCGCAGATACATCACTTGGCAGCCCGCCAGAGCCCTGGACGCCACGGGCGGCGCGCTGGTCAACGTGGTGGCGATGCTCCTCGTCGCCTGGCTGATCGGCTCCGCCCTCGCGGGCACGACGCTGCCGACGGTCGGCAAGGAAGTACGCAACTCCAAGATCCTCCTCGGTGTTTCGCGCACGCTGCCGGGCCAGGCCGACACCTGGTTCGCCGACTTCTCCTCGGTCCTCGCGCGCAACGGCTTCCCGCAGGTCTTCAGCCCGTTCTCGAACGAGCCCATCACCGACGTGAAGGCCCCGGACCCCAAGCTCGCCAAGAGCGCCGTCGCCACGAAGGCCAAGCGCTCCATCGTGAAGGTGCAGGGCGAGGCCCGCGGCTGCGGCAAGGTGCTCGAAGGCACCGGCTTCGTCTTCTCCGACCGCCGCGTCATGACGAACGCACACGTGGTCGGCGGCGTGGACGAACCGACGGTCCAGATAGGCGGAGACGGCCGTACGTACGACGCGAAGGTCGTGCTCTACGACTGGGAGCGCGACATCGCCGTACTGGACGTGCCGACCCTCGACGCCCCCGCGCTGCGGTTCACGTCGAAGGACGCGGGCAGCGGTGACAACGCCATCGTCGCCGGCTTCCCGGAGAACGGCCCCTATGACGTCCGCCCCGCGCGCGTGCGCGGCCGCATAACGGCCAAGGGCCCGGACATCTACCACCGGGGCACCGTGCGCCGCGACGTCTACTCGCTCTACGCGACCGTCCGCCAGGGCAACTCCGGCGGCCCGCTGCTCACGTCCGACGGCAAGGTCTACGGCGTGGTCTTCGCGAAGTCACTGGACGACCCGGACACCGGCTACGCGCTCACCGCCGACGAGGTCCGCGAGGACATCGAAGCGGGCCGCACCGCCAACCAGGAGGTCGACAGCGAGGGCTGCGCGCTGTAGCCGGAGCCGCAGTCGGGGAGCAGTCGCAGGAGCAGGCGGATCAGTCGCGCGTATGCCTCAGCCGCGCCGAGACCCAGCGGGCCCTGCGGCGCAGGATGTGGGGAATGCCAATGCCTTGAGCAGGGCTTTCATGGCCCGGATCTTGTGGGCCGCCCCTCTCACGGCTGTTCAGCGCGATGGCTGAGCGGCGGTTGCGTGCTACTTCACTGTAGTCGTGCGTCCAGCCCATACCCCGACGTGTGCCCGTGCCTCAAGGTCGGTAATCGCGCCCACGCGCCCCAATTGGCCTATGCGGGTGGCAAGTAGCCGTTCGTAGGACAGGCGTTCGCCTACCCGCCGGTACGGGCGTCTTCCTGACCCCGATTCAGGGGGTTCTGTGCCCCTACCGGTCGGGCTCGGGGTCCTTCAGCCAGTTCACCAACTCGGTCGAGAAGGCCGCCGGGTCCTCCTCCTGCGGGAAGTGCCCGAGACCGTCGAACAGCCGCCAGCGGTAAGGCGCTTCGACGTATTCGCCGGAGCCCGCCGCGCTGCGCGTACGCATCACCGGGTCCAGGGAGCCGTGCAGATGCAGCGTGGGAACCCGGACAGGGCGCTTCATGCGCCGGTTGAACTGGATGCCGTCCGGACGGGCCATCGACCGCACCATCCAGCGGTACGGCTCGATCGAGCAGTGCGCCGTCGACGGAATCGTCATCGCGCGGCGGTACGTCTCCACCGCCTCGTCCTCCGGAAGCCGCGGTCCCGACCAGTCGCGCACCAGACGCCCCACCAGAGCCGCGTCGTCCGCGACGAGTTGACGCTCCGGCAGCCACGGCCGCTGGAAACCCCACACGTACGAACCGGCGGCGGTCTGCTTGCGGTCCGACAGCATCGCCGAGCGCCAGCGCCGCGGATGCGGCATCGAGGAGACGGCGAGGCGGCGCACCAGCTTGGGCCGCATCACGGCCGCCGTCCACGCGAGGTACCCGCCCAGGTCGTGCCCGACGAGCGCGGCGTCCGGCTCGCCGAGCGACCGCACGACGCCCGTGATGTCGAGCGCGAGGTTCGCCGGGTCGTAACCCCGCGGCGTACGGTCGCTGCCGCCCACGCCCCGCAGGTCCATCGCGACCGCCCGGAAGCCCGCATCGGCTAGCGCCACCATCTGGTGCCGCCAGGTCCACCAGAACTGCGGAAAGCCGTGCAGGAGCAGCACGAGCGGCCCGTCGCCCATCTCGGCGATGTGGAAGCGCGCGCCGTTGGCGGCGACGTCACGATGGGTCCACGGCCCTTCAATGCGTACGGGTGACGCGGGTTGGGCCGGATGGGGGGCGGGTGTGGCGGGGTCCGTCATGAAGACGAGCGTGCCACAGCCGCAGGCTTGTCACCGACACGGTCGAGGGTCGCACCCGTATGGGTCACCACAGGGCCCACGGCAGGGGTCACCGGACGCGGGTGCGGCTTGACGTTCTGGAGCACGGCAGCCGTCTCCTTGGCCGAAGCGGCGGCCTTCTGCGGACCCTTGCCCTTCTTGGCCTTCTTGGCGAAGACGACGCCGATCAGCGCGAGCATTCCGGCGACGAGGACGTTCGCCGCGAAGGAGAGCAGGAAGCAGACCGCCATGTTCCAGCCGCTCCAGGTACGGATGCCGTACGCAAGGGCGAAGCTCAGCATCGGCAGCGAGAAGAGCAGCACCGTCCCGGCCGCGGCGAAGGCGCCACCGCCGACCGCACCCCGCTTGACGTCCTGCCGCAGCTGGGCCTTGGCCAGCGCGATCTCGTCGTGCACCAGCGCGGACATCTCGCTGGTCGCCGATGAGACCAGCTGGCCGAGGCTGCGTTCGGTGCCGACGGGCCCGTCGGGTGTGCTCATCGCTTCTCCCCTTCTCCGTAAGCCTGCGTAAGCGTGTGTAAGCGTGCTCACAACGACTGTTCGTTTTCGACCGCTCGGCTCAGCCTGCGCAGTCAGGTCTGCTCAGATCATGCCGGACCGTCGTCATCGGCGCGTGCCCCGGCCGACACTTCGGCAAGCCTGCGATGCTCGGCCGCCTTCTTTTCGTAGATCGCGGCCATCCGCAGGTGGTACTCCGGTTTGCCCTGTTCGTACACGTCCGGGATGCCGTCGAGGTCGTCGTCGCGCTCCTCGTCGTCGTACAGCGCGCGGTATCGGGCGTTGCGCACCTTCAGCAGGATCCCGGAAAGGACGGCCGCGACGAGAGAGCCCATCAGGACGGCTGCCTTGACCTCGTCGGCGAGCAGCGGGTCCTCGGTGAAGGCGAGTTCGCCGATCAGGAGCGAGACGGTGAAGCCGATGCCGGCGAGCGAGGCGACCGCGAACACGTCCGGCCAGGCCAGTTCGTCGTTGAGTTCGGCCTTGGTGAACCGGGCGGCGAGCCAGGTGCCGCCGAAGATGCCGACCGCCTTGCCGACCACGAGGCCGAGCACCACGCCGAGCGTCTCCGGCTTGCTGAACACGTCCCCGAGCGCGCCGCCCGACACCATGACACCGGCGCTGAAGAGCGCGAACAGCGGAACTGCGAGGCCCGCGGAGAGGGGCCGCACGAGGTGCTCGATGTGCTCGCCGGGGGAGTGCTCCTCGCCCTCGCGGCGGGTACAGCGCAGCATCAGGCCCATCGCGACTCCGGCGATCGTGGCGTGGATGCCGCTGTTGTACATCAGCCCCCAGATGACCAGGGCCAGCGGGACGTAGACGTACCAGCCGCGTACGCCCTTGCGCAGCAGCAGCCAGAAGACCGCGAGGCCGATGACCGCGCCGGCCAGTGCCGCGAAGTTGAGCTCGCCGGTGAAGAAGACGGCGATGATCAGGATGGCGCAGAGGTCGTCGACGACGGCGAGCGTGAGCAGGAAGGCGCGCAGGGCGGACGGCAGCGAGGTGCCGATGACCGCGAGGACGGCGAGGGCGAAGGCGATGTCCGTGGCGGTCGGTACCGCCCAGCCGTCGAGCGATCCGCCGCCGACCGTGTTGACCAGGACGTACACGAGGGCCGGTACGGCCATGCCGCAGAGCGCGGCGACGACGGGCAGCGCGGCGGCCTTCGGGTCGCTCAGATCGCCCGCGACGAGTTCACGCTTGAGCTCGATTCCCGCGACGAAGAAGAAGACGGCGAGCAGTCCGTCGGCCGCCCAGTGCTGGACGGAGAGGTTGAGGCCGAGGGAGCCCGGCCCCAGGTGGAAGCCGCGGACGGACTCGTACGATCCGCCGGCGGTGTTGGCCCAGATCAGTGCGGTGAGGGCGGCGACGAGGAGGAGGACACCGCCGACGGTCTCGGCACGCAGCGCGTTCGCGACGAAGTTCCGTTCGGGCAGCGAGAGCCGTCCGAGGACCTTGCGGCTGTTGCTGTTGCTGCTGCGGTTCTTGCCGTTGCTGGGTGCGGGCGCGGCCACGGGGGTCGACCTCCGGTCGGTAGGCAGGACGAAACACTTGCCGACCAGACTTCCCGGCGCACCTAGGTTCTTCGTGGTTCTTCTTGTCGCGATGTTGACGCAATCCTTAGCGTACCTAACATGCGACCGGACCTATCCGGTGATCGTCACTTTAAGCGCAAAAGGGGCACCCGGCGTGGTGCCGGATGCCCCTCTTCGACTCTTCGATCCTTCGGCTCTTCGCCTCGGGTCTGACTAGTCCTCGCTCGGCGCGGCCGGCAGCTTGGTCTGGATCAGATCCATCACGGAGGAGTCCGTGAGCGTGGTGACGTCACCCAGCTCGCGGTTCTCGGCGACGTCCCGGAGCAGGCGCCGCATGATCTTCCCGGAGCGCGTCTTCGGCAGCTCGGCCACCGGAAGGACGCGCTTGGGCTTGGCGATCGGGCCGAGCGTCGCGCCCACGTGGTTGCGCAGGTCCGCCACGAGGCCCTCGTCGTCGGCGTTCGCCGTGCCCCGCAGGATCACGAACGCGACGATGGCCTGTCCGGTGGTCTCGTCCGCTGCGCCGACGACCGCCGCCTCGGCGACCGACGGGTGCGAGACGAGCGCCGACTCGACCTCGGTGGTGGAGATGTTGTGCCCGGACACGAGCATCACGTCGTCCACGCGGCCGAGCAGCCAGACGTCGCCGTCGTCGTCCTTCTTCGCGCCGTCACCGGCGAAGTACTTGCCCTCGAAGCGCGACCAGTACGTGTCGATGAAGCGCTGGTCGTCGCCCCAGATGGTCCGCAGCATGGAGGGCCACGGCTCGGTCAGGACGAGGTAGCCGCCACCGCCGTCCGGCACTTCGCGCGCCTCGTCGTCGACGACGGTCGCCGAGATGCCCGGCAGCGCGCGCTGGGCGCTTCCCGGCTTGGTCTCGGTCACGCCCGGCAGCGGCGAGATCATCATCGCGCCGGTCTCGGTCTGCCACCAGGTGTCCACGATGGGGGCCTTGTCGGCGCCGATGTTCTTTCGGTACCACATCCACGCCTCGGGGTTGATCGGCTCACCGACCGAACCGAGGACCCGCAGGCTGCTGAGGTCGAACTTCGCGGGGATGTCGTCGCCCCACTTCATGAACGTACGAATCGCCGTCGGCGCCGTGTAGAGGATCGTCACGCCGTACTTCTGGACGATCTCCCAGAAGCGCCCCTGGTGCGGGGTGTCGGGCGTGCCCTCGTACATGACCTGCGTCGCGCCGTTCGCCAGCGGGCCGTACGTGATGTACGAGTGCCCGGTGACCCAGCCGATGTCGGCCGTACACCAGTAGACGTCGGTCTCCGGCTTGAGGTCGAAGACGGCGTGGTGGGTGTACGCGGCCTGCGTCAGATAGCCGCCGGACGTGTGCAGGATGCCCTTGGGCTTACCCGTCGTGCCCGACGTGTAGAGGATGAAGAGCGGGTTCTCCGCGTCGAAGGCCTCGGGCGTGTGCTCGGCGGACTGGCGCTCGGTGAGCTCGTGCCACCACACGTCGCGGCCCTCGGTCCACGCCACGTCCTGGCCGGTGCGGCGCACGACGAGGACGTGCTCGACGGAGCTGTCCTCGCGCGCCACGGCGTCGTCGACGGCGGGCTTCAGGGCGGCGGGCTTGCCCCTGCGGTAGCCGCCGTCGGAGGTGATGACGACCTTGGCGTCGGCGTCCTTCACGCGCTTGGCGATGGCGTCGGCCGAGAAACCGCCGAAGACCACTGAGTGCGCGGCGCCGATGCGGGCACAGGCCAGCATCGACACGACGGCCTCGGGGATCATCGGCAGATAGACGGCGACGCGGTCGCCCTGCCGGACGCCGAGCTCGGTCAGCGCGTTGGCGGCGCGGCTGACCTCGTCCTTGAGCTCGGCATAGGTGATGGCCCGGCTGTCGCCGGGCTCACCCTCGAAGTGGATCGCCACACGGTCGCCGTTGCCGGCTTCCACGTGGCGGTCCACGCAGTTGTACGCGACGTTGAGCTTGCCGTCGGCGAACCACTTCGCGAACGGCGGGTTCGACCAGTCGAGCGTCTCGGTCGGTTCGGTGGACCAGGTCAGCCGGCGGGCCTGCTCGGCCCAGAAGCCGAGCCGGTCAGCCTTGGCCTGTTCGTACGCCTCCGCGGTGACGTTGGCGTTGGCCGCCAGGTCGGCCGGCGGCGCGAACCTTCGCTCTTCTTTAAGAAGGTTGGCCAGGCTTTCGTTGCTCACGACATCTCCCATTCCCAGGGTGTCCGTTGTGTCCAAAGCCACAGCTCATCAGACGTATACCCCTGGTGACAAGAGCCTGCCGAAAATTGGTTTAGACCTTTACTCGGGCGGGCGGCTCCTCACGCGGTGATCCTTCGTGCGGTGACGGCGTGACCTGGTCGAATACGTCGTCCGCGCTCTCGGTCAGGAGATACGCCTGTGCCTCGCCGACATGGAAGTACATGCCGTGCAGCTCCAGGGTGCCCTCGGCCATGCGCCGCGCCACGGACTCGTGTTTGCGCAGGTGCTCCAACTGCTGGACGACGTTCGTCAGGCAGAGCTGCTCGACCGCGTCGGCGGGCGCCCGCCCCGCGAGCCGCGCCCATCCCTCCTCCTTGTGCGCCGCAAGCCGTTCGAGGCTCGGCGCGCCGTGCCGCAGCCACCGCTTCAGGGGCGTCTGCGCGCCGCCGGGCGGAGTGTTGAGCAGCGCCTGCATCGCCCCGCACCCGGAGTGCCCGCACACGGTGATGGACCGCACCTGCAGCACGTCCACCGCGTACTCGATCGCCGCGGCCACCGAGTCGTCACCGCTGTCGTCGCCCGGCAGCGGCACGAGGTTGCCGATGTTGCGTACGACGAAGAGGTCGCCCGGGCCGCTCGACGTGATCATCGAGGTGACGAGCCGGGAGTCGGCGCAGGTCAGGAAGAGCTGCGAGGGCTGCTGGCCTTCGCGTGCGAGCCGTGCCAGCTCGCCGCGCACATGCGGCGCGGTGTTGCGCTGGAACGCGCTGATACCGCTGGCCAGTTGATACCCGCTGGGCCGCTCCTGGCCCTGCGGAGTCTCCTGCGGGCGGTCGCAGTGGTGGTTGCGCCAGGCCGTCCAGGGCCTGCAGCAGGAGTGCGACGCGCTCGCGGGCTCGGCGATCCGGGTCCCGGCGCGCCCGGTCATCTCGACGGTGCCGCCCTGTGCGGTGTGCGCGTCCTGCCAGCACTGCAGCGCTTCGTACGCGGCGTGGTCCATGAATGATCCGTCCAACTCCACGATGGTGGTGGCTTCTTGCGGTACGAGGTGCAGCGCTCGGCTCAGGCGCGGCACGGCGAGGAAGGTCAGCTGGCCGCGTACGCGCACGTGGTGCACCCCGTCCTCCTCGGTGTGCGTGATCCGGGTGTGCGCGAGGCGGTGCAGCGCGACGGCCACGGCGACGGCGACGCCGATGGCCACGCCTTCGAGCACGCCGAAGAAGACGACGCCGAGCGTCGTGGTGGTGTACGCGAGGATCTCGCGGTGGCGGGTGATGGTGCGGATGTGGTTCAGGTTCACCATCTGGATGCCGACCGCCATCACCAGAGCGGCGAGTGCGGCGAGCGGGATCAGCTCCAGGACGGGGACCATCAGCAGGGCGGCTACTACTACCCAAACGCCGTGCAGCATCGTGGAGTTCCGGCTGACGGCGCCGGCCCGCACATTGGCCACACTGCGCACCGCGACCCCGGCGACGGGGAGGCCGCCGAGCGCGCCGGACACGGCGTTCGCGGCGCCCTGGCCCAGCAGTTCGCGGTCCAGGTCGGAGCGGCTGCCGCCGGCGAGCGGTTCGCGCCGCCCCGATACGAGTTTGTCCACGGCGACGGCGCCGAGCAGTGACTGCACGCTGCAGACCAGCGTGACCGTGAGGACGGCGGCGACGATCCCGAGCACGGGGCCTTCCGGCAGGCCCGCCAGCGCGTGACTGCGCCACGACGGCAGTTCGACCTTGGTCACGCTCAGCCCGGCGAGCGCGGCGACAGCCGTCGCCGCGGCCACGGAGACGAGCGGGGCGGGCACGACACGGGCGGCTCTGCCCGCACGTCCGGGGATCCGCGGCCAGAGCAGCAGAACGGCCAGGGTCAGCAGGCTGATCGACAGCGTGGCCGGATGGAGGTCCGCCAACTGCCCCGGAATCGCACGGAGGTTGTCGAGCACGACGCTCTGCGGGGTGCCGCCGAGCACGATGCGCAGCTGGGCGACGGCGATGGCGACGCCGATGCCCGCCAGCATGCCGTGCACGACGGCGGGGCTGACGGCGAGCGCCGAGCGGGCCACGTGCAGGCAGCCGAGGGCGAGTTGGGTGAGCCCGGCGAGAACGGTGATGGCGCAGGTGGTCCGCCAGCCGTACCGGTGGATGAGGTCGGCGGTGACGACGGTGAGCCCTGCGGCGGGGCCGCTGACCTGGAGCGGTGATCCACCGATCCGTCCGGCGACCAGGCCGCCCACGGCGGCGGCGACGAGGCCCGCCTGGAGCGGTGCTCCGGTGGCCAGCGCGATGCCCAGGGACAGCGGCAGGGCGATCAGGAAGACGGCGATCGACGCGGATACGTCGGCGCCGGCGATGCGGAATTTACGGAACTTGCGGAACTTGCCGGGCGGCGGCCCGTGGGGCTCGTGGTCGCGGGATGCGTGGGCCGAGTCGGTGGCGTGGGTGGGGACGCAGGCAGACATGTTTTCCCGTCTCCTCCGGGGCAGCGCGGTCGCGGAACAGGGGGTCCTCCGGCGGTCTGCGGAGGGCGGGTCGCGGCCGTGGGTCACGGCGTTGCAGCGGCGGGATCTATCAACTCTCGGTAAACGAATCGTAATGCAGAGTAAAGGTCTCGGATAGACATATAAGGCAAATGGGGCACTAGATCACCCTGAAGGGTGAATAAAGCATTTTGTCGGCTTGTCGTACCGCGTGGCCCACGCCCGCGTGCGACGTTGGCGGCGCTATCGGGTATTTGCGGGGATTTGGGACGTAATGCCCGTCGGTGACGACCCCTGAAGTGAAGCCGACTTGAAGGAAGAAGGTGGGCGGAAGATGGCCGCCACCCAGAGGATCCAGCGGATCGCCGCGGGCTCCACCGCCCTTGTGGCATCTGTCGCGGTACTGGCCGGCTGCGCGAGCGGCGGCAGCGGCGAATCCGGCGCCGAGAAGGGCGCGCACGGCGCCAAGAAGGCGTCCCCCGCACCTGCCCCCAAGAGTGCGGTCCGCATGATCGGTGACGGCTCCACCGCCTTCACCGGCAAGCAGCCGCACCTGCCGAGGCCCGAGCGCCTGAGACCCGGCCAGAAGCCGCCGCAGTTCGTGGTCTTCTCCTGGGACGGCGCGGGCGAGGACAGCCAGAAACTCTTCTCGCACTTCCGCAAGGTGGCCAAGAAGAACGACGCCACGATGACGTACTTCCTCAGCGGCGTGTACATGCTCCCCGAGTCGAAGCGGAAGCTCTACGAGCCGCCGCAGCACCGTTCGGGCAGCTCGGACATCGGCTTCAACGACCGCAAGGGCATCAAGCAGACCGTGGAGCAGCTCCGCGGCGCCTGGCTCGACGGCAATGAGGTCGGCACCCACTTCAACGGCCACTTCTGCGGCACCAGCGGCGGAGTGGGCCAGTGGTCGGTCGACGAGTGGAAGAGCGAGATCAACCAGGCCAAGTCCTTCGTGAAGGCCTGGAAGACGAACACGGGCATGAAGAAGGCGCAGCCGCTGCCCTTCGACTACGACAAGGAACTCATCGGAGCCCGCACGCCCTGCCTCGAAGGCCAGAAGAACTTCATGCGGGCGGCCCGCGAGCTGGGCTTCCGCTACGACACCAGTGGCGTCAACGACCAGATCTGGCCCAAGAAGAAGGAAGGTCTCTGGGACCTCTCGATGCAGCTTGTCCCGGTCCCCGGCCGCAAGTTCGAGACGCTCACCATGGACTACAACTTCATGGTGAACCAGTCGGGCACCACGTCGCAGGGCGACCCGGACAAGCACGAGTACTGGGGCGACCAGATGCGCGACGGCCTGCTCCAGGGCTTCGACCGCGCCTACAAGGGCAACCGCGCCCCGCTGATCATCGGCAACCACTTCGAGTCCTGGAACGGCGGCACGTACATGCGCGCCATCGAGGAGACGATCGAGAACGTCTGCACGAAGCGCGACGTGCGGTGCGTCTCCTTCCGGCAGCTCGCCGACTGGCTCGACGCCCAGGACCCGCAGACCGTGGAGCGCCTCACCAAGCTGAAGGTCGGCCAGGCGCCGAAGGAGGGCTGGGCGTCCTTCCTCTCCGCCCGGCCCGCACCGGCCCCGAAGGGCGTTCCGGGCGCCCCGGCAGAGAAGCCGTAACGCCCTTCGCCCGGACTGGTCGGTTCAGCCCAGCCCAGCTCAGCCCAGCTCGGCTCGTCTCGGCTCGGTTCAGGCCGTGGCGACGGCTCGCTCACCGAGAACGAAGCCGGGGTCGACCTGCGCGGCCAGGTCGGCCCCCGTTCGTTCGTTGCCCCAGCTCTGCGCGTTCTTCAGGTGGAAGTGGACCATCTGACGGGTGTAGCGGTCCCAGTCCCTGCGCTCGTACGAGGTGTCGACGGCGCCCTGAAGCGCCCGCAGGGAACGGCGGTTGTCGTCTTCCAGGAGCTCGAACCGGGGCGGGCGGCCCTTCTCCATGGCGCGCACCCAGTCCGAGTGCCCCACCGTCACCAGGAGGTCGTCGCCCACCTGCTCGCGCAGGAAGTCGATGTCGTCCTGGCCCTGCACCTTGTTGCCGACGACCTTGAGGTCGATGCCGAAGTCCCGTGCGTATTCCTTGTACTGGCGATAGACGGAGACCCCCTTCCGGGTCGGCTCGGCCACCAGGAACGTCATGTCGAAGCGGGTGAACATGCCGGACGCGCAGGAGTCCGAACCCGCGGTCATGTCGACGACCGCGTACTCGTCGCGTCCGTCGACCAGGTGGTTCAGGAACAGCTCCACCGCCCCCGTCTTGGAGTGGTAGCAGGCGACACCGAGGTCGGCTTCGGTGAACGGCCCTGTGACCATCAAACGCACGGCAGCGTCGTCGAGTTCCACCGGCCGCGCGCACGCGTCGTACACCGGGTTGTCCTCGCGCACCCGCAGGATCCGCGAGCCCTCGCCGGGCGGCGTCGTCTTGATCATCGTGGCGGCGGAGGCGATCCGCGGATTGGAGCCCCGCAGGTAGTCCTTGATGAGCGGCAGGCGCGCGCCCATGGCGGGCAGCCGGGCGGCGTCCGCCTCGTCGAGGCCGAGCGCGGGCCCCAGGTGCTGGTTGATGTCGGCGTCCACCGCGAGGACCGGAGCTCCGGTGGCGGCGAGGTGTCGGATGAACAGCGAGGACAGCGTGGTCTTGCCGCTGCCGCCCTTCCCTACGAAAGCGATCTTCATGTTCACCAAGGGTAGCCGGATGACTACCTGTCGTATCGATCCGGCGTGAAGAAGACCACTCCTTCGTGGGGGGAGCGCCGGGGGTGCGTAGGGTCGTACTCATGAGTACGACAGCCGATCCGCTCGCGGCCCTGGGCGCACTGCCCGGCGTGGCCGACTCCGTGGACTCCGTGCGCAAGGCCGTGGACCGGGTCTACGGCCACCGGATCATGCGGCGCCGCAGCAACGAGATCACCTCCGAGGCGGCGCTGCGCGGCGCCCGCGGCTCGGCGGCGCTCTCCGGTGCCGACTGGGCACTCGAAGAGGTGCGCCGCCGCAGCGACTTCAGCGGCGACGGCGAGGCCCGCACGGTCGGCGCGGCCCTGCGGCTGACCGCGGAGGCGGGTCAACTCCTGTCCATCTGGCGGCAGTCGCCGCTCCGGGTCCTCGCCCGACTCCACCTGGTCGCCGCCGCGGAGAACGACGAGGCCGCCGGACGGCCGCGTCTCGCGGGCGAGCCGGTGGACGAGCCGCTGGTCGAGCTCGACGTGCCGGACTCCGACGAGGTGGCGGGCCGCTTGGAGGGGCTTTCGCAGCTGATCATCGCGGGCGGCTCCGCGCCGGCCCTGGTGACGGCGGCAGTGGTGCACGGCGAGCTGCTCAGCCTGCGCCCCTTCGGCTCGCACAACGGCCTGGTCGCGCGGGCGGCCGAGCGCATCGTCCTGGTGGGCAGCGGCCTCGACCCGAAGTCGGTCTGCCCGGCCGAGGCGGGACACGCGGAACAGGGGCGGGCGGCCTACGTGGGGGCGCTCGACGACTATGCGTCCGGGACGCCGGAGGGGATGGCCGCATGGATCGCCCATTGTGGGCGTGCGGTCGAACTGGGAGCCAGGGAGTCGACGGCGGTCTGCGAAGCGATGCAGCGCGGCGCTGCGTAAAAGGGCCGCAGGTCTCACGCGGGAGCGCGGGAAGGGCCTCACACAGGGATGCGGCGGTACGAGTTCTCGTACCGCCGCTGGCATGTTCACCGGGTTACCAAGCGTCCTCGAAGGTTGCCCATCAGGTCGGGAACTTAGCCCGTCACCTGGTGCGGCTGGCCCGTAATCGACGGGTCGACGTCGCGTGGGTGCTCGGTGTTCATGCTTCGGTCCGTGGGGCCTTGGTTGCGTTTAAAGGTAATCCTCTCGGATGTCCTTGGTCTCGCGGGCCGTTGACTCCTTTGTACTCCTGTCCTGGAGTAAGCGGAAGTCCTGGCACTACTTCTTTACTTTTAGGTTCAAATAAGGGTGAATCGGGCACGCGTGGTCCGGCGGCGGCTCACGAACCACACGAGCCCCGCGGTGGCCGCCGCGGCGCCCACCGCTGCCGCCGCGACGACCGCGGGCCGGGACGGTGTCCGGCGCCGCTCCTTGAGCCTGACCGGACGGTGGAAGTCGAGAATCGGCCACCCGCGCGCGAGTGCCTCACGGCGCAGAGCGCGATCGGGGTTCACCGCGTGCGGATGTCCCACGGATTCGAGCATGGGGAGGTCGGTCGCCGAGTCGCTGTAGGCGTGACAGCGGTCGAGGTCGTACCCCTCGGATTCCGCGAGCTCCTTGATCGCCGTGGCCTTGGTGGGGCCGTACGCGTAATACTCCACCTCGCCGGTGAAGCAGCCGTCGTCGCCGACGACCATCCGGGTCGCCACCACCCGGTCCGCGCCGAGGAGCTCGCCGATCGGCTCGACGACCTCGGCGCCCGACGTGGAGACGATGACGACGTCCCGTCCCGCGGTGTGGTGCTCCTCGATGAGGGATGCGGCCTCGTCGTAGATGATCGGGTCGATCAGGTCGTGCAGCGTCTCGGCGACGATCTCCTTGACCTGCTGCACGTTCCATCCGCGGCACAGGGCGGACAGATACTCGCGCATCCGCTCCATCTGGTCGTGATCGGCGCCGCCGGCAAGGAAGACGAACTGTGCATATGCAGTTCGCAGTACCGCCCTGCGGTTGATCAGGCCGCCTTGGTAGAACGACTTGCTGAAGGTGAGAGTGCTCGACTTCGCAATGACCGTCTTGTCCAGGTCAAAGAAGGCGGCTGTGCGGGGCAAGGAGTGGTTTTCCACGAGGTCGAGCATAGGCGCCCACCATTCGGCGTAAGGTGAGGCGCGTGGGTTTGCCTGAGAAGGCTCTCGGGTACACCATGGAAGTCACGGATCGTTCGCGACCGTGCTAACCCGGTCTGGCTCCTCCCCCCCCGAGTCGGACCGTGGGGACGACCCCCGCTCTCCCCCCCGGCGGGGGTCGTCGCATGTCCGGATGGGTTTTCCGGGCCTCGTTCGACCCACATCCGATCGCCAGGCGCCTTCCGGCAGCCGTCTCGGCGATCTTTTTTCTTGCCCATGATCCGTCACTGTGTGTAGCCGTCAGGCTGCTGTACGGAAACCTTTTGAGTTGTCACCGGTATGGGTGAACGGGATATTCACAGGCCCCGTCTTGTCCACAGTTATTCACCAAGATCCACACGTTATCCGCGATCGCTGCACGCTGATTCCGCCCGTTCTGCACGCGAAGTTCATGGCCGGATTGCCTTGTCCGGTTCATCGCCGATGTGGAACACGGCATTCAACGGGCTTGTAGTGAGAGGGGGTCGGGGATCGTGGCTGGAGTGATTACGCGTGGCGGGCCGCCGCCGTCCGATGGACGGCAAGGCGGACCACTGATCGTCACGGAAGATGTGGACCTGCTGGACGACCTGCTGCGGCTGTGCGCCGCCGCGGGGGCGCGGCCCGAGGTGCAGCACGGTGTACCCGAGCGCAGGAGCGGCTGGGACGCGGCTCCGCTGGTGCTCGTCGGGGACGACGCGGTGGACCGGGTGCGGGGAGCCGCGCGCAGGCGTGGGGTCGTCCTGGTCGGGCGGGATCAGGACGACTCCGGGGTCTGGCAGCGCGCGGTGGAGATCGGTGCCGATCATGTGCTCGTCCTGCCGGACGGCGAGCGATGGCTGGTGGACCGCATCGCCGATGTCGCCGAGGGCGTGGGGCGGCCCGCGCTCACGGTGGGGGTGATCGGCGGCAGCGGAGGAGCCGGAGCCTCGACCCTGGCGTGCGCGCTGGCCGTCACGGCGGCCCGCGCCGGGCGGCGGACGATGCTCGTCGACGGCGACCCGTTGGGCGGTGGCCTTGATGTGCTGCTCGGCGGCGAGGCGGCCGACGGCCTCCGCTGGCCCGCCTTCGCACAGTCCAGGGGCCGGGTCGGCGGGGGCGCGCTCGAGGAGTCGCTGCCCGAGCTGCATTCCCTGCGGGTTCTGAGCTGGGACCGGGGCGACGCGGTGGTCATTCCGCCCGAGGCCATGCGGGCGGTGATCGCTGCCGCACGGCGGCGGGGCGGAGCGGTGGTCGTCGATCTGCCGCGGCGCGTGGACGAAGGAGTGGCCGAGGCGCTGGCCCAGGTCGATCTCGGGCTCTTGGTGGTGCCGGCGGAGCTGCGTTCGGTGGCGGGGGCCCGGCGGGTCGCGTCCGCGGTGGGCATGGTGCTGCGGGATCTGCGGGTGGTGGTCGGCAGAGGCGGCGCAGGGCGCGGCGGACCGGACGGACCCGGTGGCTTCGACGCGGAAGAGGTCGCGCGATTGCTCGGGCTGCCGCTCGTCGGCGAACTGCCACGCGAGTCGGGCCTGCTGGCCGCGCAGGCCGGAGGAATGCCGCCCGGAGGCGTCGTGCGGGGGCCGCTGGCCCGGTTCTGCACGGCCTTCTGGGAGCGCGTTCCGGTCGATGCCACCGGGGGCGGCTCATGAGCGCCGTCGTCGGGGCCAGGATGCTGGACGGGGTGCGTCAGTGGCTCGCGGAGAACGGGACCGAGCCGACACCGGCCCGCGTCGCCGAGGCGCTGCGGGCCCAGGGCAGGGTGCTCGGCGACTCGGAGATCCTGGGCGCGGCGGCACAGCTGCGCTCGGAGCTGGTGGGCGCAGGGCCCCTTGAAGCGCTGCTCGCGGACGACTCGGTGACCGATGTGCTGGTCTCCGCGCCCGACCGGGTGTGGGTCGACCGCGGCAAGGGCCTGGAACTGACCGGAGTGTCCTTCGGGGACGTGGCGTCGGTGCGGCGGCTCGCGCAGCGCCTGGCGGCCGTGGCGGGACGCCGGCTCGACGACGCGAGGCCCTGGGTGGACGCCCGGCTCCCGGACGGAACCCGCCTCCATGCGGTGCTGCCGCCGGTCGCCGTCGGGTCGACCTGCCTCTCCTTGCGTGTCGTACGCCCCCGGGCCTTCACCCTCGCGGAACTGACCGCGGCGGGGACGGTGCCGCCGGGCGGGGACGGGGTGCTGCGGGCACTGCTCGACGCCCGGCTTTCGTACCTGATCAGCGGCGGGACGGGTTCGGGCAAGACGACGCTGCTGAGCGCGCTTCTCGGCCTGGTCGGACCGGGGGAGCGGATCGTGCTCGCCGAGGACTCGGCGGAGCTGCGTCCCGACCACCCCCACGTGGTGCGCCTCGAAGCCAGGCCCGCGAACCAGGAGGGAGCCGGTCAGGTAGGCCTGGACGACCTCGTGCGGCAGGCGCTGCGCATGCGCCCCGACCGGCTGGTCGTGGGCGAGGTGCGGGGTGCGGAGGTGGTCCACCTCCTTGCCGCCCTGAACACGGGCCATCAGGGCGGCTGCGGCACGGTCCACGCCAACGCCGCGCGGGACGTGCCTGCCCGTCTGGAGGCGCTGGGCACGGCGGCCGGGCTCGACAGGGCGGCCCTGCACAGCCAGTTGGCGGCCGCGCTGTCCGTGGTGCTCCATCTCGTACGGGACCGGGCGGGGCGGCGGCGGATCGCGGAGGTGCATGTCCTGGAGCGAGATCGGTCCGGCCTCGTGGTGACGGTGCCGGCGCTGCGGTGGGGCGAGAAGGAATTTGTCCGTGAGCGGGGCTGGGAGCGGCTGGATTCGCTGCTGGCGGACGGTGGTTGGAGTGGTGGGGGATGAGTGCGACGGGGGTGGCGGCGGCCGCGTGTGCGGGGAGCGCGGCCTGGCTGCTGGTCGGGCGGGATCGCGGGCTGCGGCGGGCGCGGGCGGTCCTCGCGACAGGGGGCGAGGTCACGACGGGGGATGCGGCGTGGCGGCGGGCGGTGACGTGTGTCGGTGGTCGGGTGCGGCACGAGTGGTGGGCTCTGGCGGGCGGGGCGGCCGTCGCACTGCTCGGGGAGTCCCTGGTGCCGCTGGTCCTGGGGGCGGCCGGGGTGCCGCTGATACGGCGCGTACGGCGGGCCAGGGGTGCGCGGCTCCGGGGGGAGCGCCGGGCCGCCGCGGTGATCGCGTTGTGCGGGGCGCTCGCGGGAGAGGTGCGGGCGGGGCGGCAGCCGGGGGAGGCGTTGAGGGCCGCGGCTGACGGCGGCTTCGGGCTGGGGGACGCCGGGGATCGAGCCGGGGCCATGGCCGGGCTCGGGGAGGCGCGGGCCGGGGTGCTGGCGGCGGCGCGGTTCGGCGGGGATGTGCCGGGGGCGCTCGAGGAGGCGGCGCGGGAGCCGGGGGCGCAGGGGCTGCTTGGGCTCGCGGCGTGCTGGCGGGTGGCCGTGGACCGGGGCGCCGGACTCGCGGCGGGGCTCGAACGTCTGGAGGGCGCGCTGCGGGCGGAGCGGGACCAGCGTGCTGATCTGCGGGCCCAGTTGGCGGGGGCGCGGTCGACGGCGGTGATGCTCGCGGGGCTGCCGGTTCTCGGGCTGCTCATGGGCGGCGCGCTCGGGGCGTCGCCGTTGCGGGTGCTGCTGCACACCGGGGCGGGGCTCGGGTGTCTTGCGGTGGGCGGGGTGTTGGAGGGCGTCGGCGTGTGGTGGGCGCTGCGGATCGTACGAGGAGCGGAGGAGCGATGAATTTCGGTGTCCACGGGGTGGGGGTGACCGTGTGGAGTGCGGCGGCCGTGCTGTGGCTGGTGTCGGTGGTCCTCGCGGCGCGGCGTGAGAGGGCGGCGCGGGGGCGTTCGGGGGTCGTGCTGGGGGTGGCTGAGCGGCTGCCGGGGGGTCTGACGCGGCGGTGGTTCCTGCGGCGGCCCGGGCAGCGGGATGTGCTGCGGGGGTGGCTGGTGGTGGCCGGGGCGGTGAGCGCCGGGTGGGTGCTGGTGGGCGGTGTTCCGGGGTGCCTCGTGGGGTTGGGCGCCGGGTACGGGGTGTGGCGTTGGCGGCGGGGGCGGGGTGCTCGTGCCGCGGAGTTCGACGGCGCGGAGGCGGCTCGACAACTCCCCTTGGCGGCGGATCTGTTGGCGGCCTGTGTCGCTGCGGGCGCGGGACCCGTCGTGGCCGCGCAGGCGGTGGGTGATGCGCTCAAGGGGCCGGTGGGGGAGCGGCTTGCGCAGGGGGCCGCGGAGTTGCGCCTCGGCGGTGAACCGAGCGGTGCGTGGCGGGGGTTGGGCGCGATACCGGGCGCGGGGGCGCTGGCCCGTTTGCTGGAGCGGGCGGGGGAGTCGGGGGCCCCGGCGGCGGAACCGGTGGCGCGGCTCGCCGCGGACTGCCGTGCGGAACGGGGGCGGGCGGCTACGGCGGCCGCGCGCAGAGCCGGAGTGCTGATGACGGCGCCGGTGGGGCTGTGTTTCCTGCCCGCGTTCATCGCGGTGGGCGTGCTGCCGGTGGTGATCGGTTTGGCGGGTGGGTTGTTGAGCGGCATCTGAGTGGCTGGACGGTGGCCTCGCGAGGCGTGGCTGCCGTGACTTGAACGGACTGCGAATTCACGGGGGTTGAGATGTGGGGACAGCTGTGTGCGCGGGCGTCGCGGCGAGTGGCGCGCGCGATGCGGGGGGACGCGGGGATGGTCACCTCGGAGTACGCGATGGGTCTGATCGCGGCGGTGGGGTTCGCCGGACTGCTCTACAAGGTGGTGACGAGCGGGCAGGTCAGGGCGGCCTTGCAGGCGGTCGTGGAGAAGGCGCTCGATGTCCAGTTCTGAGAAGGGGCGGGGCGGTCGGTGGCGCCGTGGTGACCAGGGGTTCGTGACGGCCGAGGCGGCCGTGGTGCTGCCCACGCTCGTGCTGTTCACGATGGCGCTCGTCTGGGCCTTGCTGACCGCGTCCGCGCAGATCCAGTGCGTGGACGCGGCACGGGCCGGGGCGCGTGCCGCGGCCCGGCAGGACCCCGGGAGCGCGGCCGTGGCGGCGGCTCGGCAGGCGGCGCCGCGCGGTGCGTCGGTGGCCGTGCGACGGGACGGCGACCTGGTGCGGGTGGAGGTCGTGGCCCACTCGCCGGGTCCGGGAGCGCTGGGGCTCGGGCTGCGGGTGCGGTCGGAGGCGGTTGCGTTGGCCGAGGAGACGGTGGGGGTGAGCGCGTGAAGGGCTTGTCGGCTCCGCGGCCCGCGTCGGACCGGGGAGCCGCCACGGTCTGGGTCGTCGTCGTGATGGCCGTGCTGTGCGTGGTCTGTGGTGCCGTCCTCGCCATGGGGCAGGTGATCCTCGCCCGCCATCGAGCGGGCGGCGCGGCCGACTTGGCGGCGCTGGCGGCGGCGGACCACTGGATGGAGGGGCGTTCCGGGGCGTGTGCGGCGGCCGGGCGGGTGGCCGAGGCGCAGGGGGCACGCGTCGTGCGGTGCGCGGTGAGCGGCGAGATCTCGGACGTCACCGCGGCTGCGGACTTCGGCCCGTTCGTGACCGAGGTCAGATCCCGGGCGGGTCCGGCGGGTCCGACCGGTCAGGTGGGGCAGTCGGGTCGGCCGGGCCCGGTTGCTCCCACGCCGGGAGCGGAGGCTGTGGCGCTCGCCGTGAGTCGGGCGGACGCGTGGCCGGTGGATGCCCCCGGACGGCCGTCAGACGCCGCTGTGGCGCTTGCGGGGCTCGCGCTCGCGCGTGGGCACGCGGTGGATGGCGCAGGCCCCTCACGAGGCAGGGGCGTCCTTGAGGAGGGTGGTGAGGAGGCGGACCGCGCCGCGTTTGTGCAGCGGGTCGTTGCCGTTGCCGCACTTCGGGGACTGGATGCACGAGGGGCAGCCGGCCTCGCACTCGCAGGAGGCGATGGCCTGGCGGGTGGCGGTCAGCCACTCGCGGGCCGTGTGGAAGGCCCGCTCGGCGAAGCCCGCGCCGCCCGGATGGCCGTCGTAGACGAAGACGGTCGGCAGGAGCGTGTCCGGATGCAGCGGCACGGAGACGCCGCCGATGTCCCAGCGGTCGCAGGTCGCGAAGAGCGGCAGCATCCCGATGGAGGCGTGCTCGGCGGCGTGCAGAGCGCCGCCGAGGATCTCCGGATTGACGCGCGCGGCGTCCAGTTGGTCCTCGGTGACCGTCCACCAGACCGCGCGGGTGCGCAGGGTGCGCGGCGGCAGGTCCAGCTTGGTCTCGCCGAGGACCTCGCCGGTGATCAGCCTGCGGCGCAGGAAGGAGACGACCTGGTTGGTGACTTCCACGGAGCCGTAGCAGAGGCGGCCCGAACCCCAGGGGATCTCGGTGTCCGTCTCCAGGATGGAGATGGCCGTGGTGTCGCGGGCGGTCGTGGAGTACGGCGGACCGGCCTCCTCGACCAGGGCGACCGAGTCCTCCAGGTCGAGGCGGCGCACCAGATACGTACGGCCCTGGTGGAGGTGGACCGCGCCCTCGTGGACGGCGGTGTGCGCGGCGGACGCGTCGACGGTGCCGAGCAGGCGTCCCGTGCCCTCCTCGACGATCTGGATCGGCTTGCCGCCCTCGCCGCGGATGTCGGTGAGGTCGGCGGCCCGCTCCCTGCGGGTCCAGTGCCAGGCCTTCGTACGGCGGCGCAGCAGCTTGGCGCCCTCCAGTTGCGGGAGCAGTTCCCCGGTGGCCGGCCCGAAGAGGGCCAGGTCGTCCTCCGTGAGCGGAAGTTCCGCGGCGGCCGCGCAGAGGTGGGGCGCGAGGACGTACGGATTGTCGGGGTCGAGGACCGTCGACTCCACCGGCTGCCGGAACAGCGCCTCGGGGTGGTGGACGAGATACGTGTCCAGCGGGTCGTCGCGGGCGACGAGCACGGCAAGCGCGCCCTGCCCGGAGCGTCCGGCACGGCCCGCCTGCTGCCACAGCGAGGCGCGGGTGCCCGGATAGCCGGAGATGATCACGGCGTCGAGGCCGGAGACGTCCACGCCGAGTTCGAGAGCGGTGGTGGCCGCGAGGCCGAGGAGTTCACCGGAGTGCAGGGCCCGCTCCAGGGCGCGGCGCTCCTCGGGGAGATATCCGCCCCGGTAGGCGGCCACGCGGCGGGCCAGGGAGCGGTCGACCTCGGAGAGTCGTTCCTGGGCGATCACCGAGATCAGCTCGGCGCCGCGCCGGGAGCGTACGAAAGCGACCGAGCGGACGCCCTGGACGGTCAGGTCGGTGAGCAGGTCCGCCGTCTCGGCGGTGGCGGTGCGGCGGACGGGGGCGCCCTTCTCGCCGTGGAGTTCGGTGAGCGGGGGCTCCCAGAGGGCGAAGACGAGGTCGCCGCGGGGCGAGGCGTCATCGGCGACCTCCTTCACGGGCAGCCCGGTGAGGCGTTCCGCGGCCACGGCCGGATCGGCGGAGGTGGCGGAGGCGAGGAGGAAGACGGGGTCGGAGCCGTAGCGGGCGCAGAGGCGGCGCAGCCGGCGGATGACCTGGGCGACGTGGGAGCCGAAGACGCCGCGGTAGGTGTGGCACTCGTCGATGACGACATAGCGCAGGGCGCGCAGGAAGGAGGACCAGCGGGGGTGGGACGGGAGTATCCCGCGGTGCAGCATGTCGGGGTTGGTCAGGACGTAGTTGGCGTACTGACGTACCCATTCGCGTTCTTCGACGGGGGTGTCGCCGTCGTACACGGCGGGGCGGACCGCGTTCCCCAGGGGCGCCGCCAGCTCGCGTACGGCGCGGCGCTGGTCGGCCGCCAGGGCCTTCGTCGGGGCCAGGTACAGCGCGGTGGCGCCGCGCCCGTTGGGAGCCTCTGAGCCGTCAAGGAGGGCCGAGAGCACGGGGGTGAGGTAGGCCAGGGACTTGCCCGATGCGGTGCCGGTGGCGACGATCACCGACTCGCCGTCCAGGGCGTGCTCGGCGGCGAGTGCCTGGTGGGCCCAGGGGTGCTCGATACCGGCCGACTGCACCGCGGCGACGACCTCGGAACGAATGCGATCAGGCCAGACTGCATATCGTGCCGCGCGCGGGGGCAAGTGCTCCGTATGAGTGACGCGCGAAGCACGGCTCGGCCCCGCGGTGAGCCGGTCCAGGACCGTCCGTGGGGACGTGCGTACCGGGGCTCCCGTGGAGGGTCCTCCGGGCGGAGAAAAGTTGGCCATCGGCACCGAGTGTGTCACTGGCGGGATGGACAATGGTCCCAAGGCGTCGTGCACGCCTGCCGGTAAGTGATTGAATGCCATCGCGGCTGGCGATCCGTCCTGGGGGCTCTGCCGAGGTGTCCCGAGGGATGACCGCTCGATAGCAAGGTGCTGGAGGATCCGTGGACCTGTCCCTGTCGACCCGTACCGTCGGCGATCGTACGGTCGTCGAGGTCGGTGGCGAAATCGATGTTTATACCGCGCCCAAGTTGCGCGAACAGTTGGTCGAGTTGGTGAACGACGGCAGTTTCCATCTGGTCGTCGACATGGAGGGCGTCGACTTCCTCGACTCCACCGGGCTCGGCGTTCTGGTCGGCGGCCTGAAGCGGGTGCGTGCCCATGAGGGCTCGCTGCGCCTGGTCTGCAACCAGGAACGCATTTTGAAGATCTTCCGCATCACCGGCCTGACCAAGGTGTTCCCCATTCACACCTCGGTCGAGGAAGCGGTCGCGGCCACCGACTGAGAGCCGGATGTCCCGGGTCGGGTGCTTGCACGGCCCGGGTGTGGCAGAACAGCAGGGGACCGGGCCCTCGGCCCGGCCCCCTGACAGCACGCGCGTATGTCCGAGGGGGATGCATGGCCACCGTTGAACTCCGCTTCAGCGCGCTGCCCGAGCACGTCAGGACCGCCCGGCTCGTGGCGGCGGCGGTCGCGCGCAGGGCCGGAGTGGACGAGGCCGTTCTCGACGAGGTCAGACTCGCTGTCGGCGAGGCCTGCACGCGTGCCGTCGGGCTCCACCAGAGCAACGGCGTGGACGCACCGGTGCGGGTCGCCCTCATCGAGGACGAGAAGCAGTTCTCCATCGAGGTCGGCGACGAGGCCCCGCATGCGACGGCCGGCGACCGGCCGCCCGGTTCCGGGCCCGACGCGTCCCTCGATCTGGAGACCGAGGGTGAGGACGAGATGGGTCTCGCCGTCATCAGCGGGCTCGTGGACGACGTGGAGGTCACCGCGGGCGAGGGCGGCGGTCTCATCCGCATGACGTGGCCGACGACCCCGGCGACGCTCCTCTGACCCAGCAGGCTCTTCTGCCCTTGCGGGCTCCTCTGACCCAGCGGCCTCACCTGCCACCGCGGGCTCACCCGCCACTGTCTTCATCGCTTCACCAAGGTCTTGCTCCCTAGGCGGGAGCAGGGCCTTTTCTTATTTTGATCATTTAATTGATCATTGCCTCGGTCAATTGCCCGCGGACTGCCGACCGTCGTCAACGGTTTTGAGGCATTACCGCTTTCGGGGCCAGTCTGCGGTCGCGATCATTTGCTGGGAAGCAATCTCCGGCCAATTCCGTTTGCGGCGCTCTGTTTTGATCAGGTTCCGCTCCCTACAATCCGTCCACATCTTGAGCTCAGCCCAAGCGTCAAGGAGGACGAATGGCGGGGCTTTCTACCCCTCATCAGTTTGACCAGCCCACTACCTTCGCAGCCGCAGTACTGACCGACGGAAACCGCCTCATCGTGATGGTCATCGCGGCCGTCGCGATCGCGGCGCTCGCGGTCGCCTGGGTGCTCGTACGCCAGGTGCTCGCGGCCACCGAGGGCACCGACAGCATGAAGAAGATCGCGAAGGCGATCCAGGAGGGCGCCAATGCCTATCTCGGCAGGCAGCTGCGCACTCTCGGTGTTTTCGCCGTCGTGGTGTTCTTCCTGCTCATGCTGCTGCCCGCAGACGACTGGAATCAGCGTGCCGGCCGATCGATCTTCTTCCTGATCGGTGCGGTGTTCTCGGCGACCACCGGCTATATCGGCATGTGGCTCGCCGTACGCAGCAATGTTCGTGTGGCGGCAGCCGCCCGAGAGGCCACTCCGGCGGAAGGAGAACCCGAAAAGGATCTCACCGCCGTTTCGCACAAGGCCATGAAGATCGCTTTCCGCACGGGCGGCGTTGTCGGCATGTTCACGGTGGGGCTCGGTCTTCTGGGCGCCTCCTGTGTAGTGCTCGTCTACGCGGCCGACGCGCCGAAGGTCCTCGAAGGCTTCGGCCTCGGGGCGGCGCTGATCGCGATGTTCATGCGTGTCGGCGGCGGCATCTTCACCAAGGCCGCCGACGTCGGCGCCGACCTGGTCGGCAAGGTCGAGCAGGGCATTCCGGAGGACGACCCGAGGAATGCCGCGACCATCGCCGACAACGTGGGCGACAACGTCGGCGACTGCGCCGGTATGGCCGCCGACCTCTTCGAGTCGTACGCCGTGACCCTGGTCGCCGCGCTGATCCTCGGCAAGGTGGCGTTCGGCGACTCCGGACTCGCCTTCCCGCTGCTCGTTCCGGCGATCGGCGTCGTGACGGCGATGATCGGGATCTTCGCGGTGGCGCCACGGCGCTCCGACCGCAGCGGCATGACCGCCATCAACCGCGGGTTCTTCATCTCCGCGTTCATCTCGCTGGCGCTCGTGGCCGCGGCGGTCTTCGTCTACCTGCCGTCGACCTACGCCGACCTCGACGGCGTGACGGACACGGCGATCGCGGGTCATGACGGCGATCCGCGGGTCCTCGCGGTCGTCGCCGTCGCGATCGGCATCGTCATGGCCGCGCTGATCCAGCAGCTCACCGGCTACTTCACGGAGACCAACCGCCGTCCGGTGAAGGACATCGGCAAGACCTCGCTCACCGGTCCTGCCACCGTCGTACTCGCCGGAATCTCCATCGGGCTCGAATCCGCCGTCTACACCGCGCTCCTCATCGGGCTCGGCGTGTACGGGGCGTTCCTGCTCGGCGGTACGTCGATCATGCTCGCCCTGTTCGCGGTGGCGCTGGCCGGAACCGGCCTGCTCACCACGGTCGGCGTGATCGTGGCGATGGACACCTTCGGTCCGGTATCCGACAACGCGCAGGGCATCGCCGAGATGTCCGGTGACGTCGAGGGAGCGGGCGCGCAGGTGCTCACCGACCTGGACGCCGTCGGCAACACCACCAAGGCCATCACCAAGGGCATCGCCATCGCCACAGCCGTTCTCGCGGCCTCGGCGCTCTTCGGCTCGTATCGCGACGCCATCGCGGGCGCGGCCAAGGACGTCGGCGAGAAAATGGGCGACGGCGCCCCGATGAACCTGGTCATGGACATCTCGCAGCCCAACAACCTGGTCGGCCTGATCCTGGGCGCCGCGGTCGTCTTCCTCTTCTCGGGGCTTGCGATCAACGCGGTGTCGAGGTCGGCCGGATCCGTGGTCTACGAGGTGCGGCGGCAGTTCCGCGAGCACCCCGGAATCATGGATTACTCCGAGGAACCGGAGTACGGGCGGGTCGTCGACATCTGCACCAAGGACGCGCTGCGCGAGCTGGCCACGCCAGGTCTGCTCGCCGTGCTCACGCCGATCGCGGTCGGCTTCTCGCTCGGTGTCGGCGCACTCGGCTCGTTCCTGGCCGGCGCGATCGGCACGGGCACGCTGATGGCGGTCTTCCTCGCCAACTCGGGCGGTGCCTGGGACAACGCGAAGAAGCTCGTCGAGGACGGCCACCACGGCGGCAAGGGCAGCGAGGCCCATGCCGCGGTGGTGATCGGTGACACCGTCGGTGACCCGTTCAAGGACACCGCAGGGCCGGCGATCAACCCCCTCCTGAAGGTGATGAACCTGGTGGCGCTGCTCATCGCGCCCGCGGTCGTCCAGTTCAGTTACGGGGAAGACGCGAGCGCCGGGGTGCGGGCACTGATCGCGGTGCTTTCGATCCTGGTGATCATCGGCGCGGTGTACATGTCCAAGAGGCGAGGCATCGCCGTAGGGGACGAGGAAGGTGATGCCGAGCCGGTAAAAAGCTCGGCTGACCCGGCCGTGGTTTCGTAACACCGGGTCAGACTCTGCCCAACACAGGGGCGGGCGGCGCGTTCTGACGCGACGTCCGCCCTTCGTGCGTCTCGTGAGCCTTCTCTCGCGCTCTCTGCTTGGTGCAAATGGCTGCAATAGGGGTGGTACCGGACCCTCGGCATGCGGTTGTAACCCGGTTGGCGTGTAAGTTCCGGGGCCGAGAGCCATGGAAGGGACCAATCCGGTGAACAAGAAGCTTGCAGCCGCACTGTCCGGCGGTGCGGTACTGGTACTGGCGCTGTCGGGCTGCAGCGACGACGGCAACGAGAAACTGGACTCCTGGGCCAAGGACGTCTGTGACTCGGTTCAGCCGCAGTCGAAGAAGATCGCTGACGCCAACGCGGCGATCCAGAAGGAGACCTCGGACAACAGCTCGCCGCAGGACGTCCAGAAGACCGACTCCAAGGCGTTCCAGGACATGTCCGACGCCTACAAGGCGATGGGCGCCGCGGTGAAGAAGGCGGGCGCCCCGCCGGTCGACGGCGGACAGAAGAAGACCGATGACGCGGTCAAGGAACTGAACGCCATCTCCAAGTCGTACGGCGACCTGAAGAAGAAGGTCGACGGCCTGGACACCAAGAACCAGGCGGACTTCGCCGACGGGCTCAAGAGCGTCGCCGGTGAGCTGGACAAGCTGAGCAAGAGCGGCAATGAGGCCCTGGAGAAGCTGCAGGAGGGCGAGGTGGGCAAGGCGATGAGCAAGCAGGACAGCTGCAAGTCGGCCAGCGCCACGCCTTCCGCCGCCTAGGGGTTGCTCCCCCTTCTTTGGCGTGTTGCCCCGGCGCCCGGGACTACCCCCGGCGCCGGGGCAGCGTTGCGTTCAGCTGTGCCCGGCGGCGTGGTTGCCGCGCTCACCGGTTCCGCCCTGCGGAACGCCTGCCCACAGCGGTGGATACGAGCGTGAACGGGTCACAATGAAGGGGTGAGTATCGCTAGCGCCCCCCTGCCCTCGTCCGATCGTGCCGATGTCTCCGCCCAGCTGCGGGAAGCCTTGCTGGCGGCCGACTTCACCGCTGACGGGCTGCTCGAGCTCCTCGGGGCGCCCGCGTACACGGCGCTCGCCCGCAGCGAGACCGTGCCCGCGCTGCGGGCCACCCGTGGCGATGGGCCCCTTGAGACCCTCGTACGCCTCTTCCTGCTGCAGCGTTCCGTGCCGCACGCGCGCGTGGCGGCCGTTTTGCCGGTCGGCCCTCTTCAGGAGAGCGGTTGGCTGTCCGCGGCGGACGGCGAGGGCGCGCTGAAGGCGACCGTGGACGTGCGGCCCTACGGCGGGCCGAGCGGCGAGGACTGGTTCATCGTCTCGGACCTGGGATGCGCGGTCGGCGGCGCCGGTGGCATCGGCAGCCACGACGAAGGGGTCGTACTCGGCGTGGGCGGGGCGTCCACGACGCTCGCCGGGCTCACGGTGCGTACGCCTGTGGCCAGCGCTCTCGATCTCGGCACCGGCTCCGGGATCCAGGCGCTGCACTCCGCGCAGCACGCCACCCGGGTGATCGCGACCGACCTCAACCCCCGTGCCCTGCACATCACGCGACTCACCCTCGCACTGTCGGGTGCCCCCGAGGCCGACCTGCGGGAAGGCTCCCTCTTCGAACCCGTGGGCGAGGAGACGTACGACCTGATCGTGTCCAATCCGCCCTTCGTGATCTCTCCCGGTGCGCGGCTCACCTACCGCGACGGCGGGATGGGCGGGGACGATCTGTGCCGGTCGCTCGTTCAGCAGGCGGGGGAGCGGTTGAACGAAGGGGGCTATGCGCACTTCCTCGCCAACTGGCAGCACGTGGAGGGGGAGGAGTGGACCGAGCGGCTCCGTTCCTGGGTGCCGCGCGGGTGCGACGCGTGGATCGTGCAGCGCGAGGTGCAGGACATCACGCAGTACGCCGAGCTGTGGCTGCGGGACGCCGGTGACCACCGGACGGATCCGGAGGAGTACGCGGCGCGGTACGACGCGTGGCTCGACGAGTTCGAGGCCCGCAAGACGCGCGCGGTCGGCTTCGGATGGATCACGCTGCGCAAGGCCGCTGCCGGGTCGGGTGCCGCCGAGCCGTCCGTGACCGTGGAGGAGTGGCCGCACCCCGTCGAGCAGCCGCTGGGCGAGACGGTCCGGGAGCACTTCGCGCGGCAGGACTACCTGCGGGCGCACGACGACGCCGCGCTGCTCGCCGGGCACTTCAAGCTCGCGGACGAGGTCGTGCAGGAGCAGGTCGGGCTGCCCGGCGCCGAGGACCCGGAGCACGTCGTGCTGCGCCAGCACCGCGGGATGCGGCGGGCCACCAAGGTGGACACGGTGGGCGCGGGTTTCGCCGGTGTGTGCGACGGGTCGCTGAGCGCGGGGCGCATCCTCGACGCGATCGCCCAACTGGTGGGGGAGGACCCCGTATTGCTGCGCGACCGTACGCCCGCGCAGATCAGGCTCCTCGTCGAGCAGGGTTTCCTGGAGCCTGCCGGCTCGTAGCGGGTCGCACGGGCCGCCGCAGCGGCGGGTGGTACGGGCCGCCGCTGCGAGAGGCGGGCGGTCCAGCCGGGCCGTTGGCGGTACGCATACGGCGTGTCTCGTACGTTTCGGGGACATCGGTCCCCCGTTCTGGGTGGGATGGATGGGCGTCGGCGACCGCCGGACGTACATCGGGAGCCGCTGGACGTACATCGAGAAGGTGGACTGTGCGAACCAGCTCCGGGGTGACCGGTTCCGGTCGAGTCGGGCCGGGTGCCGGGCGGTGATTCAGGCCGGGCGCTCTCTGTTCACCCGGGGTTCGCGCCCCGGCTTTCCGGGCGTGTCAGTTTCCTGACCCGGGAACTCGGTACGGGGAGGCAATGACATGGAGAGCGGACCAGCAATCTTCGCGGGCACGGTATTCGCGCTGTTCGGAGCGGGACTGCTGCTGTGGACCGGGGCACGGGTGGCGCACCGCGCGCCCGTCGCCGACGGTGTGAACCCTGTCGCATCGGCGACACTCGCCGCGCTCGCCGGATCGGGCGCACTGGTGCTCGGAGTGTGGTGTTTCACTCGCATGTGACCGGAAGGGGTCGGCGGCCTCGGGGCGGGTACGGGCCGTAGGCCCGGCGCCGGAGGCGGAGCCGGTGGTGAACTCGGTGGTGAAAGGGCAGGTCGCCACTCCGGGCGGCAGGAATGGCGGTAGTCGGGTTACCGTTCGAGTGGCCGTTGCGGGCTTTTCCCGTTTGACACGGGGGCGGGATGTACCGTCACACTCCGCAGCGTCAGCGCAACTCAAGCGCACCGAGCGAGGCCACGCACCACGGCCACGAGGCCATGCACCGCGGCCACCGAGTACCGACCGGAGAGAAGAGCGAAGTTGTCCCCGACCAGCGAGACCGCAAAGGGCGGCCGCCGACTCGTCATCGTCGAGTCGCCTGCCAAGGCGAAGACGATCAAGGGTTACCTCGGCCCCGGCTACGTAGTCGAGGCAAGCGTCGGGCACATCCGCGACCTCCCGAACGGCGCCGCGGAGGTCCCCGACAAGTACACCGGCGAGGTGCGCCGTCTCGGCGTCGACGTCGAGAACGACTTCGAGCCCATCTATGTCGTGAACTCCGACAAGAAGGCGCAGGTCAAGAAGCTCAAAGACCTGCTGAAGGACTCCGACGAACTCTTCCTCGCCACCGATGAGGACCGCGAGGGCGAAGCCATCGCGTGGCACCTCCTCGAGGTCCTGAAGCCCAAGGTCCCGGTCAAGCGCATGGTGTTCCACGAGATCACCAAGGCCGCCATCCAGGGCGCCGTCGCCAACCCGCGCGAGCTCAACAAGCGCATGGTCGACGCCCAGGAGACCCGCCGCATCCTCGACCGTCTCTACGGCTACGAGGTCTCGCCGGTCCTGTGGAAGAAGGTCATGCCGCGCCTGTCGGCGGGCCGTGTCCAGTCCGTGGCGACCCGCCTCGTCGTCGAGCGCGAGCGCGAGCGCATCGCCTTCCGCTCCGCCGAGTACTGGGACCTGACGGGCACCTTCGGCACCGGCCGCACCGGCGACGCGTCCGACCCCTCGCAGCTGGTCGCGCGCCTCACCACGGTCGACGGCAAGCGCATCGCCCAGGGCCGCGACTTCAACTCGGTCGGACAGCTCAAGTCCGACACCCTGCACCTGGACGAGGCCAACGCCCGGGCGCTCGCCGCGGCCCTGGAGAACACCCGGTTCGCGGTCCGCTCCGTCGAGTCCAAGCCCTACCGCCGCTCTCCGTACGCGCCGTTCCGTACGACGACGATGCAGCAGGAGGCCAGCCGCAAGCTCGGCTTCGGCGCGAAGGCCACGATGCAGGTGGCCCAGAAGCTGTACGAGAACGGCTTCATCACCTACATGCGTACGGACTCCACGACGCTGTCCGACACTGCGGTGACCGCCGCACGCGCGCAGGTCACGCAGCTCTACGGCAGCGACTACCTGCCGGACAAGCCCCGCACGTACGCCGGCAAGGTCAAGAACGCGCAGGAGGCGCACGAGGCGATCCGCCCCTCGGGCGATCGTTTCCGTACGCCCGCCGAGACCGGCCTGACCGGCGACCAGTTCCGCCTCTACGAGCTGATCTGGAAGCGGACCGTCGCCTCCCAGATGAAGGACGCGGTCGGCAACTCCGTCACGGTCAAGATCGGTGGCACGGCCGCCGACGGCCGCGACGCCGAGTTCAGCGCGTCCGGCAAGACCATCACCTTCCACGGCTTCATGAAGGCCTACGTAGAGGGCGCGGACGACCCGAACGCCGAGCTCGACGACCGTGAGCGCAGGCTCCCGCAGGTCAGCGAGGGCGACGCGCTGTCCGCCGACGAGATCACCGTCGACGGCCACGCGACCAAGCCGCCGGCCCGCTACACCGAGGCCTCGCTGGTCAAGGAGCTCGAAGAGCGCGAGATCGGCCGCCCGTCGACGTACGCGTCGATCCTCGGCACGATCCTCGACCGCGGCTACGTCTTCAAGAAGGGCACGGCCCTCGTGCCGTCCTTCCTGTCCTTCGCCGTGGTCAACCTCCTGGAGACGCACTTCGGGCGCCTCGTGGACTACGACTTCACCGCACGCATGGAGGACGACCTCGACCGCATCGCGCGGGGCGAGGCGCAGGCCGTGCCGTGGCTGAAGCGGTTCTACTTCGGCGAGGGCGACGACGCGGGTGCCGCATCGAACGCGGGCAACGGCGACGGCGACCACCTCGGCGGGCTCAAGGAACTGGTGACCGACCTGGGCGCGATCGACGCCAGGGAGATCTCCTCCTTCCCCGTCGGCGACGGCATCCTGCTGCGCGTCGGCCGCTACGGCCCGTACATCGAGCGCGGCGAGAAGGACTCGGAGGGCCACCAGCGCGCCGACGTGCCCGACGACCTGCCGCCGGACGAGCTGACCGTCGAGTACGCCGAGGAGCTGCTCGCCAAGCCGAGCGGTGACTTCGCGCTCGGCACCGACCCCACATCGGGTCACGAGATCATCGCCAAGGACGGCCGCTACGGCCCCTATGTCACCGAGGTGCTCCCCGAGGGCACCCCGAAGACCGGCAAGAACGCGGTCAAGCCGCGGACGGCCTCGCTCTTCAAGTCCATGTCGCTCGACACAGTGACGCTCCAGGACGCCCTGAAGCTGATGTCCCTGCCGCGCGTCGTCGGTACGGACGCCGAAGGCGTGGAGATCACCGCGCAGAACGGCCGCTACGGCCCGTATCTGAAGAAGGGCACGGACTCGCGGTCCATCGAGACCGAGGAGCAGCTCTTCAGCATCACGCAGGAAGAGGCTCTGGCGATCTACGCCCAGCCCAAGCAGCGCGGGCGGGCCGCCGCCAAGCCGCCGCTGAAGGAGCTCGGCGAGGACCCGGTCAGCGGGAAGCCCGTCGTCGTCAAGGACGGCCGCTTCGGGGCGTACGTCACGGACGGCGAGACGAACGCGACGCTGCGGGCAGCCGACAGCGTCGAGGACATCACCGCCGAGCGGGGCTACGAACTGCTCGCCGAGAAGCGCGCGAAGGGTCCGGCCAAGAAGACCGCCAAGAAGGCGGCGAAGAAGGCTCCCGCGAAGAAGACCGCCGCAAAGAAGACGGCTGCAAAGAAAACGGCCGCCAAGAAGACGACGGCCGCGAAGAAGACCACTACGAAGACTGCGGCCGCCAAGAAGACCGCCGCTTCGGCCGCGAAGGCGTCCGACGCCGAGTAGGCGGCCGAGTAGACGGCTGCTACGCGTACGTACGCGTAGTTCTGTCCGCGTCGTTCAGTACGGCGCTGTGAACGTGTGAACCGAAGGGGCGTCCATTTGTTCGGGCGCCCCTTCGGAGTGTCCGGCCGTCCAGATAGGCTGGACGGATGACGCGTGCCGAGCAGCCAACGGTCGGAAACCCGGCCCCCGACGACGCCCTGGTCGCAGATTCCCGAGAGCGTGCTGTCCGCGCCTTGCTGCGCGTGCCGCAGCTGAAGCGCCTCTGGAGCGCTCAGCTCGTCGGTGGTGTCGGCGACGCCCTCGCCCTCCTTGTCCTGGTGGTGCTCGCGCTGCAAGCGGCCATCGCCGAGGGGGCGTTCGGGGGCGGCTATCGAGGGGTGGCGTTCGCCGTCACCGCTGTCTTCGGAGCACGCGTTCTCGCGACGCTGCTCTTCGGGGCGGTGCTTCTGGGGCCGCTGAGTTCGATCACGTCACCGGACGGGCCGCTCGACCGGCGCTGGACGATGGTCGTGGCGGACGGCCTGCGCGCCGCGCTGCTTATCGTCGCGCCGCTGTGGATCGACTGGACGCCGGACAACGCACTGGCCATGCTGCTCGTCACCGCCTTCGTGATCGGTGTCGCCGAGCGATTCTGGACGGTCTGCCGGGAGAGCGCGGCGCCCGCGCTGCTGCCCGCGCCGCCCCTGGAGGGCGCCACGGTGCGCCCGCTGCCGGACCACATGGACGCTCTGCGGCGCCTGTCGCTGCGTACGGGATTCGTGGCGGTGCCCATCGCGGCCGCCGCGCTCGTCGCCATCACCCTGGTCGGCAATCTCCTGGGTGCCGGACTCGACTGGTTCGAGGTGCACCAGGCGGGGCTCGGCTCGTTCGTCGCCGCGGGCCTCTTCGCGGCCTCCCTCTCGATCGTCTACTTCCTCGAACTTCCCGCCACGCAGACGCCACGCGCGCGTAGCCCGCTCGAGGGCCTGCGCAGGCCGCGTACCGGCAGTGGCGCCGACAAGGGCCGCACCGGCGCGATCCCGCTGCTCGTCGCCGCCTGCGCCGCGATCGCCGGAGCCGTCGCCGCCGCCGTGGCGGTCGCCGTGCTGCACGCCAAGGACCTGGACGGCGGGCCCGTCACGTACGGCCTGATCGTTCTCGCGCTGACCGGCGGCACCGTCGTCGGCATCCGCACCGCGCCGTCCCTGCTGCCCACGCTCCCGCGCCGTCGGCTGCTCGCGCTCGCGATCGCCCTCACCGGTGTCGCGCTGCTCGCCGCGGGCCTCGTGCCCGACCTGACGACCGTGCTGCTGCTCCTGGTGCTCACCGGAGTGGCCGCGGGCATCGCCGCGCACACCGGGCACGCGCTGCTCGACCAAGAGGTCGAGGATTACCGCAGGGCGCGCACGACGGAACATCTCCAGGCGGTCGTACGCCTCTTTGTCGCGGTCGGCGCGCTCGTGGCCCCCGTGGTCGCGGCGGCGATCGGCCCGCACCGCTTCGTCAACGGCAAGTTCGTGTTCGACCACGGAGGCGCCGCCTTCACGCTGATGCTGGTGGGCGCGCTGCTCCTGCCGGTGGCCGCGCTGGTCCTCGCCAAGATCGACGACCGGCAGGGCGTGCCGCTGCGGCACGACCTGCGGGACGCGCTGCGCGGCGGCGACGACCCCGTGCAGGGGATCGCGGCCGCCGGATTCTTCATCGCCCTCGAGGGCGGCGACGGCGCGGGCAAGTCGACGCAGGCCGAGGCGCTCGCCGAGTGGATCCGGGCCAAGGGCCACGAGGTCGTCGTGACGCGCGAGCCGGGCGCCACGCCGGTCGGCAAGCGGCTGCGCTCCATCCTGCTCGACGTGTCGTCCGCCGGTCTCTCGCACCGCGCCGAGGCACTTCTGTACGCCGCCGACCGCGCCGAGCACGTCGACACGGTCGTACGTCCGGCCCTTGAGCGCGGCGCGGTCGTCATCTCCGACCGGTACATCGACTCGTCCGTGGCGTACCAGGGCGCGGGGCGTGATCTGTCCCCGACCGAGATCGCCCGGATCTCCCGGTGGGCGACGGACGGGCTCGTGCCGCATCTGACGGTGCTGCTCGACGTGTCCCCGGAAGCCGCCCGCGAGCGGTTCACCGAGGCGCCCGACCGTCTGGAGTCGGAGCCCGCCGAGTTCCACGCGCGCGTGCGGTCCGGTTTCCTGACGCTCGCCGCGGCCGACCCCGGGCGGTACCTGGTGGTCGACGCCGCTCAGGAGCCGGAGGCGGTCACGACCGTCGTCCGGCACCGGCTCGACCTGATGCTGCCGCTCTCCGAGGCCGAGGTGAAGGCGCAGGAGGAGGCCCGTAAGGCGGCCGAGGAAGAGGCCCGCCGCAAGGCCGAGGAAGAAGCGCGCCGCAAGGCCGAGGAGGAGCGGGTCGAGCGCGAGCGCCAGGAGCAGCTCGCCAAGCTCCGTGCCGAGGAGGAGGAGCGCAAGCGCCGCGAGCTGGAGGAGGCGCAGCGCCGCGAGGCCGAGCGCCAGGCCGAGGAGGCCAGGCAGCGCGCCGAGGAGGCCAAGCGCCGTGCCGAGGAGGAGCAGGCACGCCTGCTCGCCGAGGAGAAGGTGCGGGCGGCCGAGGAGGAGCGGCGCCGCCGCGAGGCGGAGGAAGAGGCGCGGCTGCGGGCCGAGGCCGAGGCGCGGCGGGTCGAGAAGCAGCGCAAGGCCGAAGAGGCGCTGTTGCGGGCCGAGGAGGCGCGTCGCCTTGCCGCGGCTTCGGCGGCGGCCGCGGCGGCGGCTTCGACCGCTACGTCTGTGGCTGCCTCGACTCCGGCTCCTAAGCCGGCGCCCAAGCAGGCCCCGAAGTCAGCCTCTGGGCAGGCTCCGAAGCAGGACTCGGCTCCGTCCGGTTCGCCTGCGGACGCCGTGCCGGACAACGAGACGACTGTGCCCACGCCCGTCGTGAATCCGGACGCGCTGAGGCCCGGCGCGGCTCCGGGCGCGGGCGCGGCTCCGGCTTCCGCCGCGGACGAGACGGCGGTGCTGCCTGCGGTGCGGGACACGTCCTCCGGTCACTTCGGCTCGGAGGAGACCGAGGTGCTGCCGCAGCCTCCCGTTCCGGGGGCTGCCGACGAGACGGCCGTGCTGCCCGCGGTGCAGGAGGACAAGGTGCCGCCGGGGTACTTCCGCGACGAGCGGCCCGCGCGGTCGCAGGGCGGCGGGAACGACCGGACCCGTGAGCTGCCCCAGGTCGACGAGCAGGGCCAGCCCCGGCAGCGGCCCCGCTCGGACTGGGCGGAGGAGACTCCGCTGGATGATCTGCCCACGCTGGCGGACGAGTTGCTGGGCTCGCGGGACGAGGACGAGGACGGCCGGGGGCGCAACGGGCGCTGAGCCGCCGCTGAGCCGCCGCTGGGACGGCCGGCTCCTGTCAGGGACAGGGGCCGGCCCGCGTTGTCAGTGGCGTGCTCCACAATGAACTCGACAGCGTGACGAGCGACGTGTGCGACGCAGGTGTGCAGGGCGGAGGCGGTGACCGATGACCGTATGGGACGACCTGGTGGGCCAGGAGCGGGTGAGCGAGCAGCTCGGTGCCGCCGCCCGGGACGCCGACGCGCTGGTCACCGCCGTGGCCACGGGCGCCCCGCAGCCCGAGGCGTCGAAGATGACGCACGCCTGGCTGTTCACCGGACCGCCCGGCTCCGGCAGGTCCACCGCCGCCCGCGCCTTCGCCGCCGCGCTCCAGTGCACAAGCCCGGACCGCGCGCTCGGCGGCGCCCCCGGCTGCGGCTTCTGCGACGGCTGCCACACGAGCCTGGTCGGCACGCACGCCGACGTCGAAGTGGTGCGTACGGACCTGCTGTCCATCGGCGTCAAGGAGACCCGCGAGCTGGTCAGGCGGGCCCAGCTGTCGCCCGCGGGCGGGCGCTGGCAGGTCATCGTCCTGGAGGACGCCGACCGCCTCACCGAGGGCGCGGGCAACGTCCTCCTGAAGGCCGTGGAAGAGCCCGCCCCCCGCACCGTATGGCTGCTGTGTGCGCCTTCCCTTGAGGACGTGCTGCCCACGATCCGCTCCCGCTGCCGCCATCTGACGCTGCGTACACCCCCGGTGGACGCCGTCGCCGACGTGCTCGTCCGGCGCGACGGCATCGAACCGGACGTCGCCGCTGCCGCCGCGCGCGCCACCCAGGGCCACATCGGCCGTGCCCGCCGCCTCGCGACCGACCCGAAGGCGCGCGAGCGCCGCGCCGCCGTGCTCAAGCTGCCCATGCGGGTGGAGGACATCGGCGGCTGCCTCAGGGCCGCGCAGGAGCTGATCGACACGGCCGGCGACGACGCGAAGCAGGTCGCCGAGGAGGTCGACGTCAAGGAGACGGACGACCTGAAAGCGGCGCTCGGCGCGGAGAAGGGCGGCCGGATGCCGCGCGGCACGGCGGGCGCCATGAAGGAGCTCGAGGACCGGCAGAAGCGGCGCAGGACCCGTACCCAGCGCGACAGCCTCGACCTGGCGCTCATCGAACTGACCGGTGTCTACCGAGACGTGCTCACCCTGCAGCTGGGATCCCGCGTGGCGCTGGCCAACACGGAGGTGCTCGACATGCTGGAGCGCCTGGCGCGCGCCACCTCGCCCGAGTCCACGCTGCGCCGCATCGAGGCGATCGGCGCCTGCCGCACCGCGCTGGACCGCAACGTGGCGCCGCTGCTCGCGGTGGAGGCGATGACGGTGGCGCTGCGGGCGGGGTAGGGGGCGGGGTAGAGGTGCGGCGGCCCGGACCGAGGTCTCGGCTGCCCGAATCGGCGGGGTTGACGGACCGAATCGGCGGGGTTGACGGAGTAACCCGTACGGGCACATTGCGTCACCAATGCGATGCGTACCGTTAGTCTCGTTTGATGCGCATCAGAGGACTCCGCACCCCCGCGACCGCGTTTCTGGCCGCGTCCATGGCCGCCGGACTGCTCGTCTCCGGCTGCTCGGCCGGGGGCTCGACGGCGGACGCGTCCATGGCCGCGCTGCCGCGCGCCACTCCCAAGGAGCTGTCGCCGTACTACGGACAGAAGCTGAACTGGCGCGAGTGCGGCGTCCCCGGCTTCGAGTGCTCCACGATGAAGGCGCCGCTGGACTACGAGAAGCCGGGCGGCCAGGACATCAAGCTCGCGGTCTCCCGCAAGAAGGCCACAGGCCCCGGCAAGCGCCTCGGCTCGCTCCTGGTGAACCCGGGAGGCCCCGGCGGCTCGGCGATCGGCTACCTCCAGTCGTACGCGGCCCTCGGCTACCCCGAAGCGGTCCGCGCCCAGTACGACATGGTCGCGGTCGACCCGCGCGGCGTGGCCCGCAGCGAGCCCGTCACCTGCCTCGACGGCAAGCAGATGGACGCGTACACGCAGACGGACATCACGCCGGACGACAAGGGCGAGATCACCGACCTCTCGGACTCCTTCAAGAAGTTCGCGGCGGGCTGCGAGAAGAACTCCGCCGAGGTGCTGCCGCACGTGTCCACGGTCGAGGCGGCCCGCGACATGGACGTCCTGCGCTCGGTGCTCGGCGACAAGAAGCTGACTTACGTGGGCGCTTCGTACGGCACGTTCCTGGGCGCGACGTACGCGGGGCTGTACCCCGACCGCGTCGGGCGCCTCGTCCTGGACGGCGCGATGGACCCGTCGCTGCCGGCCCGCCGCATGAACCGCGACCAGACGGCAGGCTTCGAGACGGCGTTCCAGTCGTTCGCGAAGGACTGCGTGGCCAAGGCGGACTGTCCCCTGGGCGCGGAGAGCGAGGAGGACGCGGGCAAGCGCCTCAAGTCCTTCTTCGGCGAACTCGACCGCGCGCCGATCCCCGCCGGCGACTCCGACGGCCGCAAGCTCGGCGAGGCGCTCGCCACGACGGGCGTGATCGCCGCGATGTACGACGAGGCCGCCTGGCCCCAGCTGCGCACGGCGCTGACCGCCGCGATGAAGGACAAGGACGGCGCGGGCCTGCTCGCCCTCTCGGACAGTTACTACGAGCGTGAGGGCGACGGATCGTACGCGAACCTCATGTTCGCCAACGCCGCCGTGAACTGCCTGGACCTGCCCCCGGCCTTCAAGACTGCGGCCGACGTGCAGAAGTCGGTCCCGGACTTCGAGAAGGCCTCGCCGCTCTTCGGCGAGGGCCTGGCCTGGGCCTCGCTGAACTGCGCGTACTGGCCGGTGAAGGCGACAGGGAAGCCGCACCGCATCACGGCGGACGGCGCGGCCCCGATCGTGGTGGTCGGCACGACCCGCGACCCGGCCACCCCCTACCGCTGGGCCGAGTCCCTGGCCGACCAGCTCTCCTCCGGCAAGCTGCTCACCTACGAGGGCGACGGCCACACGGCGTACGGGCGCGGCAGCGACTGCGTGGACTCGGCGATCAACGCGTACTTGCTGGAGGGCAAGGCCCCGGACGACGGAAAGCGCTGCTCACAGGGGTGAAGCGGGTGCTGGAGGGGCGCACACCGGGGGTGTACGGAGCACCCCCGGAAACTGTGTAGACTTGGCGTCGCTGCTGATCGCACCATAGGTGCGGGACGCGTGCCGCCTTAGCTCAGATGGCCAGAGCAACGCACTCGTAATGCGTAGGTCTCGGGTTCGAATCCCGAAGGCGGCTCCGCTGGAACCCCAGTTCACGTAGGCCGTGAGCTGGGGTTTTCTGTTGGTTGGGGCGTGTGCTTGAGGTGTGCGGCTTTACGCGGCCGGGGAGTTGGGGGCCCGTGAAGCGTGAAGTGCACGCGTGCCTCGTTCCCGGGAAGCGCGCTCGTCTGCGTTGGCCAGCCAGAACCAGATCGGCGGGAGGGCCAGTTCGATTGCGGTCAGGGCCACCTGGAACGGGTGTGGCCAGCCGTGCACGGCCAGGGACAGTAGTCGTCCCGCGCCACCCAGCAGGAACACCGCAGCGAGCCACCGCACCACGCGCGCCGGGACCGGATCCTGCCGGGCCGCCCACAGCCAGGCCAGCCCGTAGCCGGCGAAGATCGCGCCGAAGAACCGGCCCAGGCTGTCGAGGGTCGCGCCCGCGTCGGCCTCGCCGGGGATCGCGGCGTTGCCGCCGATCACATGGAACAGGCCGATGGCCACACATGCGACGCCCATCACCCACGCGGACATCCGGAGTGCTTTGACCATGACTCCCCCTCGCCCCCCTCGTCCTTACTTGACACGCATCTACTAAGGGGGCACAGCCTAAGTGCCGCTAGTAGATGCGTGTCAAGTAGTGTTCGTGTGTGCCGCCCCGCCGACGCCTGAATCCCGCCGACCGCCGCGCCCAGCTGCTCGCCGTCGGTGCGCGCCTCTTCGCCGCTGCCCCGTACGACGACGTGCTGATGGAGGACGTGGCCCACGAAGCCGGGGTGTCCCGCGCCCTGCTCTACCAGTACTTCCCCAGCAAGCGCGCCCTCTTCGCGGCGGTGTACCAGGAGGCGGCCGACCGGCTGCTGGCGGCGACCCGGTTCGATCCGGAAGCCTCGCTCGTCGAGCAGCTCGCCCAGGGCCTGGACGCCCATCTCGACTACTTCATCGCCAACCGCCACGCCGTACTGGCCGCGAACCGGGTCCTCGCCGGGGACCCGGTCATCCAGACGATCATGACGGACGAACTCGACGCCCTGCGCTCACGCCTGCTCGGCGTGCTCCCGCTCGCCGACGAGCGCATGCACGACGCCGTCTCCGCCGCGCTGAAGGCATGGCTGGTGTTCGTACAGGTGCTCTGCGTGGACTGGCTCACCCAAGAGACCTGCACGCGCACCGAACTCCGCGACACATGCATCGGCGCCGCGGTGGGGGCCCTGCGCCCGCTGCTCCCCGAGGATCCCGCCACCGACGCGGATTAGGCGCGCCTGCACGTTCTGCTCGAGCGGGTCCGGGGCTCGATCCTGCCCCGGGGGTTCGGCTCCGGAGCGCTGAGGGGCGCATGCGAGGATGCCGCGATGAGCGATGACCGTGTTGCCGCCTACGTTCGTTTCGAGTCGCCCGTCCGTCACCCGCGGGGGCATTTCCCCGGCGTTTTCGTTCTGGTCAACGGGCTCGCCAAGGAAGGGAAGTTGACGCCGGAGCAGGAGCGGTTCCGGCGGGCCAACAACGACTGGTACGACACCGCCTATCCGATCCCGTCGAAGGTCGACCCCACCGTCTACGACAACGACGTCATGCCCGGCGCCGTGGCCTGGTTCAAGGTCACCGCCACGCATCTCATCGAGCGCGTGCCCGGGTATCTGGAGATTCTGGATGCCCACGGCATCGAGTGCCGGACCGTGCGGTCGTCCGATCCGGGGCGGGTTGTCTACGAGGACGAGTTCCAGGTCGTGGTCGTGCCGCACGAGGCGTAGTCGTGGTCGTGCCGCACGAGGCCTAGGGGTGGGGGCGGGGGCGGCACGTACAGGTGGGGCGTAGGGCTGCTTCTGAGACTTATGAGGATCCTGTTAGGCCGCTGTCCGGATTCCGTCAGCGGCGAACCGGTCCGCTTATGCTCAACGCCATGTGCGCATTTGTCCTGGTCGCGGAGGACGACGAGAAACAGGCCGAGCTGGTCCGCCGCTACCTGGAGCACGAAGGCCACACGGTCGCCGTCGTCCACGACGGGCGTGCCGCCATCGACGAGGTGCGGCGCAGGCCGCCGGACCTGCTCGTGCTCGACGTGATGATGCCGCGGGTCGACGGGCTCGGCGTCACGCGTGTTCTGAGGGGTGGGAGCGGGGGTACGTCTGCTGCTTCCGGGATTCCGATTTTGATGCTTACCGCTCGTACCACCGAGGACGATCTGCTGCTCGGCCTCGACCTCGGCGCCGATGATTATTTGACCAAGCCGTACAGTCCGCGCGAGCTCATGGCCCGCGTCCGCACGCTGCTGCGGCGCGCCCGCGGTACGCATCATCCGGTCGTCGAGGGCGCCGACGCCGTGCCGCTCGTGCTGCGGGCGGGCGGTCTCGCCGTTGATCCGGTGCGGCACGAGGTGACCGTCGACGGGCGGCTCGTCGAGTGCACGCCGGGGGAGTTCGAGCTGCTCGCCGCCCTCGCCGCCGAGCCCGAGCGGGTGTTCACTCGGCCCCAGCTGCTTGATCGTATTCATGGGTCGTCCGGGTACATATCCGTGCGCACCGTCGACGTACACGTACTCAATCTGCGCAAGAAGATCGAGGACGATCCGCGCAGGCCGCGCCATCTCGTGACGGTCTTCGGGGTCGGATACAAGCTCACGGGTGCGGCCTTCGGCGCGGCCCTCGGGGCGACGCCCGGAGCGGCTTCCGGAGCGGCTTCCGGCGCGGCCCCCGGAGCGGCTTCCGGGGTGGCGGCGCGACGTGGCGCGTGACATACCGCTCCGCAAGAGCCTGCTGACCCGGCTGCTCGCCGTCTCCGTGCTCGTCTCCGTGGTCTCGATCGCCGCCACCGCCTGGCTCGCCGCGCAGACCACGTCCGGCGCGATCCGGCAGGAGCAGGGGCAGGTCCTCGCCGATGACGCGCGGGTCTACGACGAGTTGCTGGGCCTCGCGGCGGCCGCGCCCGGATGGCGGGATGCCCAGAAGACCGTGCGGGAGCTGGCCAAGCAGACGGGGCGGCGGATCGCCCTGACCACCCGGGACCGTGTCGTCATCGCCGACTCCCGCAGCAAGGGGAGCAAGGGGGGCGAGGACGGCAAGGGCGGCAAGGGCGGCAAGGGGGCCGCCGGCGCCGAGTTGCCGTCCAAGGCCTCGGCCGTCGTCGATCCGCTCGCCGTCGACGGGACGCTGACCGCCGGCGGGGGGCGCACGGACGCCGAGGCCGGGGGACAGGACCGCATCGATCCGCGGGCGGTGGGGCCCTTCCGGCTGCCGGGTACGGAACGGAAACAGCTGGCGAAGGTGGCCGCGGGCGTCGTGGCCTGCATGCACGACCTCGGGGTTTCCGCCCGCGCCGTCGAGGGGCCCAGCGGGCGGCCACGCGTCGAGGCCCCCAACGACCCGTCCGGGATCCTCGACTCCAGTTGCCGCGATTACGGGCTCGACATGCCCACCCGTACCGAGAGCAAGGCGCTGGAGCGGCTCAACGAACTCACCAACGCATGCCTGCGGCGCGGGGACGCCCCGCCCGTCAAGGTCGGGCTCGACCTGACGTGGTGGCAGTCGGTGGGGGTGTTCGACCGCCGTTCCGGGCAGTACATCCCCACCGAGACGGACGTCCCCACCGAGACGGGCGTGCCCAGCGAGGCGGACATGCCCGAGGCGGTGGGCGGCCGGGGCGGGGCCGTGCCCGCGGAGCCGGAAACCGCGCGGAAGGCGCCGCCCGTGCCCACCAGCACCCCTGCGGAATCGCAGGCCCCCGTCGATCCGTCCGGGGGTGTCACCCGCGTCGGCAACGAGTACGACACCAAGACCGCGGCCTGCGTCGGCAGCGCACGGCGCGAGCAGCTCGGGTCGTACGTCTCCGCGCCCGCGCTCCTCTTCGTCACCAGCTCCGACGGTTCGCGCGCCGCGGCGGCCCGCGCGGACGCGAACCAGGGGTTCCGCCTCTCCGCGGCCAACACCACCCGGCTCGCGGGGTTCTCGGCGGGCATCCTCGCGGTGACGGTCGCCGTGACCGCCTTCGCCGCGACCCGTCTTACCCGGCCGCTGCGGGCGCTGACCGCCGCGACCCAGCGGATGAAGACGGGCCAGGCGACCGAGCCCGTGACGGCACGCTCGGCGGGCTCCGCGGGGGAGATCCGCCAGCTCGCCGACGCCTTCAACGACATGGCCGCCCACCGCAAGGCTCTGGAGGACCAGCGTCAGGCCATGGTGAGCGACGTCGCGCACGAGCTGCGTACGCCGCTCTCCAATATCCGCGGCTGGCTGGAGGCGGCGGAGGACGGCGTGGTCGCCACCGACCCGGAGCTGGTCACCTCGCTCCTCGAAGAGGCGGTGCTGCTCCAGCACATCGTCAATGACCTGCAGGATCTCGCCGCCGCCGACGCCGGTACGCTCCGGCTGCACCGCGAGCCCGTGCACGCGTCCGACATCGTGGACCAGGTCGCGGCGGCGCACCAGGCGGGGGCCGAGGCGGCGGGCGTACGGCTGAGCGCCACGACGCTCGGCGACCCCTGCTTCACCGCCGATCCGCTGCGGCTGCGGCAGGCGATCGGCAATCTTGTCTCGAACGCGATCCGCCATACCCCGGCGGGCGGCAGCGTCACGATCAGCTGCCGGACCGCGCTCGACGCGGTGGTGGTGGAGGTGACCGACACCGGCAGCGGCATCAACCCCGAGGATCTGCCGTATGTCTTCGACCGCTTCTGGCGCGCGGACAAGTCGCGTACGCGGGCGACGGGCGGCAGCGGGCTCGGTCTCGCGATCGTGCGGCAGTTGGTGGAGGGGCACGGCGGGACGGTGACGGCGCGGAGTACGCCGGGGGAGGGGGCGGTGTTCACGGTGCGGGTGTCGACGGATTGAGGGCGGGCGTTACCGCGGGACGCCGGCGCGGGGAGGTCCGTCGACGTGAGCGAATGGTGGGTGATCGGTGAGTACCTGGTGCCGGAATCCGGGACCGGATGCGTGTCGCCGAAGATCGTCGAAGATCGTGGAACGGCGCATTCCGCGTGGGTACGGGGGCCGACTGGCGGGCGCCGTGACTCGCGGGCGGTGGCCCCGATTCCGCGAGCATCTCAACTTCCCCACCCCGTCAGGAAGTTGAGAATGCCTCGCAGAAACTGAGCGGGCCCGGCCGCAACGGTGACACTCCCCCGAGTTACGCGCTTGGCGCGAGTACCGGCGGGGCCGGGCCCGATGTATTGATCCCATCAGGGGTCGCCAACCGATCGCTAACATGTGGCCAACAGTTGGCGGGAGATGGCGTGGACGTGCGGTGCGAGGGGTTGCGGTTCGGGCTTCTGGGCGCGCCTGCCGTGTACGACGCCGATGGCGAGCCGCAGCCCGTACAGAGCGCCAAGGGCCGCGCCCTGCTGGCCGCGCTGCTGCTCGAACCGGGCAGGGTGGTCTCCGTCGACGCCCTCAAGGACGCACTCTGGGGCGGCGCACCGCCCGCCTCCGCGCACGCCTCGCTGCAGAACCACGTGACGCGCCTTCGCCGGCTCCTGGACGATCCGGAGCGACTGCGGGCCGTGCCTCCGGGGTATCGGCTGCGGGTGGCCGACGGCGAGCTGGACGTACGGGTCTTCGAGCAGCTGGTCACGCAGGCCAGGGCCGCGCACGCGGAACGGGACTGGCGGCTCTGCGCGGACGCCGCTTCCGCCGCGCTCGGCCTGTGGCGCGGGACTCCGCTGGGCGGGCTGCCCGCCGACGCCGCGGGCCACGCGCTCGTGCCGCGCCTCGAGGAGGCGCGGCTCCTCGCACTTGAGCTGCGCTACGACGCGGAACTGGCGACGGGGGCCGGTGGCGGGCTCGTGCCGGAGCTGGCGGAACTGGTCGCCGAGTACCCCCTGCGGGAGACGTTCCACCGCCAGCTGATGCTGGTGCTGCACCGTACGGGCCGCCAGGCAGAGGCACTCGCCGTCCATCGCGAGCTGCGGCGCAGGCTGGTGGAGGAACTGGGCGTGGAGCCCGGCCCCTCGGTGCGGGCGGCGCACCGCGAGGTGCTGCAGGAGCCTGCGGGGGCGGTGTCGGGCGGGCCCCCGACGACCGAGGCGGCCCCCTCGCACCCGCTCTCGCCCTCGCACCCGCTGTCACCGTCACCCTCGCCCTCACCGTCGCCCTCACCATCGTCCTCGTCGTCGCGTCCCGATGCCCCGGCACCCCATGCCGGTGCCGCGCCGGAGCCCGCGACGGAACCCGCGACGGAATCCGCCCCCGCCCCCGCATTCCCCTCCACCCGCCCGGCCCAACTCCCGCCCTCCCCGCCCCACTTCACCGGACGCGAAGACGTCATGCGCTCCCTGGCGCGGCTCCTGACCAGGGCGGATGGGGGCGATAGTGGTGTCGTACCGCCCGTTGCCGTGCTGTCCGGTATGGCGGGTGTGGGGAAGAGCGCGCTTGCCCTGCACGTGGCGCACCGGTTGCGCGAGCACTTTCCCGACGGGCAGCTCTACGTCAATCTGCGCGGGGCCACTCCCGGAATGACGCCCCTCACGCCCGAGCAGGCCCTCGCCGCCCTGCTCCGGGATCTCGGGGTCGAGTCGAAGCACAGTCCCGAACACCCGGACGCCGCGGCCGCCTTGCTCCGCTCGCTGCTCGCGCCCACCCGCACCCTCCTCGTCCTGGACGACGCCGCGACAGCCGCGCAAGTACGGCCGCTGCTGCCCGCAGGGCCCGGCTGCGCGGTCATCGTCACCAGCCGCTCCTCGCTCACCGCGCTCGACGGCGCGGGGCGTTTCCCGCTGGAGCCGCTCTCCGAAGGGGACAGCATCGCCCTGCTGCGCGCCGTCTCCGGGCGGGCGGGGCTCGACGCGGGGCACCCCCTGGTCGACCTCGCTGGGCGCCTCCCGCTGGCCCTGCGGATCATCGCGGCCCGCCTCGCCGCGCGCCGCGCGCTCACCCCTGACGCCCTCGCCGAGCTGCTCACCGTAAGCGGCGGACGGCTGCGTCATCTGGAGCACGACGACCTCAGCGTGCGGCGCTCGCTCGCCGTGGCCCTGGACGCCCTTCGTACGTCGGAGCGCGAGTCCGACCGGGACGCCGCCGCCGCTCTCGCCGCGATCGGCGCCCTTGACCTCCCGGCGTACGGAGTGCCGCTCGTGGCCCGCCTGCTGGAAGTGGAGGAGTGGCGCGCGGGGGCCGCCCTCGACCGGCTCGTCGACGTCGCGCTGCTCGACGAGACGGCCTACGGCCGCTTCGCCCCGCACGATCTCGTACGCGACTTCGCACGGGAGACCGCCCACCAGGACGCGGCGGGTGCGGCGGACGTCGTGGAATCGGCGCTCCACTGGTACGCGGAGTCGGCGCGGCAGACCGTGGTGGCGATCATGCCGGAGGGCATGGACCTCGACGACCGGATGATGGGCGTCGACGACCGGTTGCGGACCCGGCACACAGCCGCCGGCTCCCCGGTCCCCGCCGTGCCGCCGATGTCCTCCGACGACGCCTTCTCCTGGGGCGACACGGAACTCACCAATGTCATCGCCCTCGCCGACCGCCACGGCCGCGGATCCGTTCTGCTGCCCGTCCTTGTCCGCTGTTTCTTCTCGTACCTCAAGCGCCGTGGCCGGCTCGCCGAGGCGGATCTGCTCAACCGGCTCGCGGTGACCGCGGCCCGCCGCTGGAACGACACCGCCGCCGAGGCGCAGGCCCTCACCGACCTCGCGGGCCTCAACTACGTGTCGGGGCGCAGCGGTACCGCACTGGCCCTGATCGACGAGGCGCTCGATCTGTGGCGGGAGCTCGACCTCGTGACGTGCGTGCACCGCGCCGTATTCAATCGCAGCCTCCTCCTCGAAGCCCTCGGCCGCTACGAGGAATCCGCCGAGTCGCTACGGCACGGCCTGGAGCTGGCCAAAGCCATGAACGATCCCTTGAGCGAGGCGTTCGCCCTCTCCCACCTCGGCAACGTCTACGAGCACACCGACGTGCGCAAGGCGATCGAGCACCACGAGCGGAGCCTGGCGATCGGCGAGTCCCTCGGCCACGCGGGCGTCCGGCAGGAAGCCCACTGCGACATCGGCTACAGCTATCTCCTCCTCGACGAACCGGACACCGCCCTCACCCACTTCGAGGAGAGCCTGCGCATCCACGGTGTCGCCGAGGACTGGCACAACGAGTCCAAGGTGCGCCTCGGCATGGTCCGCGCCCTGCGCGAGGTGTCTCGCCCGGGCGACGCGGCGCGCGAGTGCGCGGATCTCCTTGAGCGTGCGGAGCAGCGGGCCGACGCCCACATGGCGGGGCTTGCCCGCCATCAGCACGGGCTCCTCCTGTACGAGGAGGGGCGTGCCGAAGAGGCGTACGCGCAGTGGAAGTCGGCGCTCGCGGCCCTGGACGGCACGGACAGCAGCGAGGTGGTCGGCGAGCTGAAGGACTTGCTGGCGGGCTTGCTGGCGGGCTGAATCACCCTCTTGAAACGGGGGGCTACTTCGCGTCCGCGTAGCACTCCACCACGGCGACGGTGAACGGGAAACGCACCGGCGTCTCGCCGAAGGTGATGCGTCCCGCCAGGTCACCGGCCTCGCGGATCGCCGCCGCGACCGTCTCGGCCTCCTCCTGCGGGCAGTGCACGATCACCTCGTCGTGCTGGAAGAAGACGAGTTCGGCGCGGAGACCGGCCGCGGCCATGGACTGGCGCAGGGCGGCCAGCATTAGCAGGGCCCAGTCGGCCGCACTGCCCTGGACGACGAAGTTACGGGTGAAGCGGCCGCGGGCGCGGGTGTTGGATGAGGCGTACCCCGGGGCGTACCCCGGAGTGAACTCGCCGCTCTGGGAAGGGGGATCGGCCGGGTCGTCCTGCGGGATGCCCGCCTCGTCGAAGTCCTCCGCTCCGGCCGCCGGGGGACTGGTCCTGCCCAGCCAGGTCCGTACGAGTCTGCCGTCCTCGCCCGCCTTCGCGGCGTCGTCGACGTACGCGACGGCGGCCGGGAATCTGCGGCGCAGCGCCGCCAGGTTCTTCAGGCCGTCGCCCGACGTCTGCCCGTACACCGCGCCGAGCAGGGCGATCTTGGCGTGGTCGCGGTCGCCGGAGAACGCGCGGTCCGAGAGGCGCGTGTAGAGGTCCTCGTGGCTCCCGGCGACCTCCATCAGGCCCCGGTCGCGGGAGATCGCGGCGAGGACCCGCGGCTCCATCTGGTCGGCGTCGGCGACGACGAGCCGCCAGCCGGGGTCGGCGACGACCGCACGGCGGATGATCTTGGGGATCTGCAGCGCGCCGCCGCCGTTCGTCGTCCAGCGTCCGCTGACGGTGCCGCCCGGGGTGTACTCGGGCCTGAAGCGGCCGTCGCGCACCCAGTCCTGGAGCCAGCTCCAGCCGTGTGCCGTCCAGATCCGGTACAGCTTCTTGTACTCGATGAGGGGCCGCACCGCCGGATGGTCGATCTCCTCCAGCTCCCACCGCCGGGTGGACTTGACCCTGATACCGGCCTGCGCGAAGGCCTTGATGACGTCGTTGGGCAGGTCGGGGCGGACGCGACGGCCGAAGGCGGCGGAGATCTCGTCGGCGAGCTCGGCGAGGCGGCGGGGCTCCGCCGCTCCCGCGTTCCTGCCGCCGCCCGCATAGCGCTCGCCGAGGAGTTCGGTGAGCAGGGCGTGGTGGACGTCCGCGCGCCAGGGCAGGCCCGCCACGTTCATCTCCGCGGCCACCAGCATCCCGGCCGACTCGGCCGCCGTGAGCAGCCGCATCCTGCCCGGGTGCTCGGCGGCCCCGTGTCTTCGCTGCTGGGCCGCATACACCTCCAGGAGGGCGTCGAAGGGGAGGGACGTCACGGGGGATGGCTCGAAGAGGGAGTCCTGGGCGCCGGGGGCCGCGGCTCTGGGGGGAGGGTCGTTCGGTACGGGGGCGTTGTGCAGCCGGGCCCAGGCGGCGGCGGCCGAGCGGGGTTCGCCGAGGCGGCCCTCGTGACCGAGGAGGAGGAGCTCGGCGTCCTCGATGTCATAGCACCGGTCCACGCGGACGCCCGCGGCGAGCAGCGCGGGGTAGATCTCCGCGGTGGAGCGCCAGACCCAGCGGGCCACGTCGGGTCGGGCGCGGACGGCCGCGGCGAGGTCCGGCTCGTGCAGGGTCTGTCCTGCGGGCAGGCCGTCTTCCCCGAGGGGGGCGAGGGTGGCGCCGCCGGACTCGGTGGCGGCGAGGGCCCACCTTTCGGTCATGCGGGTGAGTCTGTCAGGGGGCACTGACAATCCTGCTGATGGCTTGGGTTTGGGTTTGGGTTTGGGCTTGGGCTTGGGCTTGGGCGGGGGTGTCGGGGTCTTGTTGTGCCGGGACCCGCGTACGGGTGTCCCCGGCATGCGGAGGGCGCCCGGCGCTGCGAGGCTCGGAGCCATGAGAGTGGCCCTTGCGCAGACCGACTGTGTCCTCGGCGAGGTGGACGAGAACCTCGCGGAGGCCCGCGACCAGATCGGCCGGGCGGCGGCGCAGGGAGCGGACCTCGTCGTGTTCCCCGAGCTGAGTCTGCACGGCTATCACCTGGGCGGACTGCGGCGGGACACGTCGCTGGAAGTGTCGGACAGCCGTTTGCGGGAGCTGTCCTCTCTCGGCCCGGACGTGATCGTGGGCCTTCACGAGCACACGAGTCTGCGCGCGTACAACACCTCCGCGTACTACGCGGACGGCCGGCTCCTCCACTCCCACCGGAAGCTGTACCTCCCCAACTACCTGGCCTGGGAGGAGCGCAAGCACGTCAGCCCCGGCCAGCACTTGAGGGCGTACGACCTGCCTGGCGGGCACGGGCGCGCGGTGACCTTTCCCCCGGCTGCGTCGGGGCCCGAACGGGCTCTCCCACCCACCCGCCCGTTTGCCCCGCGTCTGTCCCTGGCCGAACGGGCTCTCCCGCCCGCCCGCCCGATTGCCCCGCGTCCATCCCTGGGCGAACGAGCCTCTCCCGCCCGCCCGATTGCCCCGCGTCTAACGTCCCCGCGCCCCCGCCACCCCCGCCGCGACCCAGACTCCCGCGGCCAGCCCCACCATTTCCCACGGCACCACGACCCCCGCCGGCGCCGAAAGCCTTGCGAGGCCCGTGCTCAGGGCGCCCAGGTTCAGTGCTGTGACCGCCAGGCCCAGGAACGTGCCCACCGCCACCGCCAGCAGTGACTCCCCGGCGACCACCATCCGCACCTGCGCCCCCGTAGCCCCGGCCAGCCGGAGCGAGCGGAGTTCGGGGCCCCGTATCGACGTTGCCATCAGAAGCGTTCCCGCCAGGGAGATGGACGTGTAGACCAGGGCGATACCCAGCAGCACGAGCAGCCCCAGCCGCGTCTGCGGCTTCATCGCCGGGTACGTGTCCGCCAGCCACTGCTCCGCCGACCGCACCCGCACATCCCCGCCGCCCCCGCCGCCGGCCTCCGCCCGCAGTGCTCCCGCCACCTCGTCGCGGTCCGCCCCGGCCCGCAGCGCCACGTCGATGCGGTCGACCGGTGCGGCAGCGGCATTCGCCGACGTGACGTACGCCCCGTTGTCCCCCGTACCCCGTGCGAGGACCGCGACGATCCGCAGCCGCGCGGGCCTGCCGTCGCCGAGCCAGACGTCGACCCGCTCGCCCACCCGCCGCTTCTCCCACTCCTCGTTGACGACGATCGAACGGTCGTCGAGGTCGCGAACGTCCCCCGCCACCACCGGAAGCCGTGACACCGAGGCGAACGCCGCCGGATCGCTCACCGCGCGTGCCTCCGACCGGATCAGCGCGGTGCCTTCCTCCCGTACGAACACGGCCGTGGACGCGGACGCCGCGGCCACAGAGACTCCGCCCGCCTGACTGGAACCAGCACCAGCACCAGCCTTCCTCAAGTTGTCGCCTGTTACGACCAGTTCTGCTCCAGTACGCTCCCGCGCCTCCACCGCCCGCGCCTCTCCCGCCGTCTCCGCGGAGCCGAGCAGCGAGCCCGCGAGAGCCACCGTCACCAGGACCGGCGCGGCGACGGCCGCCGTGCGTCGTACCGACGCGGCGGAGTTCTCCCGGACCAGGAGGCCGATGGCGCCGGGCAGTCGTACGGCGCGCAGGACGGGTCGTACGAGAAGCGGGGTGAGCGCGGCGAGTGCGGTGATCAGGATCATCGGCTGGGTGGTGTACGTCTTCCGCTTCATCAGCGCGGACGGATCGCTCCACAGGGTCAGGGCGAGCATCCCGAGCCCCGCCGCCAGCAGCGCGCCGCCCACGATCCGCCGGCTCCACGGCATGACGCCGGTATCGACGGACGCGTCCCGCAGTGCCTCGGTGGGACCCACGCGCCCCGCCCGGCGGGAGGCGAGCCACGCACCCGAGAAGGCGACCGACACGCCCACCCAGAACGCGAGGTGGTACGGCCAGGCGGCCTCGCCGATGGCGAACCACTCCGGAGCGATTTCCGCGTCGACCATCATCTCGGCCAGCACCGGCGCGCCCAGGCCCCCCAGCACACACCCCGCGCCGGAGGCCGCGACCCCCACCACGAGCGCTTCCGCGAGCAGCGTCCTGCGTACCTGCCCCGGCGTCGCTCCGGCCATCCGGAGGAGTCCGAATTCCCTGCGCCGCAGGGCCACCACGAAGGCGAAGGTGGAAGCGGTGACGAAGACGGAGACGAACGCGGACACTCCGCCCGCCGTCCCCAGGAACGAGTTCACCGCCACCATCGCCTCCGCGTCCTGCGCCGGCTCCGGATCGGCGAGCCGCCGGTCACCACCGGTCAGAACCCGGGCCCGCTCTCCGGCAGAGGCGTTCCGCGCCTCGACGACCCTCCGCACTTCCGCGGCCGGAGCATCCACGCCCACCGCGTCCTTTTTCGACCCGTCCAGCTGAACCGGCCCGAGGCGTCGAAGCTCGCGCAGAAGTTCGATATCCACAGGGTGTGGATGGGCAAGCGGCTTCGATACGTGGGCGGTGCCCGGCCCTCGTTTCACCTGGACGGTCAGCGTGTTCTGCCCCATGACGACCACGGGCGACCCGGCGAACCGCACCGGCTTCCGCTCCGGCGCACTGAACGTCGAGGCCAGGCCGAGCCCCATCGCGGCGACGAGCGCCACACCCAGCGCGACAGCGACGAACGCACCGAGCAGCCCGGCCCAGCGGCTGCGAAGAGAGGCAAACAACATCACCGACCACCCGCGATCATCGACTCGTCGCCCGCGACCGCGGAACCGGCGCCGCCGGACCCCGCCCCCGACTCCAGCCCTGCCATCCGCCGGGCCACCTCTCCCGCGTCCGGCGCGAGCACCTCGTCGGCGACCCGCCCGTCCACCAGGAACACCACCCGGTCCGCATACGACGCCGCCACCGGGTCATGCGTGACCATCACCGTGGTCTGCCCCTCTTCATCCACCAACTTCCGCAAGAGCACAAGCACTTCACGGCTGGTCGTCGTGTCGAGGGCCCCGGTCGGCTCGTCGCCGAAGAGGACTGCGGGGCGCGTGACGAGCGCCCGTGCCAGCGCCACCCGCTGCTGCTGGCCGCCCGAGAGTTCCCCCGGCCTGTGCCGCGCCCGGTCGGCGAGGCCCACGTGTCCCAGTGCCTCGCGCACCTGTGTACGTGAAGGCCTGCGGCCCGCGAGCCGCATCGGCAGGGCGACGTTCTGGGCGGCCGTCAGTGACGGGAGGAGGTTGAAGGACTGGAAGACGAAGCCGATACGGTCCCGCCGCAGCAGGGTCAGCCGCCGTTCGCTCAGCCCCGTCAGCTCCGTACCGCCCACCTCGACCGTCCCGGACGTGGGCCGGTCGAGCCCGGCGGCGCACTGCAGCAGCGTCGACTTGCCGGAGCCGGACGGGCCCATGATCGCGGTGAAGGTGCCCGCACGTATCGCGAGGTCGACGCCGTCGAGGGCGGTCACATCGCGGTAAGTGCGGCGGACGGCGGTGAGCCGTACGGCAGTTGAGGTCATGTCTCGATCAAACCGCACGGGTCCGCGCCGGGCACGACCATTGGAGGGAGTTCCAGGGGTATGGCCAGCCATACCCTTGACGTATGGATCCGGTGACCGAGGTGATCGACAAGGCGTTCGCGGCGGCGCTGTACGCGGACGGCGACGAGGGCCTCGACACCGGCGCGTCCCTCCTCGCGGCCGCGCCGGAGGCCGACGCGGAGTTGTGGCGCAGGGGCGAGGAGCTGGTGTGCCGCGCCTGGGGGCGGGGGTGGCAGCCCGCGGACGTCATACGGATGGTCGGCCGCGCCCGGGACGACATCACCCACGGGACCGACCGCGCCCAGCAGACACAACTGGCCGCCGAGCTGATCACCACAGAGACCAGGCGGTACGGGGACACCCTTCCGCCCCGCTGGCAGGCGCAGCTCGCCGAGCTGGCCGAGCCGGCCGAACTTGCCCCGCAGGCCGGGGGCCCGAAGCCGGACCGTTTCTCGCGGGCCACGACCGTCCTCGCCCTCTACCGCCTCCTCCTGCGGCTGCCCGCGGTCGAGCCGGTGGGCCCCGCTCCCGGCTCTCCGCTCCACACGCCGCCGCCTCCCGGCCACGAAGAGCCCCGCATCCTCACCCGTATCCGCGCCCTGCTTGCCAAGGCCGAGGCCACCGGATTCCCCGAGGAGGCGGAGGCGCTCACCGCCAAGGCGCAGGAGCTGATGGCCAGGCACACCATCGACGAGGCGCTGCTCGCTTCGCGCAGCCACGCCAAGGACACCCCCGGTGCCTGCCGTATCGGCGTGGACGCCCCGTACGAGACGGCGAAGGCGATCCTCCTGGACGCGGTGGCCACCGCGAACCGCTGCCGTGCGGTGTGGAACGAGACGTACGGCTTCTCGACCGTCGTCGGCTTCGAGCCCGACCTGGAAGTGGTCGAACTCCTCCACACCTCCCTCCTCGTGCAGGGCACGGCGGCGATGACGAAGGCGGAGGCGGGGCAGCGGGCGGGCGGCCGGAAGCGTACGAAGACGTTCCGTCAGGCGTTCCTCCTCGCGTACGCCAACCGCATCGGCGCGCGGCTTGCCGTGGCGGCGGAGGATGTCACCGCGGGGTCCCCTGATGCGGGGGAGCTGCTGCCGGTCCTGGCCGCGCGTGACGTGGCCGTCACGTCCCACACGGAGCGGATGTTTCCGGAGACGTCTACTACGCGGGTGCGGGGTGTGACGGATTACGAGGGCTGGGCGCAGGGCGCTGCGGCGGCGGACGAGGCGAACGTGGGCCCCGGTCGGCCTCGCCTCCGTCAGCGGTAGCGGGCCCCTGGGCCTGCTTGCCCGACTGCCCCGCATCCACCCCGGCCGAACAGGCCTCTCCCACCCACCCGCCCGATCACCCCGCATCCCCCCTGACCGAACAAGCTCTCCCGCCCACCCACCCGATTGCCCCGCGTCCCCCTGACCGAACGAGCTCTCCCGCCCACCCGCCCGATTGCCCCGCAACAGCCCCGCCCCCCACCCCGGCGCAGTCCGATATGCCCCGTATCATCACAGAGTGACCTGGCTTCGGGCGCTGAAGGAGACCACCCGCTCGGGGTTGACCGTCGAGCGGAAGCGGCTCGAACCCCTTATCGCTCTCCGCGGCGCCGCCGGCCTCGCCATCATCATCGGCGTCAGCCTCACCCTCTTCGGCCCCGCCGTAGCCGCCAGCTCGGCGTTCGGCGCCTTCCAGGCAGCCATCGCCACCTTCCAGCGCAGCTGGCGCCCCCGCCCGGAACTCGCCCTCGCCTCCGGCACGAGCCTCGCCGTCTCCACCTTCCTCGGCTACCTCACCGGCTCCCACACCCTCCTCTTCCTCGCCCTCCTCGCCCTCTGGACCTTCCTCTCGGGCCTGAGCTGGGCCGCGGGCCCGACCATCGGCATCATCGCCTCGTCCAACGTCGCGATCATGCTGGTCACGGTCACCCTCCCCGGCTCCCTGGCCGCCGCCGCGGGGCACGCCGCGATGATGGTGGTGGGCGGCGCGGTCCAGGCCGCCCTCGTGGTCCTTTTCCCCGTACGCAGATGGGGCGCCCACCGGGACGCCCTCGCCGACGCGCTCGCCGCCGAGGCCGACTACGCCCGCCGCCTGCGCCACGACCCCCACGCCGACTTCGACCCGGAACCCCTGATGGCGGCCCGCGACGCGGCGACCATCACCCCGCGCCAGGCCCGCACGCGCCCCGCCGAACTCCGCGGCACCCGCGGCCTGGCCGAACGCATCCGCCCGGTGCTCGCCTCCCTGGCCGACCCGGCGGTGGGCGTACCGGAAGAGGGCGAAGAACGCGACCGCGTACGCGAGATCCTGGCCGCGGCGGGCACGATCCTGGACGCGGCCGCCAGGGCGATCCGGCAGGGCGAACCGCTGAAGATCCCGCCCGCGGCCGTGGCCACCCTGCAGAGCCCGGACACCGGGGCGATCCTCACGGGCCCGGCCCAGAGAGCGGCGAAACGCCTGGCGGCGCTGCTGCGCGACGTAGTCGAAACCGCCGGCAAACCCCCCGACAAGGCCGCCGCCCTCACCGCCACACCAGAAACCGGAGCCACCACAGCCCCCTCCACCCCCTCCACTTCCTCCAGCACCCCCACCCCCACCCCCACTCCCTCCCCCCTCCTCCGCCCCACCTTCCCCGCCCTGCTCCCCATGGCCATCCGCGCCATGAGTACCGAACTCCGCCGCCGCCACGAATCGCCCGTCACCCGCCACGCGATCCGCGTCACCGCGGTGGCCGCGGCGGGCTATCTCCTGGGCACCTGGCTACCCCTCGGCCACGGCTACTGGGCCCCCATGGCCTCCGTCATGATCATGCGCCCGGACTTCTCGCAGACGTACTCGCGAGCGGTCGCACGCTTCGGCGGCACCCTCGTGGGTGTCGCCCTTGCCACGGGCCTGGTGCAGTTGGCGAGCCCCGGCACCGGGCTCTCCGCGGCGCTCGCCGTGCTCTGCGCCGGAATGATGTACCTGCTGATGCGCACGGGCCAGGTCGCCGCCCAGGCCTGCGTCGCCGCGTACGTCGTGTTCCTGCTCGGCATGGGCGGCGAGCAGTGGACGCAGACGGTGCCGGAGCGTGTCGTCCTGACCCTCCTCGGCGGCATCCTCGCGATGATCGCGTACGCCGTGTACCCGGCCTGGGAGACCCCGCGCCTGCGCAACCGCCTCGCCGACTGGCTGGTCGCGGACGGCCGCTACGCCGCAGCCGTCGTCAGCCGCTACGCCGACCCCGAGGGCAGCTCCTGCCCGGACGTCCGCGGCGCGCTCCTCGCCGCCCGCGACGCCCGTATCGCCTGGCAGGAAGCCGCCGCCCGCGCCAAGCACGAACCGGTGCGCCACCGCGGCCTCTCCCGCGCCTCGGCCGCCGACGCCGAGGACGCCCTCGCCCAACTGGGCCGCGTGGCCATGCTGATGGAGGCCCACCTGCCGGACCGCGACGCGACCCCTGTCCCCGCTGCCGCCCGCCTAGCGGAGGCCCTGCGCAAGTCGACCGAGGACGGCGCGAAGGCCGTACGCGAACGCCGCGTCCCGAAGTGGGAAGCCGTACGCAAGGCACTGGACGAGTGGGACGGCGAGGGTGTCCCCGACCGGGTCGTACGTCGAGGAGCGGGCCTCCTCCTCACGACCCTGGAGGAACTCTCGGACGCCCTGGACACGGCACCCCCGCCGATGCTGGTGGACGGCTCGGAAACAGGCGCGCAACCGAAAACGGGCGCCCAACCGGAAACCGGCCCCCAAAAGGAACCGGAAACCGGCCCCCAAAAGGAAAAGGAAAAGGAAGGCGGGCCGCAGGACCCCGAACAAGGCCCCGCGGCCCGCTAGCCGCACAACACCACCCGGCACAGCCGGGAAGGGAGATTCAGGACTGCGGAAGCCCCGCCGTAGGCAGCCCCTCCGGCAGCTTCCCGCCCTCGGTCTTCGTGAACTGGTCCTTGCCCGCGCCCTGCCAGGACACCGTCATCGACGTACCGTTGACCGACTCGACCGTGCCGTTGGTGCGATCGGATTCACCCTTGGCGCACTTGAGCGCGATCTTGTCGCCCCCGGCGGTACCGCTGCACAGGACGTTCTCGCCGAGCAGCGTCGCCTGATTCCCCGCGATGACGAGCGCGAGCGGATTCCCGCCGGAGGTGGCGACCCAGCTGCCCTCGGAGCTGCCGCCTTCCGCACCGGAGTCCGAGCCGGAGTCGCCTTCGTCCGGCGTCTCGGACCCGCCGGAACCCTCGGCCCCGGCGGAGGATCCCGCCGAGCCCTTGTCCTTGCCCTCGTCATCACCGTCGCCGCCGCCACTGCTGCAACCGGTCAGGACGAGGGCGGCGACAAGGCCCGCCGCCGCGGCACCGATACGTACGTTCCGGACGCGCATCCGCACTGAAGTCCCCCTACACGACGCTTGCTCAACACATATACGACACTCGAACGAGGTCAGTGAATCGCGCGCCAAGCTACCAGGACGACTTGCGCACCCCGGGGAGAAATCCGGCGTGCGCTTGGTCACGCAGCTTGACCCTGGAGAGGCCGAACTTCCCCACGTATCCGCGCGGACGACCGTCGACGCTGTCCCGGTTGCGTACGCGCGTCGCACTCGCGTCCCGCGGCTGGCGGGCCAACTCGGCCTGAGCAGAGCTCCGTTCGGCGTCCCCGGTGCCGGGCCTGCGGATGATCTCCTTCAGCTCGGCCCGTCGCGCGGCGTACCGCGCGACGGTCTCGCGTCGCTTCTCGTTCTTCGCGATCTTGCTCTTCTTGGCCATCAGACCCTCACCCCACGCGCACGGATCCTGGCGACGGCCGCCTCGACGCCGATGGAGTCGACGGTCTTGATGCCCTTGGCGCTGAGCCGCAGCCGCACGAAGCGGCCCTCGCTCGGCAGCCAGTAGCGCTTGCGCTGGACATTGACGTCGAACCGGCGTGACGTGCGCCGGTGCGAATGGGAGATCTGGTTGCCGAAGCCCGGCGTGGCGCCGGTCAGCTGGCAGTGGGCGGACATGGTGACGCACCTCTCGGTCGTGGGGACGGGGTCCCCTGCGGAACCGTTTTGAAAACGGGATTCATTTTCATACACTAGCGCCATGGCTCGCAACGAAATCCGCCCGGTCATCAAGCTCCGGTCCACTGCCGGAACCGGCTACACGTACGTGACCCGCAAGAACCGCCGTAACGACCCCGACCGCATGACGCTGCGCAAGTACGACCCGGTCGTCGGTCGGCACGTCGATTTCCGAGAGGAGCGCTGATCACCATGCGCAAGGACATCCACCCGCCGTACGGGCCCGTCGTCTTCCGCGACAAGTCCGCCGGCTTCGCCTTCCTCACCCGGTCCACCATGACCAGCGAGAAGACGGTCGACTGGGAGGACGGGCGCACCTACCCCGTCATCGACGTCGAGGTCTCCTCCGCGAGCCACCCCTTCTACACGGGCACGGCCAAGGTCCTGGACACCGCGGGCCGCGTGGAGCGCTTCGAGCGCCGCTACGGCCAGCGATGAGCTCAATGGAATCGACACGATCGATGGACATCGCGATCGTCGGCGGGCTGCACTCCGACGCCCGCAGGCAGGCAGTCGAGCGGCTCCTCGCCACCGTCCCCGGCAGCGTGGCGCTCCATCACGACCTGGCGACGGCCGCGCACGGCACAGTCGTACGTACGGTGCGCGATGCCACCGGGGTGCTCTCCACCGGTGAGGCGCCGCTGGTCAACGACTGCGCGTGCTGTGCCCTGCGCGAGGATCTGGTGCCCGAGCTGGAACGGCTCGCGGACTCCGGTCTCACGCGGCTCGCGGTCGTCGAGTTGTGGGACTCCGTGGAGCCCAAGGCGATGGCCGAGGTGATCACGGCGCATGTACGCGAAGGGCTGCGGCTGAGCGGCGTGATCACGGCCGTCGATCCGGCGCTCCTCCTGCCGTACCTCGGCAACGGCGACGACCTGATGGAGGCCGGTCTCGCCGCTGCCGCCACGGATCAGCGCACGGTCGCCGACACGTGGGCCCGCCAGCTCGAGTACGCCCCGGTGCTCGCCGTCGCGGACTCTCCCGAGGCCGACGACGAGGACCGCGCGCTCCTCGCCCAGCTCCACCCGACTGCCCGCCAGGTCCCGATCAGCGGTCACGGTGACCTGGCGGGCGCCGCGCTCGGCGGATTCGACGTCGATGCGGCCGCCGCGGCCCAGCATCCGTCCTGCGCGCTGCTGCCGACCGACGCGGACGAGGCGGGGGTCGCCACCCTCGTATGGCACCGGGACCGGCCCTTCCACCCGGAGCGGCTCTATCAGGCCCTGGAGGACCTGACCTGCGCGGCTGCCCGCAGCCGGGGCCGGTTCTGGCTGGCCGACCATCCGGACACGCTGCTCGGCTGGGACGCGGCGGGGGGTGCGCTCTGCGTGGAGAGTGCGGGGCCCTGGCTGGTCTCGCTGCCGGACGCCGCATGGGAGATGGTGCCGCCGGTGCGGCGTGCCGCGGCGGCGCTCGACTGGCATCCGGAGCACGGCGACTGCTGCCAGCACCTGGTCTTCATCTCGCCGGGCCTCGACCGCGACGGTCTCGAAGAGGTTCTGGAGTCCTGCCTGCTGACCGACGAGGAGTACGCCGCCGGGCGTGACGCCTGGAAGCAACTGCCGCCCGCCTTCAACAACCTCCTGGAGGTCTGAATTGTCCCCCCGCAAGCCGTCCGCGCGCGACCAGAAGCCGCGCCCCAACCCTCTTGACCAGGCGAAAGTCACGTACATCGACTACAAGGACACGGAGTTGCTCCGCAAGTTCATCTCGGACCGGGGGAAGATCCGCTCCCGGCGCGTCACCAGGGTCAGCGCCCAGCAGCAGCGGCTGCTCCCCGCGCGATCAAGAACGCGCGGGAGATGGCGCTGCTGCCGTACGGCTCGGCCCGCTGAACCGGGTGGCCGTCTTTCGGCCATCACCTCGCCATCAGGCCATCGCGTAAACGTTGGAACACCAACGGCTTCCTGTGCGTCTCTATCTAGTACACGAACAAGGCGCGAGCGCGTACGCGAGCACGTACACAAACACGTACGCGAACAAGCGGGCACGCTTCGACCTGGAAGGCATTCGCATGGCATGCGGGGAGTTGGGCAGGTGCTGACAAAGCTGTAATCAAGGCAACACCCCGCGTGCACGTGCATCTGCCCATGCATCGGCATGTGAACACAGCTATGATCCGGGACAGTTGACCACTGCATCTAGAGCCGTCTAGAGCCACACCAGGCACTGCACCACCGGGGAGCGACTGTGCACGACGTGTTTAACGGCATGGCCGCCACGGAGCTACACGGGGTGGTCTGGCAGAAGAGCAGGCACAGCAATTCGCAGGGTGCCTGCGTGGAGTTCGCGAAGCTGCCGGGCGGCGATGTCGCCATGCGCAACTCGCGTTTTCCCGACGGTCCGGCGCTGGTCTACACGCGCGCCGAGATAGAGGCGATGCTGCTCGGGATGAAGGACGGGGAGTTCGACCACCTGATCGGCGGTTAGTCCCCTTCCGGGCCGGTCGGACCCCTTCCGGGCCGGGTTCGCACCGACTCCGGGCCGGTGCGTTCCGAGCCGGCTGTGCCGACTGGGTCAGCTATGCCGACTGGGAGCTACGCCGGCTGGGCCAGCTGGAACAGTGCCCACACGACCTTGCCCCGTAGCGCGCCCGCGAGCGGGTGCCAGCCCCAGCTGTCGCTGAACGAGTCCACCAGGAACAGGCCGCGGCCCGACTCGGCGGAGAAGTCGTCGTCCGTCTCGCGCGCGACCGGACTCTCGTCGCTGGGGTCGCGCACCGCGCACACCAGGCGCGAGGTCCAGCGCATCAAGTGCAGCCGCACCGGCGGCCCCTGGTCGCGCGGGGTGTCCGACGGCAGGGCATGCCGCAGGGCGTTGGTGACAAGCTCGGAGACGACGAGGGCGACGTCGTCGAAACGTTCGTCAAGGCCCCACTGGCTCAGCGTCGTGCGGGTGAACTGCCGTGCGCTGCCCACTGCTTCGTAGCGGGCGGGCAGGGAGCAGGACGCGGCGCTGGAGACGGCTGAGGGGTCGAGTGGGGGAAGCCCCTGCCGTAACGGCTCGAGCATGGTCGATCCATTCGTCCCCATGCGAGGCACTCCCCGGTTTCGCGGTACATAGCGATGGAGCGGTGGTGCTGTGGTGCGGTAGTGCAGTGTCGTGCGGACCATGGTTCCGAATGCGTACAGCAGATGCAAGGGCAGATGCACGTGCACGCGCCGGACTTGATGGTTCCCGTGCCACTTCTTGCCCATTTCTTCCTACGACTTCTTGTGGAGACCTGTCGAAGGCTTTCCGTTTCTGTAACCGAACGAGTACGCCTTGAAGCGTTTAATGGCAGACTGCTGGCTTCCAAGTGATGGGGAGGGTTGAGCGAAGTGACCGCAGGGGAGTCGAGCGGCTCGGTCGTACGGCGCATGCTCCTTGGCTCGCAACTCAGGCGCCTGAGGGAATCGCGCGGCATCACCCGGGAAGCGGCCGGCTACTCGATCCGAGCCTCCGAATCGAAGATCAGCCGCATGGAGTTGGGACGGGTGAGCTTCAAGTCCAGAGATGTCGAGGACCTGTTGACGCTGTACGGCGTCACCGACGAGGCCGAGCGCGTCGCGCTGCTCTCGCTCGCCAAAGAGGCCAACCTCGCGGGCTGGTGGCACAGTTACTCGGATGTCCTGCCTGGCTGGTTCCAAACATACGTGGGGCTCGAAGGTGCCGCCTCGCTGATCCGGACCTACGAAGTCCAGTTCGTCAACGGCCTGTTGCAGACCGAGGCGTACGCGCACGCGGTCGTCGCCCGCGGCATGCAGGACGCGAGCGCGGCCGACATCGACCGCCGTGTCGCCCTGCGCCTGGAACGCCAGAAGCTGCTCATCTCCGAGCGCGCTCCCCGCTTCCACTGCGTACTCGACGAGGCCGCGCTGCGACGCCCTTACGGAGACCGGGATGTGATGCGGGGTCAGCTCCAGCATCTGATCGAGATCTCCGAACGGCCGAATGTCACCCTCCAGGTCATGCCGTTCAGTTTCGGTGGGCACTCGGGCGAGAGCGGAGCGTTCACCATGCTGCGCTTCCCGGAATCGGACCTCTCGGACGTCGTGTACGTGGAGCAGCTGACAGGAGCCCTGTACCTCGACAAGGCCGAGGAAGTCGGCCAGTACGAGCGGGTGGTCAGCGAACTGCAGCGCGACAGCCCTAATCCGGCCGATAGTCGCGACCTTCTCCGTGGTCTGCTCCAACTCATCTAACTCGTCAGTAGGATGACGTGAACTCAGGTGTCACCACAGTTGTAACCACAGTCTGCGGCTAGGGGTCTCATGTCCTTCTTCACTGACCTGGCTCACCAGTACATCGACGGTGAGTGGAAGGCCGGTTCCGGCTCCTGGGACATCATCAACTTCAATCCGTACAACGGGGAGAAGCTGGCGTCGATAACCGTGGCGACGGCCGACGAGGTGGACCAGGCCTACCGAGCGGCCGACCGCGCGCAGAAGGAGTGGGGCCGGACGAGCCCCTACGCCCGGCGTGCCGTCTTCGAGCGTGCCCTGCGCATCATCGAGGACCGTGAGGAAGAGATATCCGAGGCCATCGTCGCCGAGCTGGGCGGTACCCGGCTCAAGGCGGGCTTCGAGCTCCACCTCACCAAGGAGTTCCTGCGCGAGGCCGTGAACGTCGCGCTGCTGCCCGAGGGCCGCATCCTGCCGTCGCCCGGCGACGACAAGGAGAACCGCCTCTACCGCGAGCCGGTGGGCGTGGTCGGGGTCATCAGCCCCTTCAACTTCCCGCTGCTCCTGTCCACCAAGACGATCGCCCCGGCGATCGCCCTGGGCAACGCGGTGGTGCTCAAGCCCCATCAGAACGCGCCGGTGACGGGCGGCGGCATCCTCGCGAAGGTCTTCGAGGACGCGGGTCTGCCGGCCGGTGTGCTGAACGTGGTGATCACCGACATCGCCGAGATCAACGACGCGTTCATCGAGCACCCGGTGCCGAAGGTCATCTCCTTCACCGGCTCGGACCGCGTGGGACGCCATGTCGCCACGGTCTGCGCCTCGCACTTCAAGCGGTCGATCCTGGAGCTCGGCGGCAACAGCGCGCTGGTCGTCCTGGACGACGCGGACGTGGACTACGCCGTGAACGCCGCGGTCTTCAGCCGCTTCGTGCACCAGGGGCAGGTCTGCATGGCCGCCAACCGCATCCTCGTGGACCAGTCGGTGCAGGCGGAGTTCACCGAGAAGTTCGTCGCCAAGGTCGCGTCCCTGAACGTCGGCGACCCGGCGGACCCGGCGACCCACATCGGCCCGCTGATCAACTCCTCGCAGGCCGACGCGGTGACGAAGCTCGTCGACCAGACGGTGGCCGCGGGCGCGAAGGCCCTGCTGCACGGCCGCACCAAGGGCAACCTGGTCGCTCCCTCCGTCCTGACGGACCTGCCCGCCGACTCCCCGGCCCTCCAGCAGGAGATCTTCGGTCCCGTGGCGCTCCTCGTGCCCTTCGACGGCGAGGAAGAGGCCGTACGCATCGCCAACGACACCCAGTACGGTCTCAGCGGCGCCGTCCACACCGCCGACATCGAGCGCGGCGTGCGGTTCGCGCGGCGGATCGACAGCGGCATGTTCCACGTGAACGACGGCACCGTGCACGACGAGCCGATCGTGCCCTTCGGCGGCGAGAAGCACTCCGGCGTCGGGCGCCTGAACGGCGACTCGACGGTGGACGCGTTCACCACACAGAAGTGGATCTCGGTGCAGCACGGCCGGACCCAGTTCCCCTTCTGAGCCCGTTTCTGCGTGCGCCATGAACGGCGCCGAGAACTTCCGGACCCTTGCGGACAGAACCTGACCGCAAGGGTCCGTAACGTCAGTGGTGTCGGAAAGCCCGGCAGGCTCCACAGGCTCCCAGAGGCGGACACCATGGTCGTTCACGTCAACGCAGAGACCCCCGGCGACGAGCGCGGCGCCCTGCTCGCCTTCCTCGACGCCGAACGCGGCGGCATCCGGCGGGCTCTGCTCGGCCTGACGGACGAGCAGGCGGGCACCAAGCCCAGCGCCAGCGAGCTGTCGCTCTCCGGGCTGCTCAAGCATGTCGCGGAGGTCGAGGAGGGCTGGATCTCGCGGGCGAAGGGCGTCGCCCCGGCGGTCGAGCGCACAGAGGCGAACTGGGACGAGTGCTTCCGCCTGATCGAGGGCGAGACGGTCGAGTCGGTCCTCGCGTACTGGGGCCGGGTGGCCGACCGTACGACGGAGTTCATCCGCTCCCTGCCCACCCTCGACCAGACCTTCGCGCTCCCCGACGAGCCGTGGTTCCCGAAGGAGGACGTGTCGATGCGCTGGGTGCTGCTCCGCCTGATCAGCGAGATGGCCCGGCACTCGGGCCACGCCGACATCATCCGCGAATCCCTCGACGGCAAGACGGCGTTCGAGCTGGTGGCCCTGGAGCGCGGGGAGAGCTGGGGCTAGGGCCAGAGCAGGGTCGGGGCCAGGGCCGGGGGTTCAGGCATCCTCTCCGGGTTCGAGTTGCGCGGCCATCTCCGCCCGCAGGGCGTGCAGCTCCCGCAGCTGTTCGGGGGTGGGGGTGCCGTCGGCCGCGAGGGCGCGGTCGATGATGCGCAGGGCGGCCGCGTGGTCCTGCTTGGACTCGCCGAGGAGGGTGGCCTGGTGCAGGGCGCGCGCGTACCGCTCCCTCGGCACCGGGGCGTGCTCGAAGGAGTCGGCGATGGGCTGCCCGACCCGGACGCAGTTGCCCGCCGGATCCGTCATCAGGAACTGCCGCACCCCGTAACTCATGTCCTTCACGGCGCCTATCCGGGGCAGGCCGCGGGTCGGTATCCGCCCGAGGGTCTGCTTGAGGCCGGTCCGGAAGGCCTCGTGGAGGGTGTCCACGTCGTCGGTGACGACGTAGCAGGTGCTGTAGGAGGCCTGCGGGTCGTATCCCTTGAGCTGGAAGAACTGGAGCTCCATGTCTCCGCGCCGGACCACGGCGTACGGATTGGGCGCCTTTTGGTAGAAGGTCACCTCGAAGCCCATGGCTTTGTAGAAGTCCAGGGTCTCGTCGAGTGCGTGGCAGGGGAACAAGGGGATCATTGTCTCGGCCATACCGCTACTCTAATCAAAGTTGATTAGAAGGAGGTGGCTTTGATGTCGGCGATCCGACTCCTTGTCCTCGGCGCCGTCCGCCAGCACGGGCGGGCCCACGGCTATCAGGTGCGCAACGACCTGGAGTACTGGGGCGCCCATGAGTGGTCCAACGCCAAGCCCGGCTCGATCTATCACGCGCTGAAGCAGATGGCCAAGCAAGGCCTGCTGCTCGCGCACGAGATCGCCCCGTCGACGGCGGGCGGCCCGCCGCGCACGGAGTACGAGATCACCGAGGCCGGCACCGAGGAGTTCCTGAACCTGCTCCGGTCCAACCTGGTCTCGTACGACCAGCGCCCCGACATGCTCTCGGCGGCCCTCGGCTTCATGGTCGACCTGCCGCGCGGCGAGGCGGTCGAGCTGCTGAAGCGGCGGGTGGCGGGCATCGAGGAGTGGCGCAGGTCCGTCACCGAGTACTACACCCCCGAAGAGGGCCCCGAGCAGCTCGGGCACATCGGCGAGATCATGAACCTCTGGGTCCACACGGCCGACGGGGGCATGGAGTGGACGCGCGGTCTGATCAAGCGGATCGAGGGCGGCGCGTACACGTTCGCGGGGGAGGGCGAGCCCTTCGTGGGTGTCCTCGCCGAGGGTGAGGAGAACCCGTACGCAACCGGCGAGACGCACGCGGGGGACGACCGCTGAACCCAGAGATCCAGGTGGCTGATCAAGTTTGACTAATCCCGGATTCGGGGATACCTTCCTTCGCGTCGAGCTCGTAGTCAAGTTTGACTACGGGGCGGCAGGGGCTCGGAGGGAGACGGATGACGGACGCGATCGTCGTCGAAGGTGCAAGGAAGCGGTACGGGGAGAAGTGGGCGCTGGACGGCCTCGACCTGAGGGTCGGGCGCGGCACGGTGCACGGCGTGCTCGGCCCGAACGGCGCGGGCAAGACCACGGCGGTACGGGTGCTCGCCACACTGTTGCGGGCGGACGAGGGCCGGGTGGAGGTCGCCGGGTTCGACGTGCGGCGGCAGCCGGACGAGGTGCGCAGGCGCATCGGCCTGCTCGGCCAGCACGCCGCCCTCGACGAGGAGTTGAGCGGTCGGCAGAACCTGGACATGTTCGGGCGCCTGCACCACCTGGGCGCCCGGCACGCGCGCGTGCGGGCCGATGAGCTCCTGGAGCGCTTCGGGCTCGGGGACACGGGGCGCAAGGCGGTCAAGCAGTACAGCGGCGGCATGCGGCGCCGCCTGGACCTCGCGGCCTCGCTCATCACGGAGCCCGACGTGCTGTTCCTGGACGAGCCCACCACGGGCCTCGACCCGCGGGGCCGCACGGAGGTCTGGGAGGCGGTGCGCTCGCTGGTCGACGGCGGCACGACGGTGCTGCTCACCACGCAGTACCTCGAAGAGGCGGACCAGCTCGCCCACCGCATCTCGGTGATCGACCGGGGCCGGGTCATCGCGGACGGCACGGCGGACGAGCTGAAGTCCAAGACCGGCGGCGACCGGATCGACGTGGTGGTGCGGGACGCGGCCCAGCTGGAGACCGCCGCACGCCTGCTGCCGGGCGACGCCACCCTCGACGCCGACCGCCGCCTCGCGAGCGCGCCGGTGGCGGACCGCATGGAGGCGCTCACCGGGGTCGTACAGGCCCTGCGGGACGCCGGTGTGGACGCGGAGGACATCGCGGTGCGCAGGCCGACCCTGGACGAGGTGTTCCTGCGCCTGACGGGCGGCACGGAGGACGAGGAACGCCTGAAGGAGGCCGTGTGAGTACGACGACGACCAGCCGTACGCCTTTGACGAGCCGCACACCGGTGTCGGGCGGCACGCCCGCCAAGTGGGCCGCCGTCGACTCCTGGACCATGACGCGGCGCGAGCTGGCGCACTGGGCCCGGCAGCCCGTGCAGGTGCTCGTCGGCCTGGTCTTCCCGGTGATGCTGCTGCTGATGTTCAACTACCTCATCGGCGGCGGAAAGGGCATCGCGGGCGACTACGCCGAGTTCCTGGTGCCCGGCATGTTCGCGCTGACCATGGCCTTCGGCCTGGACGCGACGATGGTCGCGGTCACGCAGGACCTCAACAAGGGGGTGATCGACCGCTTCCGGTCCATGCCGATGACCAACGGGGCGGTCCTGGTCGGGCGTTCGGTGGCGGACATGCTCCAGTCGCTCGCCTCGCTGCTCGTCATGATCGGCGTCGGCCTCGCGATCGGGTGGCGCTGGCACGGCTCGTTCGGCGCGGCGCTCGGAGCGGTCGGTCTGCTGCTCCTGCTGCGGTTCGCGATGCTGTGGATCGGCATCCACCTGGCGATGGTCGCGGGCAAGCCGGAGCTGGTCGTGGCCGTGCAGATCCTGGTCTGGCCGGTGGGCTTCCTCTCCAACGCCTTCACGGTCCCGCAGAACATGCCGGGCTGGCTCGGCGCCACCGTCGAGTGGAACCCGATGTCGGCGACGGCCACAGCGGTCCGCGATCTGTTCGGCAACGACCCCGGAGTGGTGGGCACTTCGTGGGCCGCCGAGCACGCGGGCCTGCTTGCCGTGGTGTGGCCCGTCGTGCTCGTCGGGGTGTTCATGCCGCTGGCGGTACGGAGGTTCGGCGGGCTCAGTAAGTAAGGTTCGGCGCGCTCAGTAAGTACTGGCGCCGGATGCGGCTAGTGGTGGAACCCCGTGGCCGCGTCCTTGTCCCGCGTCAAGGGGTGCGGCTGGTGGCGCAGTTCGGGCACCAGGCTGCTCAGGTCCGTCAGGAAGAGCTCCGCGAGGTCGGCCGTGAAGCCGTTGCGGCAGACCACGCGGAGCACCGCCAGATCCTCGCGGTGGGCCGGGAAGGTGTACGCGGGCACCAGCCAGCCGCGCTCGCGAAGCCGCCGGGACACGTCGAAGACGTCGTACGCCTTCACGTCCTCCAGCGTCGTGAAGGCGAACACCGGCAGCTGGTCGCCCCGGGTGATCAGCCGGAAGTCGCCGAGCGCCTCGATGCGTTCCGCGAGGCCGGTGGCGACGGTCCGCGCCGCCTGCTGGACGGCGCGGTAGCCCTCGCGGCCCAGGCGCAGGAACGTGTAGTACTGCGCGACGACCTGCGCGCCGGGGCGGGAGAAGTTCAGCGCGAACGTCGGCATGTCACCGCCGAGGTAGTTCACCCGGAAGACCAGCTCCTCCGGCAGCGCCTCCGCGTCCCGCCACAGCGCCCAGCCGACGCCCGGATAGACCAGGCCGTACTTGTGGCCCGACGTGTTGATCGACGCCACTCGCGGAAGCCGGAAGTCCCACTCCAGGTCCTCGTCCAGGAAGGGTGCCACCATCGCGCCGGACGCGCCGTCGACGTGCACGGGGATGTCGAGCCCGGTGCGCTCCTGCACGTCGTCCAGGGCCGCGCAGAGCTCGGCCACGGGCTCGTACGACCCGTCGAAGGTGGAGCCGAGCACGGCCACGACGCCGATGGTGTTCTCGTCGCAGAGCTCGGCGGCGGCCTCCGGGTCGAGGTGGAAACGGTCGCCCTCCATGGGGACCAGGCGCGCTTCGACCTCCCAGAAGTTGCAGAACTTCTCCCAGCAGACCTGGACGTTGACGCCCATGACGAGGTTCGGGCGTGCGGTGGGGGACGGATAGCGGTCGATGTTCCGCTTGGCGTTGGCCCAGCGGCGCTTGAGCGCCATCCCGGCGAGCATGCACGCCTCGCTCGACCCGGTCGTCGAGCAGCCGACGGCCAGCGAGGGGTCCGGCGCGTGCCACAGATCGGCGAGCATGGCCACGCAGCGCCGCTCCAGCTCGGCGGTGTGCGGGTACTCGTCCTTGTCGATCATGTTCTTGTCCCGGCACTCGCCCATCAGGACGCCGGCCTGCGGCTCCATCCACGTCGTGACGAAGGTGGCGAGGTTGAGGCGTGAGTTGCCGTCCAGCATCAGCTCGTCGTGCACCAGCTGGTAGGCGGTCGCGGGCGGCAGGGGATTGTCCGGGAGGCGGTGCTTGGGCGGCGCCTCGGACATTCCGCTGACCGGGTTGGCCTCTCCGTAGAAGGGGTTCACCGAGAGGGTGCGCTTGGCGGGCTGCTCGGGGCCGGGGCCCGGGTGCTGGCGCGGCATGGGCGGTCTCCTCGGGCTGAGGTCTGGTGTCCCTGTTTGTCACCTGCTGGCGAGAATATGGCCGACGGGCGGGGTCTGCACTTGCACCTCACGTGACGTGAGGACTCAGGCTGAGATGCGTACCGAGAGAGGCGGGAAACATGGGCTACTCCGTAGGACAGATCGCCGGTTTCGCCGGGGTGACGGTGCGCACCCTGCACCACTACGACGAGATCGGCCTGCTCGTGCCCGGCGGGCGCAGCCACGCGGGCCACCGGCGCTACAGCGACGGAGACCTGGACCGGCTGCAGCAGATCCTGTTCTACCGGGAGCTGGGCTTCCCGCTCGACGAGGTGGCGGCCCTCCTGGACGACCCGGACGCGGACCCGCGCGAACATCTGCGCCGTCAGCACGCGCTCCTCAACGACCGGATCACCAGGCTCCAGGAGATGGCCGCCGCCATCGAGACCGCCATGGAGGCGAAGAAGATGGGCATCAACCTCACGCCCGAGGAGAAGTTCGAGGTCTTCGGGGACCACGACCCCGAGCAGTACGCGGAGGAGGTCGAGCGGCGCTGGGGCGACACCGACGCCTACAAGGAGTCGCAGCGCAAGGCCGCCTCGTACACCAAGGAGGACTGGCAGCGGATCAACGACGAGTTCAACGCGGTGCACGCGCGCATGGCCGACCTGCTCGCCGCCGGCCTGCCCGCCGACTCCGGGGAGGCGATGGACGTCGCGGAGGAACACCGCCGCTCCATCACGCGCTCCCACTACGAGTGCTCGCACGAGCTGCACTCCTGCCTCGGCGAGATGTACGTCGCGGACGAGCGGTTCACGGCCGTCTACGAGGCCATCCGGCCCGGGCTCGCCGTCTACATGCGGGACGCGATCCTGGCGAACGCGGTGCGCAACAGCTGATCGGGCCACTGCTGCCGGTGCGGTGCCGGGCGATCACGGCGCCCGGGTCCGCACCGATAACCTGTTGTACGCGAACTCCCGTGTACGCGAACTCCCGGCCGCCCAGTTCTTCGATGCCCCCGGCACACAGCTATGTCTCAGGTCACGCACAGTGCACTCTGGGAAGAACACTGGAACCTGGGCGCGTCACCTCGCGTTGATAGCTTTGGGCGGCCGTCCCCGCCGCATCGCCCCCTCACCCTCAGGAGCCCGGAACCGTGACGACGCTTGCGCTCGGACCAAGCTGGCTGGACCCGGATTACCTCCTGAACACGTTCGGGGTCTGGGGTCTGCTCGCGATCGTCTTCGCCGAGTCGGGCCTGCTCATCGGCTTCTTCCTGCCGGGCGACTCGCTGCTGTTCACGACGGGTCTGCTGATCACGACCAATCAGCTGGACTTCCCGCTCTGGCTCTGTGTCGTCCTCATCTGCATCGCCGCGATCCTCGGCGACCAGGCGGGCTATCTCTTCGGCAAGAAGGTCGGCCCCTCGCTCTTCAACCGCCCGGACTCCAAGCTGTTCAAGCAGGAGAACGTGGTCAAGGCGCACGAGTTCTTCGAGAAGTACGGCCCGAAGTCCCTGGTCCTGGCCCGCTTCGTGCCCATCGTGCGGACGTTCACGCCGATCATCGCCGGCGTCAGCGGCATGCGGTACCGCTCGTTCATCACGTTCAACATCATCGGCGGCATCCTCTGGGGTGCCGGTGTGACGATGCTCGGCGCGTGGCTGGGCAACATCGACTTCGTGCACAAGAACATCGAGGCGATCCTCATCCTGATCGTCCTGATCTCGGTGGTCCCGATCGCGATCGAGTTCCTGCGGGCGCGCAGCAAGTCCAAGAAGGCGGCAGCGGCCGAGGGCGAGGCCCCCGGAGCGACCCCGTCGTCGCGCGGCCGCCATGCCAAGCGGTAGTCAGCCTTTCGGCCCGTACAGCCCGTAGAGCCCGTACGGCGTCAGAAGCCGCGCGTCCGCTTGGCCGCGCGGCGGTTCGCCGCCGTGGTGGCGCCCGGCACCTTGAGGATCAGGCGCGAGACCTCGCTTCCGAGGTTCACGCCGATCGCGATGGCCAGCGCCGTCGCCGCCGCCTTGGTGAGCGAGTTCAGGCCCGTGGTCATGTCGTTCTGGGCCAGGGCCAGCAGTCCGAAGTACGTCGCGCTACCGGGCAGCAGCGGGCCGATGGCCGCCGTGACGTACGGCAGCGAAGAGGCGAAGCGGTAGCGCGAGAAGAGCTGCCCGAACAGGCCCACGAGCCCGGCCGCGATGGCCGTCGCCGCGACCGGCGAGAGCTCGATGGACGTCTGCGCGAGGGCGCCGTACATGACCCAGGCGATTCCGCCGTTCAGGGTCACGATCAGCACGGTGTGACGTTCCTGCTGGAGCAGTATCGCGAAGGCGAGGCTCAGCGCCATCGACGCCAGGATCTGGATCACCGGGCGCGAGTCGACCGCCACGAACGTCGTCTCCGGCTGCAGGCTCGTCGCGTCCAGCATCACGCCGAGCGACAGGACGAGCAGCACGCCGCAGACGATGCCCACGACGAGGTAGCAGACCTCCAGGAGACGGGCCGCCGCCGTGATGTAGTAGCCGGTCAGACCGTCCTGCACGCCTGCCACCAGGGCTCTTCCCGGGATCAGCGCGAAGAGACCACCCGTGATCACCGCGGACGCGTTGACCTCCTGGGAGTGCACGAGGCTGAGCGTGACGCCCATCGCGGCGGGCGGCATCGCGGCGCCCACGAACTGGTAGAACTCGGGCAGTCCGCGGCCCGCGCAGAGCCAGGCGAGACGGTCGCCGAGCATGGCGCCGAACGCCGCGACCAGGAAGACCAGGGCGCCACCGCCGACGAGCACGGACGCCGAGCCCGCGAGCAGGCCGCCGGCCGCCGTGAGCGCCCAGCCGGGGTAGGGGTGGCGGTTACGGCGAATCGCCGCCAGCCGGCGGTAGGCCTCCTCCAGGGAGACCTCGATGTCCGTGTCGCTGATGTCGTCCACCAGCTGGAAGACGGACGCGAGACGGGTGTAGTCGGTGCCCCGGCGGCGCACCGTCCTGGAGGCCGTGACCGGGTCGTCCACGAGGGACGGCTGGTGCGAGATCGAGAGCAGAGTAAACGTTACTGTCGGCTCGCAGCGGTCCAGGCCGTAGCTGCGGCAGACGGCGAACATCGCCGCCTCCACGTCCTCGGCGCCCTCGCCGCCCGCGAGCAGCAGCTCGCCGATACGCAGCGTCATGTCGAGCACGCGCGGCACGGCGGGCCCGGCGTCGTCCTCGTGCTTCTGCGTGGCCTCCGGAGTGGGCCGCTCCGTCACCGGCATGCGCAGCATCGTGCGCATCTGGTCCTGCCAGGGCGTCTCCTTGGTGAGCTTCACCAGCGGGATGCCCTGCGGGGGAGTGAAGGCGGGCGGCGCGTTGCGGGCGCTGTACGTGTGCGGCGTCGTGAACGCCGACTTCTCGGTCTCCTGAGTGGTCGAGGAGGCCGGCAGCGTCGCGAGGTTCGGCAGACCGGTCGGGATCGCGAATTCGGACGTCGTCTGCGACTCGTCCTCGGGTGCCGGTGGCTGCGGCAGCACGCCGGTGGGCTGAGTGAACGCACTCCGTGCCTCGTCCGACTGCGGTTTACGGTCTTCGGCCTCCTGGTCAGCCACTTTCACTGCCTCGCTCCCACATACATACGTACCTTGTGCACCTCCAGTACGAACAGTATGCGCACAGATACGCGAACGGGCCGCGCGGTCTCCGTGAAGATCGCGCGGCCCGTCAGGGGTGCAGCAGGTGCACTCAGTGGCCCTGCGCCTCCGCGCGCTTGTAGGACTTCTCGATCTCGGCCTCGGCGTCCGCGCGGCCGACCCAGTCGGCGCCCTCGACGGACTTGCCGGGCTCCAGGTCCTTGTAGACCTCGAAGAAGTGCTGGATCTCCAGGCGGTCGAACTCGGAGACGTGGTGGATGTCGCGCAGGTGCTCCACGCGGGGGTCGGACGCCGGGACGCAGAGCAGCTTGTCGTCGCCGCCCGCCTCGTCGGTCATCCGGAACATGCCGATCGCGCGGCACTTGATGAGGCAGCCCGGGAAGGTCGGCTCGTCCAGGATGACGAGGGCGTCCAGCGGGTCACCGTCCTCGCCGAGGGTGTTCTCGACGAATCCGTAGTCCGCGGGGTAGCTGGTCGACGTGAAGAGGCGACGGTCCAGGCGGATCCGGCCGGTCTCGTGGTCCACCTCGTACTTGTTCCGCGAACCCTTCGGAATCTCGATGGTGACGTCGAACTCCACGGGTGGCTCCTCCATGATCAGCACATACTTCGGGTGGTTAAGTGTCCCTCACGCAGATGTGTGATCGCGAAAGGGGCTGGTCGTCGTGCCTGAGCTCAAGCCTTGGCAGCAGACCCGGCAGCAAGTCGGGAAGCTGCTGCGGCAGCTTCCCAAGCCTCCGGCTCCCAAGATCCCTGCCGCTCTCAAGGCTCCTGCGAAACTCAAGACCTGGCAGCTCACGGCGGGTGCCGCCACCGTCGGACTCGCGATCGCGGCCGGTGCGGCGGCCGCGGCCGGCCCCTGGGACTCCTCCGGTCAGCGTACGGCCGAGCGGGACTGGGCGGCCTCTCAGGAGGCCGGGGGTGGCACAGATCACGGCGGCGGCGCGTCCGGCGGGGAGCCGGAGGCCGCCCCGAGCGCCCCTTCCGTGCTCAGGGGGCTCGGCGTGCCCGCGGGGTCCTCGCACGGCGGCTCCGCGCCCGCTCCGGACACCAAGGCGCTCGCGGGCATCCTCGATCCGCTCCTGAAGGACAAGGCGCTGGGTCCCGAGCGCTCGGCGGTCGTCATCGACGCGGGCAGCGGGCGGCGGGTCTACGGCAAGGGCGGCGGTGACGCCCTGACGCCTGCGTCCACCACCAAGATCGCCACGGCGGTCGCGGCGCTGACCTCGGCGGGGGCCGACCACCGCATCGCCACGAAGACGGTCGTCGAGCCGGACTCGAACGACGTCGTACTGGTGGGAGGCGGCGACCCCACGCTCACCGCCCGCAAGGACGGCCCCTACTCTTCGAGCGCCGCGAGCCTGCGTGACCTGGCCAAGGACACCGCGCGCGCCCTGAAGGACCGCGGCGCCGACGAGGTGAACCTGTCGTACGACACCTCGCTGTACTCGGGGGAGCAGCAGCACCCCATCGGCCCGAACGAGAACCTCACGCTGGTCAGCGCGCTGATGGCCGACGAGGGGCGCCTCGACGACTCCTCCAGCGGTCCCGCGCCGCGCTCGGCCGATCCGGCGGCGGACGCGGCGAAGAAGTTCGCGGGCTTCCTCAAGGACGAGGGCATCGACATCGGGGCGGGCAAGGACGGGAAGAAGGGCAAGGGGGGCGAGGGAGACAAGAAGGACGCGGATCCGGAACCCGGCCCGTCCAAGGCGAGCGACCGGGCCGAGTCCCTCGCCAAGGTCGAGTCGCCGCCGCTGTCGGCTCTAGTCGAGCGGATGATGACGCACAGCGACAACGACATCGCCGAGGCGCTGGCCCGCCAGACGGCGCTCGCCTCGAAGAAGCCGGTGAGCTTCGACGGCGCGGGCCGGGCGATCGACGCCCAGCTGAAGAAGGCGGAGGTGCCGCTCGCCGGGACGAAGTTCGCCGACGGAAGCGGCCTGGACCGGGCCGACCGCAGCTCCGCCGAGCTGCTCGCCGCGCTCCTGGCCCGCGCCGCCGACCCCGCCCATCCCGAGCTGCGCTCAGTGGTGACGGGCCTGCCCGTGGCCGGTTTCACCGGCACCCTGGTCGACCGCTATCCCAAGGATTCACCGGGCACCGGCGTCGTACGCGCCAAGACCGGCACCCTGACGGGCGTGAACACCCTCGCGGGCACAGTCGTCGACACGGACGGCCGACTCCTGGTCTTCGCCTTCATGACCACGGGCACCACGGACCCCAAGGCGGCCCAGTCGGCACTCGACGGAATGGCGTCGGCGGTAGCGAAGTGCGGCTGCCGCTGACCCCTGAAGCCCACCGCTGATCCCCACGGGACTCCACCGCGCCCCACGGCGTCCCACGGGGCCCCGCAGACCCCTACGGGCCCGGAGTAGGGCAATCTCGGGGGTCAACCCCCTCCGTAGGTGGGGTCGACCACGTACCGTTGACGCATGACGAGCATCGGTGGTGCGGAGATGGTCGACTGGAATCTCGCGGTGGCGACCGCGACCCGGCTCGTCCGGCCGGGTCCAGAAGTGAGCCGGGACGAGGCGCGGGCCATCGTCGCCGAGCTCCGGAAGCATGCGAAGTCCTCGGAGGAACACGTCCGTTCCTTCACGCGGATGGGCACGGACGACATCCACGACACCCCGGTGCTCGTCGTCGACCGGGCCGGGTGGATCAAGGCGAACGTCGCCGGGTTCCGGGAGATCCTCAAGCCCCTCCTGGACAAGATGCAGGACCGCCGCAGCGGCCCCGGCGGCGCGGTGCTCGGCGCGGTCGGCGGCAAGGTGACCGGCGTCGAGCTGGGAATGCTGCTCTCCTTCCTCGCCTCGCGCGTCCTCGGCCAGTACGAAACGTTCGCCCCGGCCACCCGCGACCTCCCGGCAGGGGAAGGCGGCGGCGGCAGGCTCCTCCTCGTGGCACCGAACATCGTGCACGTCGAGCGCGAACTCGACGTGGACCCCCATGACTTCAGGCTCTGGGTCTGCCTGCACGAGGAGACGCACCGCACCCAGTTCTCGGCCGTGCCCTGGCTGCGTGACCACCTCGAAGGGGAGATCCAGTCGTTCCTCTCCGAGACCGAGGTCGACCCGATGACGGTCCTGGAGCGCATCAGGGAAACGGCCCAGTCGCTCGCCGGCGGCCGCCCCGAGGCCGAGGAGGACGACGGGGGCCGCTCCCTGGTGGAGCTGGTGCAGACCCCCGCCCAGCGCGAGATCCTCGCCCGCCTCACGGCCGTCATGTCGCTCCTCGAAGGACACGCGGACTTCGTGATGGACGGAGTCGGTCCCGACGTGGTGCCCTCCGTCGGCGAGATCCGGGAGAAGTTTCAGCAGCGCAGGGCGCGCGGCGCGAGCCGCCTCGACCAGGCCCTGCGCAAGCTGCTCGGCCTCGATGCGAAATTGCGCCAATACCGCGACGGCGAGCGTTTCGTACGCGCGGTCGTCGGCGAGGTCGGAATGGACGGCTTCAACCGGGTCTGGACTTCGCCGAACACGCTGCCCACCAAGTCGGAGATCGCCAAACCGGCGGACTGGGTCGCGCGGGTGCACCGTAAGGGGGAGTGAGCGCAGTAAAGGAGCGAGTTGCGGCCGATGGCAGGAGAACGCCTCCGCAATCACCCGTCCGAGGGACCGTGAGCCATGGGTAGGCGTGCAATGCTCGGGGAACGGCTCGGCTCTGTCACCATCGACACACTCTGAGTGACTAATCTCGTGGGATCTGTCTGAGGCCCGATCTCCTGAGTGTGGTCCTGAGTGACAGGTCCGAGGCTCACCCCCGAACTTCATGAAGGGAACCGGACATGGGTCCCCATCCTGCGGTCGCGGCGATACGCCTGGCGGTCCGCCGCGTACTCCACGACGTACTGACCGACGTACAGCGCACCGAAGCCCCGAGCGCCGATCTGCGGCGCTCCGACGCCCTGCGCCCCGAAGCACAGCGCATCCCCGAGCACGTCCCCCCGAGCCCTGCTCACCCCCACCCTCCACGCGAGCCGGCCACGTCGCCACTCGTCCTTGTCGCGTGCTCCGGCGGGGCCGACTCCATGGCGCTCGCCTCCGCCCTCGCCTTCGAGGCCCCCAAACTCGGCATCCGGGCCGGCGGCGTCACCGTCGACCACGGACTGCAGGACGGGTCCGATCTGCGCGCCGCCGAGGTCGTCGCGCGGCTCACCGCGCTCGGCCTCGCCCCGATCGACTCCGTCGCCGTCGACGTCGGACGGGACGGCGGCCCCGAAGCCGCGGCCCGCGACGCGAGGTACGGCGCGCTCGACGCCGTCGCCGACCGGCACGGCGCCGCCGCGATCCTGCTCGGCCACACCCGCGACGACCAGGCGGAGACCGTCCTGCTCGGTCTCGCCCGCGGCTCCGGCATCCGTTCCCTGTCCGGGATGGCCGCCGTCTCCGGCGGCCCCGGCGCCGACCGCCGCTACCGCCGCCCCTTCCTCCACATCGACCGGCAGACGGCCCGCAAGGCCTGCATGGTCCAGTCGCTGCCCGTCTGGGACGACCCCCACAACACCGACCCCGCCTACACGCGCTCACGGCTGCGGCACGAAGGTCTGCCCGCCCTGGAGAAGGCGCTCGGCAAGGGCGTCGTGGAAGCACTCGCCCGTACGGCCCAGTTGTCCCGGGATGACGCCGACGCCCTGGACCACTGGGCCGCACAGGCGGAAGCTTCCGTGCGCGACGCAGCGGGACTCCTGGAGTGCGCCAAGCTCTACGCGCTCCCGCCTGCCGTCCGCCGCCGGATCGTGCGCCGCGCCGCCATTGATGCGGGCGCCCCGGCCGGTGCGCTGTTCGCCAGGCACCTCGAAGAGGTCGACCGGCTGATCACGGGCTGGCGCGGCCAGGGAGCCATCAATCTCCCGGGCAAAGTCGTCGCCCAGCGCCAGGGTGGCAGACTGGTGATCCGGCAAGGCTGTTGACCGAGGGGCCCCCGGGCTCTGCGCAGCCGGTGTGACGGACGACCGAAAGTGATGCGGGTGGACGCGAAAGACATGGGCACCGATCTTCAGTCGGTGCTCATCACCAAGGAAGAGATCGACGCGAAGCTGGCTGAGCTGGCGGCGAAGATCGACGCGGAGTACGCGGGCAAGGACCTGCTGATCGTCGGCGTGCTCAAGGGCGCGGTGATGGTCATGGCGGACCTGGCGCGTGCGCTGTCCACCCCGCTCACCATGGACTGGATGGCCGTGTCGTCGTACGGCGCGGGCACCCAGTCCTCCGGGGTCGTGCGGATCCTGAAGGACCTGGACACCGACATCAAGGGCAAGCACGTCCTGATCGTCGAGGACATCATCGACTCCGGTCTGACGCTGTCCTGGCTGCTCTCCAACCTCGGCTCGCGCGAGCCCGCGTCGCTGAAGGTGTGCACGCTGCTTCGCAAGCCCGAGGCCGCCAAGGTCGCGATCGACGTGGAGTGGGTCGGCTTCGACATCCCGAACGAGTTCGTCATCGGGTACGGCCTGGACTACGCGGAGAAGTACCGCAACCTGCCGTTCGTCGGCACCCTCGCTCCGCACGTCTACGGCGGCTGAGACCCGGCTCCCCGACGGCTCCCCGGCCAACTCCTCGGAGGCGGCCGGGAACCCTCACCCGTTTCCCGGCGTTGGAGCATGCGAAGACGGGTTTGTCAGCCGTCCCGTGCGGCTTCGGGTGACAATGCTGGGGTACCGTCCGAAGAACAGTCTTTATCAAACTCACTATGGCAGGAGGGACGGGGCGTCATCGCTCCGTATGGATGGACGTGAAGCGATACTTCCGTGGGCCAGTCATGTGGATCGTGCTGGCCGTCCTTGCCGTGGTCGTGTTGATGCAGGTCGTCGGTTCGTCCGGTGGCTACAAGACGGTGGACACCGGCCAGGTTGTGCAGGCGATCAACGACGACAAGGTCGAATCCGCCAAGCTCACCACCGGTGACGAGTCGACCATCAAGGTCGAACTCAAGGATGGCCAGAAGGTCAAGGACAGCAGCAAGATCCAGGCGAGCTACATCGGCAACCAGGGTGTCGACATCGCCAAGACCTTGCAGAACAAGTACCAGGACAAGAAGATCCCGGACGGTTATACCGTCTCGCCGTCGAAGCAGAACCCGTTCGTCGGCATCCTGCTTTCCCTGCTCCCCTTCGTACTGATCGTCGTCGTCTTCCTGTTCCTGATGAATCAGATGCAGGGCGGCGGCTCCCGGGTCATGCAGTTCGGGAAGTCCAAGGCCAAGCTGATCACCAAGGACACTCCGAAGACGACGTTCTCGGATGTGGCCGGTTCGGACGAGGCCGTCGAGGAACTCCACGAGATCAAGGAGTTCCTCCAGGAGCCGGCGAAGTTCCAGGCCGTCGGAGCCAAGATCCCCAAGGGCGTGCTCCTCTACGGGCCTCCCGGTACGGGTAAGACGCTGCTCGCGCGCGCTGTCGCGGGCGAGGCCGGCGTCCCCTTCTACTCGATCTCCGGTTCCGACTTCGTCGAGATGTTCGTCGGTGTCGGTGCGTCGCGTGTGCGTGACCTCTTCGAGCAGGCCAAGGCGAACGCCCCGGCGATCGTCTTCGTCGACGAGATCGACGCCGTCGGCCGCCACCGCGGCGCCGGCATGGGCGGCGGTCACGACGAGCGCGAGCAGACGCTGAACCAGCTGCTCGTCGAGATGGACGGCTTCGACGTGAAGGGCGGCGTCATCCTGATCGCCGCCACGAACCGCCCCGACATCCTCGACCCCGCGCTCCTGCGTCCCGGCCGTTTCGACCGTCAGATCGCGGTCGACCGTCCGGACATGCAGGGCCGTCTGGAGATCCTCAAGGTTCACCAGAAGGGCAAGCCGGTCGCCCCGGACGTCGACCTCGGCGCGGTGGCGCGGCGTACGCCGGGCTTCACCGGTGCCGACCTGTCGAACGTGCTGAACGAAGCGGCGCTCCTCACGGCGCGCGGCGACAAGAAGCTGATCGACAACCACTCGCTCGACGAGGCGATCGACCGTGTCGTGGCCGGTCCGCAGAAGCGGACGCGGATCATGTCCGACAAGGAAAAGAAGATCACCGCGTATCACGAGGGCGGTCACGCCCTGGTCGCGGCGGCGTCTCCGAACTCGGACCCGGTCCACAAGATCACGATCCTGTCGCGCGGCCGGGCCCTCGGTTACACGATGGTCCTGCCGGACGAGGACAAGTACTCGACCACGCGCAACGAAATGCTCGACCAGCTCGCTTACATGCTGGGCGGGCGCGCGGCCGAGGAGCTCGTCTTCCACGACCCGACGACGGGCGCGGCGAACGACATCGAGAAGGCCACCGCGACCGCACGGGCCATGGTCACGCAGTACGGCATGACCGAGCGGCTCGGCGCGATCAAGTTCGGCGGTGACAACACCGAGCCGTTCCTGGGCCGCGAGATGGGTCACCCGCGCGACTACTCCGAAGAGGTCGCGGCGCTGGTCGACGAAGAGGTCAAGAAGCTCATCGAGACCGCGCACAACGAGGCCTGGGAGATCCTCGTCGAGAACCGCGACGTTCTCGACAACCTGGTCCTCCAGCTCCTCGAGAAGGAGACGCTCAACAAGGAGCAGATCGCCGAGGTCTTCGCAGGCATCGTGAAGCGTCCGGCGCGCCCGGCGTGGACCGGTTCCTCGCGGCGTACGCCCTCGACCCGCCCGCCGGTGCTCTCCCCCCGGGAGCTGTCGCTGACGAACGGTGCGAACGGCGCCACGCCCGCGGTGACCGCAGGCCCGACGGAAACGCCCGTCGACGTGACGAAGGAAGATCGCCCCGAGAGCTGATTCCCGGAGCTGATCCCCGGCGCCTCAGCAGGCCCGGAATGGAAGCTGCGCCCCCCTGGTTCTAGCCTGGGGGGCGCAGTTTTTTCGTACGCACAGACGCGCTGATGCGTGGAACGCTAGGAACGAGGCACACATGACCGATCCCGTGACGCTGGACGGCGAGGGCACGATCGGCGTGTTCGACGAGAAGCGGGCCGAGAACGCCGTGCGTGAGCTGCTCATCGCGGTCGGCGAGGACCCGGACCGTGAGGGCCTGCGGGAGACCCCCGGGCGCGTGGCCCGCGCGTACAAGGAGATATTCGGCGGTCTGTGGCTCAAGCCCGAGGACGTCCTGACGACGACGTTCGACCTCGGTCACGACGAGATGGTCCTGGTGAAGGACATCGAGGTGCAGAGCTCCTGCGAGCACCACCTGGTGCCGTTCCACGGCGTCGCGCACGTCGGCTACATCCCGTCGACCGACGGCAAGATCACCGGCCTGTCCAAGCTCGCCCGCCTCGTGGACGTGTACGCGCGCCGCCCGCAGGTCCAGGAGCGGCTGACCACGCAGGTCGCGGACTCGCTGATGGAGATCCTGGAGCCGCGCGGCGTCATCGTGGTCGTCGAGTGCGAGCACATGTGCATGACCATGCGCGGGGTGCGGAAGCCGGGCGCGAAGACGATCACGTCGGCGGTACGGGGTCAGCTCCGTGACCCCGCGACGCGCAATGAGGCGATGAGTCTGATCATGGCGCGGTGACGCTCCGCTGGGGGTGCGGTGATGGGGCTGCGGGCCGGTGGGGGGTGGTCGCGCAGTTCCCCGCGCCCCTTACGGGGCGGGTCGGCACTACGCCGCCGCGGCCGTTCCACCGTGTTCGTCGTCGTCCTCCGGGAGTCTGCAGACCCGCTCCAGGAAGAAGGCCGCCGCTATCACCGCGATGCCCGCCAGGAGCGAGAGGCCGGCGTAGATCGCCTGGTCGCGGCGGGACGGGACGTCCAGGTACTCCAGGAGGAAGGCGCCCGTGCCGCCGTACATCCCGGCGACCAGGGCTGCGACCAGGGCGCTCGCCTGACCGAAGACCACCGCACGTGCGGCCATCATCGGCTCGACGCCCTTCGCCCCGGGACGCCGCTCGCGCTGCGCGCGCAGTCGGGCGCGCAGCGAGAGCGCCGTGGCGAGCAGCACAGCGGCGATCACCGCGAGCACGATGGGCGCGGCCAGCGGGACCCGCGGCAGTGTGCCCACGGAGTCCCACAGCCGGGCGCCCGCCCAGGACAGCACTCCGGCCACCACGAAGACGCCGGCCAGCGTCCTGATGCGCAGCTGATCCACGATGACCCTTCGTCGCCTTCGTCGTCGTACGGACCCGTTTTCGTCGTGCGGGTCCGATAGACCCTAACGACTATTCGGGCAGCCGGAGTTCCAGGTCGACACGGGGTGCGACCCCGTCACGGGTGACCTTGGCGAGCAGGTCGGCGACCGCGCCGCGCCCGGCGAGCTGCGCCTCGGGCTCCACGTCGTGCCAGGGGGCGAGGACGAAGGCGCGCTCGTGCGCACGCGGGTGGGGGAGCGTGAGGACCGGGTCGTCCGAGACGACGTCGGCGTACGCCACGATGTCGACGTCGATCGTGCGGGCGGCCCAGCGCTCGTCCCGTACGCGGTGGAAGGCCTCCTCGATGGCGTGCGCCCGCTCAAGGAGCGAGGAGGGCGGCAGGGTGGTCTTCACCACGACGACCGCGTTGAAGTACGACGGCTGGGTGTCCGGCTCGACGCCCCAGGGCTCCGTCTCGTACACGGGAGAGACGGCCTTGACGCGCAGGCCGGGGGTGTCCTCCAGGGCGTCGATCGCGCCCTGCAGCGTCTCCAGGCGGTTGCCGAGATTGCTGCCGAGGGAGATCACGGCGCGTTTGGGGTTGGAGAGCGTGGTGTCGGCTGCGTCGACCTGTTCCACCACGGCGGTGGGCACCGGCTGGACGGTCGGATCGCTCTGCCCTTGCGTGGAAAACGCGGTCATACTCGGCTCCGGGTGATGGTGACGGTCACATCGTCGAAGGGGACGGTGATCGGGGCGTCCGGTTTGTGGACGCACACCTCGACCTCCAGGACTCCGTCGTGCTTCAGACACGTCTGGGCGATGCGCTCGGCAAGCGTTTCGATGAGGTCGACGGGATCACCTTCGACGGCGGCCACGACCTCCTCGGCCACGATGCCGTAGTGCACGGTCTTCGCCAGGTCGTCGTCGGCGGCGGCCGCACGGGTGTCCAGGCCAATTACCAGGTCCACGATGAAGGTCTGGCCCTCTTCGCGTTCCCGCGGAAAGACACCGTGGTGCCCACGGGCCTTGAGGCCGCGCAGCGCGACACGATCCACGCGAATCACTCCTGCAATCGTCGGTATCGGCAGGCCTGCACCGAATGCGGTCGGCACACCAGCCTCGACCGAATCTACCTGCGCGCACTGACAGTCCTTGCCCGTGGGGGCTCCTGCAACCGCCCCTACCCACTCAGGAGGGTGACTCCTCGCCCTCTTCGTCGTCGGTTTCGGCGAGTACGGGTGAGGCGTGGTGCGACCAGAGCTTCCATCCGTCCACTGTGCGCCGGAACACATTCGTGGCGACGACGAGCTGGCCGACGAGCGGGCCGAGTTCGCCGCCGCCCTCGGGGGGCGGGCCGCCGCTGAGGATGTTCTCGGTGCAGGTCACCAGGGCGGTGTCACCGGCGACCCCGACGTGCACGTCGGTGAGGAAGAACTGGATGTACTCGGTGTTCGCCATGATCAGCGCGTACGACCTCAAGACCTCGCCGCGGCCCGTCAGGACCGGCCAGCCGGGGTGGACGCAGGAGATCGCGGCTTCGTCGCCGTCCTGCGCGATGTCCTCGTCGTCCCGGCCGTCGGGGTCCTCGGGCTCCAGGGGCACGTCCCCGTCCATCCAGAGGTCGGAGAGCTCGTCGAAATCGCCGCGCTCCAGAGCTTCGTAGAAAGCCGTGTTGGCCGCCTCGACCTGTTCCGCGTCGGTCCTGGCCCCGGTCACTGAGGACCGCCCGCCGCGCTCGTCACGGCGTGTGCGACACGGACGGCGTCGGCGGTGGCCCGCACCTCGTGCACGCGGACCGCCCAGGCGCCCTGGTGGGCGGCGATGGCGGAGACGGCGGCGGTGGCCGCGTCGCGCTCGCGGGCGGGCGGCGGCGCGCCCTCGGGGCCCGCCAGGACGCGTCCGAGGAAGCGCTTGCGGGAGGCGGCGACCAGGATCGGGTGGCCGAGCTCACGCAGGCTGTCGAGGCGGCCGAGGAGCGCGAGGTCGTGCTCGACGTCCTTGGAGAAGCCGAGGCCCGGGTCGATGACGATGCGCTCGGGGGCGATGCCGCCCTCGATGGCGGCCTGCACGCGCGCGTGGAGCTCGGCGACGACTTCGGAGACCACGTCCTCGTAGACGGGCTTGGCGTGGATGTCGGTGAGGAAGCCGCGCCAGTGCATGACCACGAAGGGCGCCCCGGCGGCGGCGACCGCGGGGACCATGCGCGCGTCGGCGAGGCCGCCGCTGACGTCGTTCACCAGGACGGCGCCCGCGGCGAGCGCCTGCTCGGCGACGGTGGCGCGCATCGTGTCCACGGACACCGTCACGCCCTCGGACGCGAGGCCCCGCACGACGGGGATCACACGCCGCAGCTCCTCGTCCTCGTCGACGCGCGGGGCGCCGGGACGGGTCGACTCACCGCCCACGTCCACCAGGTCGGCATCCTGTGCGACCAGGTCGATGCCGTGCTTGACGGCGGCCGTGGTGTCGAACCAGCGGCCCCCGTCGGAGAAGGAGTCCGGGGTCACGTTCACGACCCCCATGACCGCGCAGCGGCCCCACTCCGGCAGCCCCTCGACCGTTCCCCGCCCGCGCAACGTACTCATGCCTCCAGCCTAGGCCCGTGCGGGCGGGGTCTACGCCGCCCGGACCTCGCGCTCCGCCGTGCGGTGGGGGCAGGGGCGGCGCTGTGCGCTCCCCCGGCGCAGGAAGCGGGGTGGCGCGAAGGTCACGAAGCCCTCTGCCTGCATGGCCGCGAAGCCGATGCGGGGGAGCTCCTTGGAGGAGCGGTAGACGACGAAGCGGGGCTCCCAGCGGGGGCGGAACTTCGCGTTGAACTTGTACAGGGACTCGATCTGGAACCAGCGCGACAGGAAGACGAGCAGTCCGCGCCAGGCGCGCAGCACCGGCCCCGCGCCGATCTTCTCGCCGCGTGCGAGTGCCGCGCGGAACATCGCGAAATTGAGGGACACGCGCGCGATGCCGAGCTTCGGGGCGGCCTGGAGAGCGGCCACGATGAGCAGCTCGTTCATGCCGGGGTCGGCGGCGCGGTCGCGGCGCATGAGGTCCAGGGAGACGCCGTCCTTGCCCCAGGGGACGAAGTGGAGGACGGCCTTGAGGTCTCCGTAGGGGCCCGGTTCGTCGTCTGCCTTGTGGGCGGTCGCGATCAGACAGTCGCCGTCGTCCGGGTCCCCTATGCGGCCGAGCGCCATGGAGAAGCCGCGTTCGGTGTCGGTGCCGCGCCAGTCGTCGGCGGCGCGCTGGATCCGCTCCAGCTCGCGCTCCCCGAGGTCACGCACGCGCCGTACGCGCGTCTCGTATCCACCCCGCTCGATCCGCTTGACCATCTGGCGTACGTTGCGCATCGCACGCCCGGACAGGGAGAAATCCGCGACATCCACCACCGCCTCGTCGCCCAGTTCGAGGGCGTCGAGGCCCGTCTCGCGGGTCCAGACCTCGCCGCCGGTCTCGGAGCAGCCCATGACGGCGGGCGTCCAGGAGTGCGCCTTCGCCTCGTCCATGAAGCGCTCGATCGCGCCGGGCCACGCCTCCACGTCGCCGATCGGGTCGCCGCTCGCGAGCATCACTCCGGAGACGACGCGGTAGGTGACCGCCGCCTTGCCGCTGGGGGAGAAGACCGCGCCCTTGTCGCGGCGGAGCGCGAAGTGGCCGAGCGAGTCGCGTGCGCCGTGCTTGTCGAGCAGGGCGCGCAGCTTCGTCTCGTCGTCCTCGGTGAGCCGCGCGGCCGGGTGTTCGGGGCGGAAGGCCAGGTAGATGGTGGTGATCGCGGTGAGCAGGCCGAGGGCGCCCAGGGAGTAGGCGACCGTCCAGGACGTCCGCCCGTAGTAGTCGACCGGGCCTTCGAGGCCGAACAGGCCGTACAGGACGTGGGCGAGGCGGTCCGTGATGCTCGGGTCCCCGATGACCCTGCGCGGATGGACGCTGACGATCATCAGGCCCAGGAGGATGGAACCGGCTCCCAGGAGCACGAAGTTGGCCAGGGCACGCCAGCGGCTGCGCGGGTCGGGCAGCGCCGCGAACTCACGCCGGTGGCGCAGCAGCAGCGTCAGGAGCACGAGCGAGATCAGTACGCCGATGACCGAGTGCCGGTAGGCGAACTGCGCCACGGCCCCGATCGGGAGCAGCACCACGGCCGCCCGCCAGGCCCGCCGCTTGTGGCGGCGCAGGCCGTGTGCGAGCAGCAGCAGGAGGACACCGATACTGAGTGCGAGCGCGGCGGCGAAGGGGCCGAGCGCGCCGGGCAGGACCTCGGCGATGGCGTGCATACGGCTCTTGCGGAAGCGCGGGAAGACGCCGGCCGCGATGTTCAGCAGGCCGACCAGGGTGCAGGCGCGGGCGACGACGGTCGGTACGGCCTCGGGGCGGGGGCCGCGGAGCAGGCGGCCGAGTCTGCCGTCACGGAGCCCGTCGACACGGCGCCGTCCCTCGGGGCGGCTGCCCTCACTGTCCGGAACCCGGCCCGACATTTCCGCATCTATCCTGACAGACATCGCATCCCGTGGTTCTGCGAGAGACCTTGAATCCGGCACCAAAACGGCATCCGGCGACATTGCGCCCTCTAGGACGGTTCTTCCGGGAATCGGGTTCACTCCCGACCGGAAAACCGCCGGAAAAAAGAACAACGGAACAGGCAGAAAGCGCAGGCAGAACTCCCCATGGGTCTGACGAGCAAAGCGGTCCTCGCGTTGGCGGTGCTCCTCGCCGCCGTGCTTTTCATCGGCACGGTCTGGCTCTGGCCGCGCCTGGCCAAACGCTCCTGGCGGGCCGTCAGCGGCCGTGTCGGCCTCCTCCTCGCCACACAGCTGGCCGTCTTCTCCTCGGTCGGTCTCGCCGCCAACCAGGCCTTCGGCTTCTACGCCACGTGGGCGGATCTCTTCGGCCAGGAGACGAGCCCCGGAGTCGTCGTCGACCACGATCCGGCCGCGGGCACGACACCCGTCGACGTGCGCGGCACCCGCCCGGTGAACGTGCCCGGCGGCGAGCGGCCCTCGATCGGCGGACAGATCCAGAAGGTCGTCGTCAGCGGCAAGGAGTCGGACATAGCAAGCCCCGCGTACGTCTACCTGCCGCCCGAGTACTTCCAGCCGCGGTTCAAGAAGCGCACGTTCCCCGTGTCCGTGGTCCTCACCGGCTACCCCGGCACCGCCGAGGCGCTGATCAAGGGCCTGCACTACCCGCAGACCGTCCACCAGAAGGCCAAGCGGGACCTGATGCAGCCGATGATCCTGGTCATGATGCGGCCCACCGTGGCGCCGCCGCGGGACACTGAGTGCGTGGACGTCCCCGGCGGACCGCAGGCCGAGACGTTCTTCGCCAAGGACCTGCCCGGTGCCATTTCCGAGCACTACAGGGCGGGCCGGACCGCGGGCTCCCTGGGCATCATCGGCGACTCCACGGGCGGCTACTGCGCCCTGAAGCTCGCCGTGCACCACCCCGACGTGTACGCGGCGGGGGTGGGCCTCTCCGCGTACTACAAGGCGCCGATCGACGTCACGACGGGCGATCTCTTCCACGGCGACAAGGAGTTGGAGCGGCGCGCCGACCTCATGTGGTACCTCGACCACATGCCGCCGCCCAAGACGTCCCTCCTTGTCACCACCAGCAAACAAGGAGAGGACAACTACGAGGACACCGAGAAGTTCATCGGCAAGGTGAAGTCGCCCACGCGCATCTCGTCGATCACGCTCGACAGCGGCGGGCACAACTTCAACACGTGGCGCCGTGAGATCCCCGCCGCCATGGAGTGGATGAGCGGGCGCCTGGCCGGCGGGCAGGACTGACCCGAGCGGGCCTCCTCAGCTCTTTCCGATGCCCGTGATCGTCTCCAACTCGACGTCCCCGCGAGCGATGTCACGTGCGTCCGCCGCCGTCGACCTGCGCAGCGCCTCGTGCAGGCGGGCCGGGGTGAGGATGCCGAGGAAGCGGCCCTCGCTTTCCTTGTCGATGACCGCGATCCAGCCCGCGTCGTGCTGGAGCATCGTCGAGAACGCCTGCTTCAGGGTCGCCCCCACCGGAAGCCATGCCTCCATGCGGCGCGCGTGATCCCGGACCGTTCCGGGGCCGCTGTGCGCGTGCTCGGCGGAGATCCAGCCGTGCAGGTTGTTCTCGCCGTCCAGGACCACGGCCCAGCGGGCGTCGAGCTTCGCGGGCAGCGGGTCGTCCAGGTGCAGGACGGGCGGCTGCTCCAGGTCGCCCTCCTCGATGGGCGTCACGGAGAGGCGCTTGAGGCCGCGGTCCGCGCCGACGAAGTCCGCCACATAGTCGTTGGACGGTGCGCCCAGGATCGTCGACGGGGTGTCGAACTGCTCGATGCGGCCCTCTCCGTAGACGGCCATCCGGTCACCCAGGCGGACCGCCTCCTCGATGTCGTGCGTGACGAAGAGCACGGTCTTGCGGACGGCCTGCTGGAGGCGGAGGAACTCGTTCTGCAGGCGCTCGCGCACCACGGGGTCGACGGCGCCGAAGGGCTCGTCCATCAGGAGCACCGGCGGATCGGCCGCCAGCGCACGGGCCACGCCCACGCGCTGGCGCTGGCCCCCGGAGAGCTGCTCGGGGTAGCGGTCGCCGAAGGTGGCGGGGTCGAGGCCGACCAGGTCGAGGAGTTCGGCGGCGCGTTCGCGGGCCTTGCCGCGCTTCACGCCGAGGAGGTGCGGGACGGTCGCCGTGTTCTCCAGGACCGTTTTGTGCGGGAAGAGGCCGACTTGCTGGATGACATAGCCGATACGGCGCCGGAGTTGCACCGGGTCGGTGGTGGATATGTCCTCTCCGTCGACGAATATCCGGCCCTCCGACGGCTCGATGAGACGGTTCACCATCTTCATCGTCGTCGTCTTCCCGCAGCCCGACGGGCCGACGAGCGTGACCAGTTCGCCCTCGGCGACCTCGAAGGACAGGTCGTCGACGGCCGTGGTGCCGTCCTCGTACCGCTTGGTGACGTGCTCGAACCGGATCATGATTCCCCATTGTTGCGGGCGTTGTGTAAAGCCCATGTTGCGCCTGTACGACGAGTCTCGGCGATTGTCGGTGCCCCGCGTTAGGGTCGCCAGACGGCCTCGGAAACGGGATGCGGGGGGAGTGGGGCGGATGAGCGGGCAGAACTGTCTGGTGACGAACGACTGGATCTGCGGGGAGTACGTCAGCTCCCGCAGCCAGGAGTTGATCGACGCCACCGTGCAGCACGTGGGCATCACCGCGGCATCGGTCGCCATCGGCGTCGCCGTCTCGCTGCCGCTCGCGCTGCTCGCGCGGCGCTGGCGTTTCCTGGCAGGCCCGATCCTCGGTGTGACGACCGTGCTCTACACCGTGCCCTCGCTGGCCATGTTCTCGCTCCTGCTGCCCTTCTTCGGGCTCTCGGCCTCGCTGGTCGTCACGGGCCTCGTGCTGTACTCCCTGACGATCCTGGTGCGGAACATCCTGGCGGGGCTCCAGGCCGTGCCGGAGGAGGCACGGGACGCCGCCAGGGGGATGGGGTACGGCCCGCTGCGGCTGCTGTGGGAGGTCGAACTGCCGCTCGCGCTGCCCGCGCTGCTCGCCGGCGTCCGGATCACCACGGTCTCGACGGTGGCCCTGACGACCGTGGGCGCGATCGTCGACTACGGAGGCCTCGGTTCGCTGATCCTCGACGGCCTCGACACGACCTTCAAGGCGCAGGTGCTCACCGCGTCCGCGCTCTGCGTGCTCCTCGCCGTCGTCGCCGACCTGCTCCTGCTCGCGCTCCAGAGGTGGCTGACGCCCTGGACCCGGATCCGCCGCATCCGTACGAACCGTCCCGCGAGCGCGAAGCGCCCGGCCAAGGTGGCTGAACCTGCATGAACGCGATAACCGGCGCGTACGAATGGCTGACCACGGGCGCCAACTGGGAGGGCGAGAAGGGGGTGTGGCACCGGCTTGCCGAGCACCTCTACTTCAGCGGTGTGTGCCTCGCCGTCGCCTGCCTGATCGCGCTGCCGATCGCCCTGTATCTCGGCCACATCGGCAAGGGCGGCGCCCTCGCGGTGAACATCTCGAACATCGGCCGTGCGGTGCCGACCCTCGCGGTGCTCGTCCTGCTCACGCTCACCCCGCTCGGGGAGCACGGTGATGTGCCGACGCTGATCGCGCTCGTACTGTTCGCGATTCCGCCGCTGCTGACCAACGCCTACATCGGGATGCGCGAGGTCGACCGTGCGGTGGTCGAGGCCGCACGGGGTATGGGCATGAGTGGCCGGCAGCTGTTCGTCCGGGTCGAACTGCCGCTCGCGTATCCGCTGATCATGACCGGAGTCCGTTCCGCGGGTGTGCAGGTCGTCGCCACGGCGACGCTGGCCGCCATGGCGGGCGAGGGGGGCCTCGGCCGGATCATCACGGCCGGGTTCAACCTGCAGAACACGCCTCAGGTGGTGGCGGGCGCCCTGCTCGTGGCACTGCTCGCGCTCTTCGTGGAGGTGGTGCTCGTCGTGGTGGGCAAGGTCTTCAATCCCATGCGGGGTCGCTCGGGGGTCGCGCAGTGATCGCCGGGCGGCAGGCAGTTCGCGGCAGTCTGCCGCATTTTTCAGTGTTCTCAAGGGCTTTCGAAATGGTGGTTCACCGATGAACAGCACAACGCGTCGCGCGCGACGGATGGCAGGGGCGGCCGTGGCCGTCGTGGCGCTGACCGCGGGGCTCACCGCGTGCGGCGGGGACAGCCTGGAGAAGGACGGCAAGGGCGACAGCGCGGGCAAGGCGGGCGACAAGGGCAAGATCGTCGTCGGCTCGGCCCGCTTCACCGAGCAGAAGGTCCTCGCCGAGCTCTATGTGGGAGTCCTGGAGGACGCCGGATACGACGCCGAGGTCAAGACCGTCCAGAACCGCGAGGTCTACGAACCCGAGCTGAAGAAGGGCGCGATAGATGTCGCTCCCGAATACGCGGCGACGCTCGCGGAGTTCCTGAACCTCGGCAAGAACGGCCCGAAGGCGAAGCCCGTCGCCTCGAATGATGTGGACGACACGGTGGCCGAGCTGAAGAAGCTCGCCGAACCGCGCGGCCTGAAGGTGCTTGAGGTCGGTGAGGCGGTCGACCAGAACTCCTTCGCGGTGAGCAAGGAATACGCGAAGGAGCACAAGCTCAAGACGCTTTCGGATCTCGGCAAGTCCGGCGAGAAGGTCAAGATCGCCGCGAGTGACGAATGCGAGTCGCGGCCGTTCTGCGCTCCGGGACTCAAGAAGACGTACGGCATCGATGTCGCGGGAATCGACCCCAAGGGCGTGGGCACCACGCAGTCCAAGCAGGCCGTCAAGAACGGCACGGACCAGGTGGTGCTGACCACGACCACCGACGCGACGCTCGACAGCTTCGGTCTTGTGGCCCTTGAGGACGACAAGAAGCTGCAGAACGCGGACAACATCCTTCCGGTTGTGAACGCGAAGGAAGCGGGCGACAAGGAGATAGCCGACGCCCTCGGGAAGCTGACCAAGACGCTGACGACCGAAGATCTCGCGGAACTCGACCGGAAGGTCGATGTGGAGCGGCAGAAGGAAGCCGATGTCGCCAGGGAGTATCTGGAGTCGAAGGGATTGATCAAGAAGTGATCGGGAAGTAGCGGAACCGGAGGCGGCATCACGCGGCATCCTCGAAGTGGCTCGGCCGAAAGTGGAGTTGAGTGGCCGAAGAGGATCGTTAAGGGTGGGGAGTCGGCACAGTGGCGTTGTCATTTTGGCGGGCGGGGCACCAGAGTTCGCCTACGCGCGGTAAGTTTCTGGCCATGCCACGTGGACGTCACCGCCATTCCCCACCCTTGCACAGGCTGCTTCCTCCCTCGACGGTCGCAGGTCTCTCTCTGGTCTGCGCCGGCGGCGCCTGGCTGTTCGCGGAACCCGTCGTGCTCCGCGGCCTGGCCGCCGCCGCTGCCGCGGCGGCCGTCGTGGGCTCGGTCGTCATGCGCCGCTGGGACCTGGCGGCCGGCAAACAGGTCGCCGAGCTGGGCCGCGGCCGCAAGAGCGACGAGTGGCGCTACGAGGAACGCATAGCCGAGTGCGAGTCCGACCTCGACGAGTCCCGCGAGATCCGGGGCCGTCTGGAGACGAAGCTGCGGTCCAAGCGGGCCGAGCTTGCCGCACTGCGGAACGAACACGCGGCGCTCCTTCGGCGGTATGCGACGGCGGAGACCGAGCGGGCGAGCGCCCTTGAGGGGCGGCGGCTGCTCGCCATAGAGGCGTCCACTCCGGCGCGGGCGCTGCCACCGGCTCCGGTCCGCGAGCAGGTACCGGTCCCCGCGCAGGCTCCGGCCGCCCGTGCCGAGACCCCGGCTCCCGTCGTGCGTCCGGGGTCGATCGCGCCCCCGTCGTTGTACGAGCGGGCGAACTCGGCGCTCGACCGGCTGACGCCGAAGCCTTCCCCCGAGGGCGGTCTTTCGCGTCAGGGCGGTCTTTCGCGCGAGGGCGGGCTGTCCCGCGAGGGTGCGATTTCCGGCCAGAGTGCGGACGGGGACGAAGCGCGGGGGAAGTCCGGGGCGGCCGAGGGGTACGGCGGGCATGAGCGCGCGGTTGCCGTCGCGCCGCCCGCACAGAGGCTGCGTCCGGCCGTACAGGGCGGTTTCGACTTCTTCGGTACGAAGGGCGAGGCGACTGCTGGGGCACTGGAGTCCGTCCAGAACGTGGACCTCGCCGATGTGGTGGGCGAGGAGGCACTCGCCGTGCACAAGGCGGAGGCCGAGGCGGAGTTCAAGAAGCCTGACGGCGACGACGCGCAGCGGGGCGTGGGGCAGGTCATCGACCTGACGGCGCATGATGAGACTGAGCAGATCGACGTCGCCGAGCTGCGGACTGCGTTGCGCGCGTAGGCGTTCTTCCAGCCCGGCCGGCGTTTGAGGCCATCTTGTGCGGGGTCTGGGGTGGAGCCCCAGGTAGGCCCCTGCGCCGGAGCGGGTTTTCGGGAAGGGGCGGGGTTGGGGAATGAAGCCCTTCTCGTCAGGCCATCCACCGGTCCGGACGTGCTGTCCGCCGGCCCGTGCGTGAGCGGTCGGCCTGGGACTGGAGCAGTTCGATCGCCTCCCCGGCGGGGCGCAGCCGCGCGGTGACCGTTTTGTTCGCGCCGGTGTCCACCTCCACGTCCGCCACCCCCTTGAACCGCTCCCAGGGCCCCTGCGTGAGCCGCACGCTCTGCACCTTCGCGTGCGGCACCAGGGAGAGGCGGCGGCGAAGGAGTCCGTGCCGCGCCGCGAACACCGTGTCCGTGACCGCGAGGCCGTACCCCTTCCACCACACCGGAAGGCACCATGCCGCCCGCGCGGGAGGACGGCTCAGCTCGGCCGGAGCAGGCACCCGCACGCCCGGCAGGATCCGCGCGATCACCGACTCCGCGACCTCACGCGGCGCGACCGGGACCAGAACGCCGTTGGACGAGCCCGCCACGTCCAGCTCCACCCGCACCCACCCGCGCCGCCGCCACAGCCAGGGCTCCACGACGCGCACCGTCTGCACGCGGCCCGGAGGCACCGTCTCGTGCGCCTTGTCGAGCAGCCCGTGGTCGATGCGCAGGCCGTCGGGGGATTCGCCCACCTTCCAGTCGTACTCCCCGATGAACCGCCCGATGCTGCTGGCGAAGGCGCCGCCCAGCATGGGAAGTCCGGTCGCGAGCACTGTCCACAGGTTGTGGGTGGCGAACCACAGGAAGGGCGGCACGATGAGCGTGGCGACGAGCATGCCCCACGTGGTGCCGGTCAGCAGCAGGGAGATCGCGAGCATGCGCGGCTGTACGTGCACCAGGTTGTTGACCGGCGCCTCGCCGACCTCGCGGGCGGTCTCGGGCGCGAAACCGGCCGCCCGCGCGAGGAGTTCGGCCCGCAGGGCGGAAGCTTCCTCCTGGCCCAGATAGGCCAGTTCGTCCTTCTTCTCCGTACCGACGACGTCCAGCTTGAGCTTGGCGACGCCCGCGATACGGGCCGCGAGCGGCTGCGTCACGTCCACCGCCTGGAGCCGGTCGAGCCGGATGTGCGCGGTGCGCCGGAAGATCAGTCCGGTACGGATGCGCAGTTCGGTGTCGGTGACGGCGAAGTGCGTGAACCACCAGCTCATGAAGCCGTAGAGGGCGCCGCCCAGGAGGACGACGGCGATCCCGGCGAGGATCTGGGTCACGGGGAGCTCGGACACCCGGCGCTGCGTGCCGTTCGGGTCGTGCACCGCGAAGCCCACGACGATCGCCACCGGTGCCCACGCCCTGCGCAGGGGCGTGACGGGGTGCAGACGCTGTTCTCGTACGTCCTCGGCGTCCGGGGCGTGTTCCTCCCCCGTCACCTCCCGTACGCCGCTCACAGCCCCGCCGAGCGGGCCTCGCCCAGCTCGGTGAGCCGGTCGCGCAGCCGCTCGGCCTCCTCGGGGATGAGGCCGGGGATCCGGGCGTCCGTGGCGGCCGCCGCGGTGTGCAGCTGCACGCTGGCCAGGCCGAAGTGCCGCTCCACGGGCCCCGATGTCACCTCGACCAGCTGCATGCGGCCGTACGGGACGATCGTCTCCTCGCGCCAGAGCACGCCCCGGCTGATCAGCAGGTCGTCGGACCGCTCCGCGTACCGCCACGAGCGCCAGTTGCGCCCGAGCATCGGCCAGCCCCAGGCCACGAAGGCCAGCGGAACGGCCGCGAAGGCCGCCCACACGGGTCCGGCGAAGATCCACAGGAGCACTCCGACGGCCGCCGCGACCGGCACGAGCCACACCACGAGCAGCAGCCGCCGCATGCGCAGCAGCCCCCGCGGCAGTCCGGTCCACACCGGCTCCGCGCCTGACTGTCCGGGCTGTGCCGGCCGTGCCGGTCGTGCCGTCCCCGATTCCATGCCTCAAGCCTACGTAGCCGACGTGACAGTCGCGTATGAGCGCGCGTACGAGAGAATGCGCGCATGAGCCCCACGACGGAGACCACGCTCGGCATCGGCGGCGCCGCGGAGAGCACCGACATGGTGCTCAACATCGGCCCGCAGCACCCGTCCACGCACGGCGTGCTGCGGCTGCGCCTCGTCCTCGACGGCGAGCGGATCCAGCAGGCGGAGCCGGTCATCGGCTATATGCACCGCGGCGCGGAGAAGCTCTTCGAGGCGCGTGACTACCGGCAGATCGTGGTGCTCGCCAACCGGCACGACTGGCTCTCCGCGTTCTCGAACGAGCTCGGGGTCGTCCTCGCCGTGGAGCGGATGCTCGGCATGGAGGTGCCCGAGCGTGCCGTCTGGATGCGCACGCTCCTCGCCGAGCTGAACCGCGTACTCAACCACCTGATGTTCCTCGGCTCGTATCCGCTCGAACTGGGCGGAATCACCCCGGTGTTCCACGCGTTCCGGGAGCGCGAGGAGCTCCAGAACGTGATGGAGGAGATCTCCGGCGGCCGTATGCACTACATGTTCAACCGGGTCGGCGGCCTCAAGGAGGACATGCCCGCCGGATGGACCGCACGCGCGCGTGCCGCTGTCGCGTCGGTCCGCTCCCGCATGGACGTGTACGACAAGCTGGTGCTCGGCAACGAGATCTTCCGGGGGCGTACCCGCGGCGTCGGTGTGCTTTCCCCGGAGGCGGTGCACGCCTACGGAGTGAGCGGTCCCATCGCCCGCGCTTCCGGAGTCGACTTCGACCTGCGCCGTGACGAGCCCTACCTCGCGTACGGGGAGCTGCAGGACACCCTGAAGGTCGTCACGCGTCAGGAGGGCGACTGCCTGGCCCGCTTCGAGGTGCTCCTGGAGCAGACCCACAACGCCCTCGACCTCGCCGACGCCTGCCTGGAGCGGCTCGCCGGGCTGCCGCAGGGGCCGGTCAACCAACGCCTCCCGAAGGTGCTCAAGGCCCCCGAGGGCCACACGTACGCGTGGACCGAGAACCCCCTGGGCATCAATGGCTACTACCTGGTCTCCAAGGGCGAGAAGACCCCGTACCGCCTGAAGCTGCGCTCGGCGTCGTACAACAACATCCAGGCACTCGCCGAGCTGCTGCCCGGCCAGCTGGTCGCCGACATGGTGGCGATCCTGGGGTCACTGTTCTTCGTGGTCGGGGACATCGACAAGTAGCGGGTCGTCCAAGTCCACCGGCTGGATCAGCCACCCGAAGTCGCCGAGGCCGCCCGCCGCGGTCAGCTCGGCCGCTTCCCCCGCGCGCGTGAGGGCCAGTACGTACGCCGCCGGATCGCTGGAGGCCAGCGAGAGCGGCGGGCGGCCACCGCTCACCCCCAGGGCGTGCAGGGCCGCCCGCTGGGTCAGCAGGGCGGCTCCGGGCAGCGCGCACGCGTCGAGTGCCACGTGGGCCGTGATGTCGCAGGTGCCGTCCGGCACGGGCGCCGTCTCGCGGCCCGCGCGGAAGCCGGTCAGCGTGCCGAAGGGCGGCCGTCCCGCGCGGTCGTGCGCGTAGTCGACGGCGACCGCGAGGCCGCGCGCCAGCTTCGCCGCGGCGCTCGCCCACGCCTCGTCCCTGGGGCGGCCGATCTCCGCGCGCAGGCCCGGTTCCGGGGCGAGCGGCCACCAGCGCGCGAGCCACTCGGCGTCCTGCCCCCCGACGGGGCCGCCCGGCGATTCGGTGCCGTCGTCGCTGACGAGGACGCGGCGGGCGACGCCGTCCGGTGCGACCTCGGCGACGTCCAGGGGGACGTTGTCCAGCCACTCGTTGGCGAAGAGCAGGCCCGTGATCCCGTCCGGCACCCGGTCGAGCCACTCGATACGCGGGTCGAGTCCTTCGGGACGTCCGGCGCGCTCCACGGCACAGACACGCGCGCGTGCCGCCACATCCGCGGGCAGCGCCGCAAGGACGCCCGCGGTCAACTCGCCGCGCCCCGCACCGAGATCGACGAAGGCCAGCTCGTCCGGGTGGCCGAGCGCCTCGTCCACACGGCACAGCAGCCGGGCCACCGCGCCCGCGAAGAGCGGCGAGGCGTGCGCCGACGTCCGGAAGTGCCCCGCGGGTCCTTCGGGGCGCAGATAGAAGCCGTCGGGCCCGTACAGGGCGGTCTCCATGGCCTCCCGCCAGCCGCGCCGTACGTCCTGCCGCTCCCCTTGGGCCTCGTCTCTCACGCGAGAAGGCTAAGCGGGCCTCCACCTTGGGGAGTACATGCGATCGATACGGATCGAACCTCCGGTTGACCCCGGAGGGCCATAGCGCTGCCTACGCTGGGTTACGTGCAACGCGTCTATGACTTCCTCCGCAGACACCCGACCGGGGTCGATGGCTTCTGGGCCATCGCCCTGCTCGGGATCTCCGGCATCGGTCTTGTCTCCATGGCAGACGCGGAAGGCCATGACCCGACGGTCCCCTCCGTCCTCGTCATGCTCGGCATGTCCGTCGTGGTGGGGCTGCGCCGCAAGTACACCGAGAAGATGCTGGTCCTCGCCGCCGTTCTCGGCGTCGCCCAGCTGATCTTCGACGTGCAGACGATGCCGGCGGATTTCGCGATGCTGGTGATCATCTATACGGCTTCGGCCGACGGCACGAAGTGGGCCTCGCGGTTCGCCCTCACGGGCGGTCTGTGCGCGGCTCCGCTTTCGTCGCTGCGCTGGCCGGAGGAGAGCATAAGCACCTTCGGCAGCATCTTCTTCGCGATCTTCCAGATGGTGCCCTTCGCCCTCGCCTGGGTGCTCGGCGACTCGATCCGCACCCGTCGCGCCTACTTCGCCCAGCTGGAGGAGCGCGCCGACCGCCTGGAGAAGGAGCGGGCCGCGCAGTCCAAGGTCGCGGTGGCGGCCGAGCGGGCCCGGATCGCGCGCGAGCTGCACGACGTCGTGGCGCACAACGTCTCGGTGATGGTCGTCCAGGCCGACGGCGCCGCGTACGTCCTCGACCAGGCGCCCGAGCAGGCCAAACAGGCCCTGGAGACCATCTCGGGCACCGGGCGGCAGGCGCTCGCCGAGATGCGCAGGCTGCTCGGCGTGCTGCGCACCGGCGAGCACCAGGAGAGCGGCGAGTACGTCCCGCAGCCCGACGTCGAGCAGCTCGACGAGCTCATCGAGCAGGTGCGCACGGCCGGCCTTCCGGTCGACTTCAAGGTCGAGGGCACCCCGCGCCCGCTGCCCAGCGGCGTCGAGCTCACCGCGTACCGCATCGTGCAGGAGGCGCTCACCAACACCCGCAAGCACGGCGGCGAGAACACCGGCGCGAGCGTGCGCCTTGTCTACTTCGACGACGGCCTGGGGCTGCTCGTCGAGGACGACGGCAAGGGCGCCCCGCACGAGCTGTACGAGGACGGCGGCGCCGACGGCAGCGGGCACGGCCTTATCGGCATGCGGGAGCGCGTCGGCATGGTCGGCGGCACGCTCGACGCGGGGCCGCGGCCGGGCGGCGGCTTCCGCATCAGCGCGCTTCTCCCGCTCAAGCCCGCAAATTGACACCTGTCACCGATATGTCCACGCCCTACGCTCGTGACCGCGTCCGTTCGCTCGTGATCACACCCGTACGCTCATGAACACATCCACGCGCTCATGAACACACCCACGAAAGGGCCTTTGATGTCGATCCGCGTCATGCTCGTCGACGACCAGGCGCTGCTGCGCACGGGGTTCCGGATGGTGCTCGCCGCACAGCCGGACATGGAGGTCGTCGCCGAGGCGGGCGACGGGGTCGAGGCGCTCCAGGCGCTGCGGACGACCGAGGTCGACGTGGTCCTCATGGACGTACGCATGCCGAAGCTGGACGGCGTGGAGACGACCCGGCGCATCTGCCAGGACGAGAACCCGCCGAAGGTCCTCATCCTGACGACCTTCGACCTCGACGAGTACGCCTTCTCGGGGCTGAAGGCGGGCGCGTCCGGCTTCATGCTGAAGGACGTGCCTCCGGGGGAGCTGCTCGCCGCGATCCGCTCCGTGCACAGCGGTGACGCGGTGGTCGCGCCGTCCACGACGCGGCGCCTCCTGGACCGTTTCGCGCCGATGCTGCCGAACGCGGGCGGGCAGCCGCAGCACAAGGAGCTGGAGCGGCTCACCGACCGCGAGCGCGAGGTCATGATCCTGGTCGCCCAGGGGCTTTCGAACGGGGAGATCGCGGCGCGGCTCGTCCTGTCGGAGGCCACGGTGAAGACCCACGTGGGCCGCATCCTTACGAAGCTCGGCCTGCGGGACCGGGTGCAGGTGGTGGTCCTCGCGTACGAGACGGGTCTGGTGCGGGCGGGCGGCGGGGCCGCCTGAGGCGCCTGACCGGGGATCTCCGGCAGGGCGTCAGCGCAGGATGCCCTCCAGGAAGTCGCTGCCGAGGCGGGCCACCACGGTGACGTCCAGCTGGTGCATCACGTACCTGCCGCGCCGTGTCGTGGTGACCAGGCCCGCCTTCTTCAGGAGCGTCAGGTGCCGGGAGACCTCCGGCGCCGTGAGCCCGGTCGCGTGGGCCAGCTCGCCGGTGCTGAAGGGCGCGCGGGCCATGTCGCGGCACAGTCGCAGGCGCACGGGGTGCGCGAGGGCCGTGAGCCGCCGCTCCAGGGTCTCCACCGAGGTGGGCTTGGCCAGGTCCGGGGCCGACACGGGGTAGTGGATGACCGGGCGCCAGCCCGGGGCGTGCAGGACCATCAGGTGCGGCCAGGCGAAGTGCGACGGCACGAACGTGAGGCCCGCGCCCAGGGTGTGGTCCAGTGCCGTCGTGGTGCCCGGCACCAGCTTGTCCGCGGTGATGCGGCGGCCATCCGGGTCCACCGAGAGCGCCGCGGACACCGAGGCGAGCACCTCGGCGAGGCCTTTGTGGCGCAGTATCTCCGTCTTGTGCCGGGCGTCGGCGGCCAGTTGGACGCGCACCCGCCGCCAGGTGTCGGCGAAGAACGCCTCGTCGCAGTCCTCCAGGAGGCGGCGCAGCCAGGCCCGGACGGTGTGCGGGTCGGTCAGCAGGCGCTCGGCGAAGTCCAGTTGCCGCGTGCCGCGGGTGGCGGCGAGCTCCAGGGCACGGGCGCCGCGGACGGGGTCGGTCAGCGGCGAGGGACCGCCTTCGTTGTACGTCGTGCCGCAGGTGAACTCCAGGGCCGCCATGACGAACCGCTCGTCGTCCAGGCGGTCCAGGAGGTCGAGCTCCTCGGCGAGGGTGGCCCCCGGTCTGCCGTCGCCGTCCACGAGCCCCGCGAACGGCATGAAGACGTCCGAGAACGTGTTCCGCCACAGGAAGTCCGCCTCGCACAGCCGGTCGGCGAGGTCCGGCTTGAGGCAGGCGGTGGTCGCGGTGGCCCAGCCGTGCATCCCCGGGTGGTGCCCCGGCTCGGACAGTGCGTGCAGGGCGACGCCCAGCTCCGCCAGGGGCGAGGGGTCGAAGAAGATCCGCTCCTGCGGCAGGCCCGCGATCTCGATGTGCACGCTCATGGAGCCATCGTGCACCGCGCCACTGACATCCCGGCCGCCGATTGACGCCGGGTGTCAATCGGCGCGACGGGGGCCCGGCGGCGGGCGCAGTCTTTGGTGACCGGGGCCGCACGGCAGCGTCGCCGCCGGGCCGGAATCCGATCCGGCCTTTCCCCGGGACACCCCTGCGCCGATCTTGCGCCGATCCTGCTTTCCGTCGGCACATGGGCGCCCGATAAGTACTATTTGTCTTGAGAGGCGAACCCGTCATGAGCATCACGCAGCAGTACCTCCTCGACAGCTACCGCGCCGCCCGGCACGACGAGCGGACCCCGCCCGCCCCCGGCTCGCAGGACTGGCAGGTCGTCCGCGAGGTGCGCGACTACGGCCGCTTCCGTGCGGTCGTCGAGGAACGCCCCGCCCACGGACGGGTCCGTGCCGCGCTGGCCAGGCTCGCCCACGCGGGACGCCTCAGCCGGGGATCCGCCGTACGAACTCCGCGACCGCATCACTGACGTCTTCGGGCGTCCACTCCAGGCCCGCCCCGGTCACGGTGACCTCCGTGACCGAGAGGCCGGGCGGCCCGTCGGGGAACCAGCGGTTGAACAACTGGGTCTTGGTCTCCTCCGTCTGCCCGAGCGCCGCCTCGGAGAGAACCTTGTGGTCGTACGGCAGCCAGACCTGGAACTGATGGGTGTGCGGCTGCTCGGGGTGCACGCGCGACCAGGGCACCCCGGCGGCCGCGAACCCTTCGCGCAACGCGTCGGCGACCACGCGCGCGTGGGCGACGTAATCCGGCAGGCGCGGCAGCGTGTTCTTCAATCCGAGCAGGGCGGCGACGGCGGCCGGGAACTGCTGGAAGACCTGGCCGCCGTAACGGTGGCGCCAGGTCCTCGCCTCGTCGACCAGGGTGCGCGGACCCGCGAGCGCCGCGCCGCTCAGGCCGTCCAGGGACTTGTAGAACGACACGTACACGCTGTCCGCGAGACCGGCGATCTCCGCGAGGGAGCGGTCGAAGTGCGGTGTGCACTCCCACAGGCGCGCGCCGTCGAAGTGCACGACGGCGTCGCGTTCGCGGGCCGCCGCCACGACCTCTTCGAGCTCTTCCCAGGACGGCAGGACGAAACCGGCGTCCCGGAGCGGCAGTTCGAGCATCAGCGTCCCGAAGGGCTCTCCGAAGTCCGCCACCTCCTCGGCCGTGGGCAGCCGCGGCTCCCGCGTCGGATGCACCGTGCGCAGCCCGCTCACCGCGGGCAGGGCGCCCCCTTCGTGGACCTCGGGGTGGGCCCGGGGATGCAGGGCGACGGTCGCGTTGCCCGTACGGCCCGCCCAGCAGCGCAGGGCGACCTGCTGGGCCATCGTGCCGGTCGGGAAGAAGGCGGCGGCCTCCTTGCCGAGCAGCCGCGCGACCTCGTCCTCCAGGCGGGCGACGACGGTGTTGCCGTAGATGTCGACGGGCTCGTCCGGGCCCACGACCTCCGGGGCCGCGTCCGCGAGCGCGGAGAGCCGCGCGGCGATCGGGAGGTGCGCGGACCAGCGGTGCAGGGTCCGGTCGGCACCGAGCGCCGCGGCCCGGCGGCGGGCAGCCAGAAGATCTTCCTCGCCCGGCCGGCCCTGCTCGTCCGACCGGTCCAGCTCACCCGGCTCCTGCCCCTGTGCTCCGTCGTGTGAAGTCATCCCCCGAGGATGCCGTGCGATCGGCCGCCGGTCATATCAATACCCACAGCCTGTGGACAGCGCAGGACGCGTCGCGGACCAATCGCGTTAGCATGACGAGAAATCGTCCGGTACCCCGAGCGGACTGGAACGGGAAGGCGTCATCGCGTGAACGCACCTCATCAGCCAGACCCGCGGGACCGCCCCGCGAGGCTCACGGTGGGTGTCGTGGGAGCGGGCCGTGTCGGCCCCGCGCTCGCCGCGGCACTCCAGCTCGCCGGGCACCGCCCGGTCGCCGCGTCGGGAGTCTCCGACGCCTCCGTACGACGCGCGGCGGCCATGCTGCCCGACGTCCCCCTCCTCCCGCCCGCAGAGGTCCTTGAGCGCGCCGACCTGGTCCTCCTGACCGTGCCGGACGACGCACTGCCGGGCCTCGTCGAGGGCCTCGCCGAGACCGGTGCGGTCCGCCCCGGCCAGCTCATGGTGCACACATCGGGGCGATACGGCACAAAGGTGCTCGAACCCGCCCTGCGGGCCGGCGCCCTGCCGCTCGCGCTGCACCCCGCCATGACGTTCACCGGCACCCCCGTGGACGTGCAGCGCCTCGCGGGCTGCTCCTTCGGCGTGACCGCTCCCGAAGAGCTGCGCCTCGCCGCGGAGGCCCTGGTCATCGAGATGGGCGGCGAGCCCGAGTGGATCTCCGAGGAGGCCAGGCCGCTGTATCACGCGGCGCTCGCACTCGGCGCGAACCACCTGGTCACGCTGGTCGCCGAGTCCATGGACCTGCTCCGGGAAGCGGGCGTGAGCGCCCCCGACCGCATGCTCGGCCCGCTGCTCGGCGCCGCCCTGGACAACGCTCTGCGCTCCGGCGACGCCGCACTGACCGGACCCGTCGCACGCGGGGACGCGGGCACCGTCGCCGCGCACGTCGCCGAGCTGCGCAAGCACGCGCCGCAGACCGTCGCCGGATATCTGGCGATGGCCCGCGCGACCGCCGACCGCGCGCTCGCCCACGGACTGCTCAAGCCCGAGCTGGCCGAGGACCTCCTGGGAGTCCTCGCCAACGGCGGGACCCCGACCGGCGGCGACGGGGGAGGGACCCGATGACCGTCCTCCTGCACACCGCTGAGCCCTTGCGCACGCGCGCGCGTGACGGCCGCCGCGTCGTCGTCATGACCATGGGCGCCCTGCACGAGGGCCACGCCACGCTGATCCGCACCGCACGCCGCATAGCCGGCGACGAGGGCGAAGTCGTGGTCACGGTCTTCGTGAACCCCCTCCAGTTCGGCGCGGGCGAGGACCTCGACCGCTATCCCCGCACCCTGGACGCCGACGTCAAGATCGCCGAACAGGAAGGCGCGGACTTCGTGTTCGCCCCGTCCGTCGACGAGGTCTATCCGGGCGGCGAACCGCAGGTCCGGATCAGCGCGGGCCCCATGGGCACACTCCTCGAAGGGGCCACGCGCCCCGGCCACTTCGACGGCATGCTCACGGTCGTCGCCAAGCTCCTGCACCTCACCCGGCCCGACGCGGCGCTGTACGGACAGAAGGACGCCCAGCAGCTCGCCCTCATCCGCCGCATGGTGCGGGACCTGAACTTCGGCGTCGAGATCGTCGGCGTACCCACCGTGCGCGAGGACGACGGCCTCGCCCTCTCCAGCCGCAACCGCTACCTGTCGGCGGACGAGCGCCGCACCGCACTCGCGCTCTCGCAAGCACTCTTCGCGGGCCGCGACCGGCACGCCGCCCAGGAGGCCCTGCACGCGCGCGCGGCGCTCGCCCCCGTCACGCACGCCCGCGCCGACGCCCTGAACGCCCTGGGGGAGTCCCGCGCCGCGGCCGACACCCACGCCGTCGCCCAGTCCGTCACGCCGACCGTGCCCGGCGGCCCCGCCGCCGTCCGCGCCGCCGCCCGGCAGGTCCTGGACGAGGCGGCCCGCCGCAAGACCCCGCTGCGCCTGGACTACCTGGCCCTCGTCGACCCGGCCGACTTCACGGAAGTACAGCCGGGCCACACCGGTGAGGCGGTCCTCGCCGTCGCGGCCAAGGTCGGCGCGACCCGGCTGATCGACAACATCCCGCTCACGTTCGGAGCCACCGCATGAGTGCCACCGGAATACGGCTGCACGCCCCCGCGCCCGGCTGGTCCCTGGCCGCCGACATCGTCGTCGTCGGCTCCGGAGTGGCCGGACTGACCACGGCCCTGCGCTGCTCGGCGGCGGGCCTGAAGACCGTCGTGGTCACCAAGGCCCGCCTGGACGACGGCTCCACGCGCTGGGCCCAGGGCGGCATCGCCGCGGCACTGGGCGAGGGCGACACCCCCGAACAGCACCTGGACGACACCCTCGTGGCGGGCGTCGGCCTGTGCGACGAGGAGGCCGTGCGCACCCTGGTCACCGAGGGCCCCGGCGCCGTGCGCCGCCTCATCGAGACGGGCGCCCACTTCGACACCGGCCCCGAAGGCGCCATCGAGCTGACCCGCGAGGGCGGCCACCACCGTCGCCGCATCGCGCACGCGGGCGGCGACGCGACCGGCGCGGAGATCTCCCGCGCCCTGGTCGAAGCGGTCCGCGCACAGTCCATACCCACCGTGGAGAACGCCCTCGTACTGGACCTCCTGACGGACGCCGAAGGCCGCACCGCCGGTGTCTCCCTGCACGTCATGGGAGAGGGCCAGCACGACGGCGTGGGCGCGGTCCACGCCCCCGCGGTCGTCCTGGCCACCGGCGGCATGGGCCAGGTCTTCTCGGCGACCACGAACCCGTCCGTATCGACGGGCGACGGCGTCGCGCTCGCCCTGCGCGCGGGCGCCGAGGTGAGCGACCTGGAGTTCGTGCAGTTCCACCCCACCGTGCTCTTCCTGGGCGCCGACGCCGAGGGCCAGCAGCCGCTGGTCTCCGAAGCGGTGCGCGGCGAGGGAGCCCACCTCGTGGACGCGGACGGCGTGCGCTTCATGGTCGGCCAGCACGAGCTCGCGGAGCTCGCCCCGCGCGACATCGTCGCCAAGGGCATCACGCGGCGCATGCAGGAAAAGGGCGCCGACCACATGTACTTGGACGCCCGGCACTTCGGCGCCGACATGTGGGAGAACCGCTTCCCGACGATCCTCGCCGCCTGCCGCTCCCACGGCATCGACCCGGTGACCGAGCCGATCCCCGTCGCCCCGGCCGCGCACTACGCATCGGGCGGCGTCCGCACCGACCCGCACGGCCGCACCACGGTCCCCGGCCTGTACGCCTGCGGCGAGGTCGCCTGCACCGGCGTGCACGGCGCCAACCGCCTGGCCTCCAACTCCCTCCTGGAGGGCCTGGTCTACGCCGAGCGCATCGCGGCGGACATCGCGGCACAGCACGCGGAGAAGGCCCTGCCCGCCCTGTACGCGGCAGTTCCCGTCCCCGTGCCCGCACCGGCGCCCGACCTCGACGCCCCCGCGCACCCCCTGCTGCCCCCCGAGGCCCGCTTCGCCATCCAGCGCGTGATGACCGAGGGTGCCGGAGTGCTCAGGTCCGCCGACTCCCTCTCCGAGGCCGCGGCCCGGCTCGCCCGCATCCACGCCGAGGCCGCGGGCGCGCTGGCCGAGGACGGCAAGACCGCCGAGCCCGGCGTCGACACCTGGGAGACCACCAACCTGCTGTGCGTGGCCCGCGTCCTGGTCGCCGCCGCACAGCGCCGCGAGGAGACCCGCGGCTGCCACTGGCGCGAGGACCGCCCCGACCGCGACGACGAAGCCTGGCGGCGCCACATCGTCGTACGGCTGAACGCGGACCGGACCCTGGCCGCGCACACGACCGAGACCCACGACTTCCCGCCGACCGGCCCGAGTCCCCGTCCAAGACTTCAGGAGAAGTGACCGTGAGTACCCCCGACGACCTCCCTCTCGCCCCCACGGGCGGCGGCTGCGGCGACGCCTGCGGCTGCGGCGGAGAAGACGCGTACGACCCCCTGGAGTGCGGCCTCGACCCCGCTCTCGCGCAGCTCCTGGCCGACGCGGGCCTCGACCCCGTCCAGGTCGAGGACATCGCGCACATGGCGATCGAGGAGGACCTGGACGGCGGCGTGGACGTCACCTCGGTCGCCACGATCCCCGAAGAGACCGTCGCCACCGGCGACTTCACCGCGCGCGAGGCCGGCACGGTCGCGGGCCTGCGGATCGCCGAAGCCGTCATCTCCCTGGTCTGCACGGACACCTTCGAGGTCGAGCGGCACGTGGAGGACGGCGACCGGGTGGCGGCGGGCGAGAAGCTCCTCAGCGTCACCACCCGCACCCGCGACCTGCTCACCGCCGAGCGCAGCGCGCTCAACCTCCTGTGCCGCCTCTCCGGCGTGGCGACGGCCACGCGCGCGTGGGCCGACGCACTCGACGGCACCGGCGCCAAGGTCCGCGACACCCGCAAGACGACGGCGGGCCTGCGCGCCCTGGAGAAGTACGCGGTGCGGATGGGCGGCGGCGTGAACCACCGCATGTCGCTCTCCGACGCGGCCCTGGTCAAGGACAACCACGTGGTGGCCGCCGGAGGCGTGGAGCAGGCCTTCAAGGCCGTGCGCGCGGCCTTCCCCGACCTGGCCGTGGAGGTCGAGGTCGACACCCTCCACCAGCTGCGCGAGGTCGTGGACGCGGGCGCCGACCTGATCCTCCTGGACAACTTCACGCCGGGCGAGACCGAGGAGGCCGTGGCCATCGTGGACGGCCGCGCGATCCTGGAGTCATCGGGCCGCCTCACCCTGGAGAACGCCAAGGCGTACGCGGACACGGGCGTGGACTTCCTCGCCGTGGGCGCCCTCACCCACTCCTCGCCGATCCTCGACATCGGCCTCGACCTGCGCGCGGCGGAGTGACGACGACATGCTGCTGACCATCGACGTCGGAAACACCCACACCGTCCTCGGCCTCTTCGACGGCGAGGAGATCGTCGAGCACTGGCGCATCTCCACCGACGCCCGCCGCACCGCCGACGAACTCGCCGTCCTCCTGAACGGCTTGATGGGCATGCACCCGCTCCTCGGCGAGGAGCTCGGCGACGGCATCGACGGCATCGCCATCTGCTCGACGGTCCCCTCCGTCCTGCACGAACTGCGCGAGGTCACCCGCCGGTACTACGGAGACGTGCCCGCCGTCCTCGTGGAGCCCGGCATCAAGACCGGCGTCCCGATCCTCATGGACAACCCCAAGGAGGTCGGCGCCGACCGCATCATCAACGCGGTCGCGGCGGTCGAGCTCTACGGAGGCCCCGCCGTAGTCGTCGACTTCGGCACGGCGACGACGTTCGACGCGGTCTCCGCGCGCGGGGAGTACACCGGAGGCGTCATCGCCCCCGGCATCGAGATCTCCGTCGAGGCACTCGGCGTGCGGGGCGCCCAGCTCCGCAAGATCGAGCTGGCCCGGCCGCGCAGCGTCATCGGCAAGAACACCGTGGAGGCCATGCAGTCGGGCATCCTGTACGGCTTCGCGGGCCAGGTCGACGGCGTCGTGCAGCGCATGGCCCGCGAACTGGCGGGCCCCGGCGGCGACCCCGACGACGTGACGGTCATCGCCACCGGCGGCCTCGCGCCCATGGTGCTCGGCGAGGCCTCGGTCATCGACGAGCACGAGCCGTGGCTGACCCTCATCGGCCTGCGCCTCGTATACGAGCGCAACGTCGCCCGGAGTTGAGCGCTCCGTTCGCGGGCCCGCGAACGGGCGGCTCATAACTGGCGGCTCATAAGCGGGGCTTGCGCACACAACCCCGCGCCCCATACAAGAGTCTGCGCAGGGACGGGACTTGGGCAGGTTCGAGCGGGCGTGGAGAAAATGGGGCGTAGGGGAAGACTGGTCGCGACAGTGGCGGCCGGGGTGCTGGCCGGGCTCGCCGGACCGGCCGCGGCGGCGACCCCGGACACCGGGCCCGCCGGCGAGCGCGCGGTGCACGCGGCGCCGTACGCGGGGGACTTGGACGCGGTGTCGCACGCCACGGGCCCGCACGCGGTGTCCTACGCCGCGCACCCGCGGGCGGGCGGCGCGGCCGACGCCCCCGACGCGACCGTCACTCCCAGCGCGTCCGCCACCTCCAGCACGTCGCCGATGTCCGGCGCGGACGATGCGGACGATGCGGACGATGCGGAAGCGGACGCCCCCGCCTCCGACGGCACCATCGCGGACACCGGTGCGGGCGTACTGCCCTGGATCGCCGCCGCGGCGGCCGGTGCTCTCGGGGTCGGCGCGGTCGTCTTCGCGATGATCCGCCGCCGGTCGGAATGAAACGGCGGCCGGAACCAGCGACCGGGACGACCGGGATCAACAAGAGACGCCATCCGTAGCCACGCCACAGCATGACGTTTAGCGGATTTTGTCCGTTTAACACGTATTGTCGGCTCATGCCCACGCCATACGGTTCTCGCGGCGGCATGGCCTTCGGTGCGGAGGAGCTGCGTGTGCTCCGCCGCGCTCTGGCCGTCGCCCTGCATCCCAGCCCCGTCTCCGACGAGGACGTCCAGGACTGCCTCCGTCTCGCCGACGCCGTCGACGAGGCGGTGAGCGAGGGCGTCAGGCTCCGCGCCTTCCTGATGGCGGACCTCGCCCGCTACCGGACGGCCCTGCCCGGCACCGCCACCGGCTACCTCGCGCTCCTGGAGGACCTCCTCGCCTCCGGCTACCAGCCGGGCGCCGACGACCTCGCCGCCCTGCGCGCCCTGCGCGGCAACCCGGTCGCCGCCGCCCTCCTCGACCGCTGCCGGACCGTCGCCGAACAGGCCGTACGCACCCGTCTCGCGGGACGGTCCCATACGGCCGTCCCGGCGCCCCGCCCCCTCGTCCCCGCCTCGCGTACGCGGCTCCTGTCCATCCCCGGCGGCCGGTCCGAGGGCGACGAACGGACGACGCCGGGCCCCAAGGCGCCGAGCTCCCCGCCGCAGAAGCCGGCCGCTCCCGCGCCGCCCCGCCCCGTGCCGACCCCGGCCGAGGTCTTCCCTCCCAAGCGCCGCCCGACGGACCCGCCGCACCAGCTCGCCGCGGGCTAGCTACTCTGGGGGCATGGAATACGTCTCCGCGCTCCTGCCCCCCGTAGTGATGGCCGTGTTCTTCGGCGGTCTCATCGTGACGATCGTGAAGACCCAGGGCGGCGCCAACAAGGCCAAGGAGGACGCGGCCGTGGACGCCGTGATCGCCCGCGCCGAAGGCGCACAGCAGACTCCCAAGGCCTGACCGGACCCGTCCGGCCCTCCGGTGACCAGAGGTCACCGCCCGCACACTCTTGGCGTACGACTCGCTCACATTCCGAGTCGTACGCCCTTTTTGTTGGGGAAATGGCACCTCCGCCACGTCCGTCATGGCATTAGTGACTTCTCCCACTATTGTTCTGGTGTGCCTCGCCCCTTGGGAGAACTCGAAGACTCAGTCATGACACGGGTGTGGAAGTGGAACCGCCCCGTGACCGTTCGAGAAGTCCTGGAAGACCTTCAGCAGGAACGGTCCATCGCGTACACCACCGTCATGACCGTTTTGGACAATCTTCATCAGAAGGGCTGGGTGCGCCGTGAAGCGGAAGGCCGCGCCTATCGATATGAGGCGGTCTCCACTCGGGCCGCCTACGCCGCCGCACTGATGAACGAAGCATGGTCGCGGAGTGACAACCCCGCCGCCGCTCTCGTCGCGTTCTTCGGGATGATGTCGGCAGAACAGCGCGAAGCACTCAGTGACGCGATGCGCATCATCGGCCCGGCCGCTCAAGCCCCCCTCTCCGCGGACTCCACCACTCAAGCCCCGGAGAACCCCGGCGCGGCGGAGCCCGAAGCAGAGAGATAGCGTCCGGTCATGCCAGCAGAACCCCCTGAACTCAGCGCTAAAGCAGTCTCCGTACGCCGGGCGCGCACCGCCGATGTGCCGGTCGTACGCAACCTCCTCGACTCCTACGCCCGTCAGGGGATCCTGCTCGACAAAGCGACGGTCGCGCTTTACGAGTCCATCCAGGAGTTCTGGGTGGCCGAACGCGACGACAACGCCGAGGTCGTCGGCTGCGGAGCCCTGCACGTGATGTGGGAAGACCTCGCGGAAGTACGCACTCTCGCGGTGAACCCCGATGTCAGGGGCTTCGGAGTGGGACACCAGGTACTGGGGAAGTTGTTGCAGACAGCTCGCTGGCTCGGTGTCCGGCGGGTTTTCTGTCTCACCTTCGAAGTCGACTTCTTCGCGCACCACGGCTTCGTGGAGATCGGTGAGACTCCTGTCGACGGAGATGTCTACAGCGAGCTGCTGCGTTCCAAAGACGAGGGTGTCGCGGAGTTCCTCGGCCTCGAACGAGTGAAACCGAACACCTTGGGCAACAGCCGGATGCTTCTGCATCTGTGATCGCCGCCGGTATTCCGGGCTGCCCGCTGCCCGGGTTCCCTATGTCCGAAACGCGCACGTTTCCCGGGTTCCCGCGGAGGTCGGTCTCTCCCAGGGGTTTGTGTTTTCCCAGCAAAAGCGGTTTGCTTTCCGACGTACTGCAGTACTGCATATAACAGGGGGCGGCGATTCTGCGGCTCGCGTCGTGCGATCCGGCCCTAAGTTATCGATGAAAGGAAATCCGGTGGCACAGAAGGTTCAGGTCCTTCTTGTCGATGACCTCGACGGTGGCGAGGCAGACGAGACCGTGACGTTTGCGCTGGACGGCAAGTCGTACGAGATCGACCTCACCACGTCGAACGCGGACAAGCTCCGCGGTCTTCTTGAGCCGTACCTCAAGGGTGGTCGTCGTACCGGTGGCCGTGGTTCGGCCGGGCGCGCCAAAGCTCGTGCTTCTGCTGCCGGTGGCGGTCAGGACACCGCGGCGATCCGTGCCTGGGCGAAGGAGAACGGTTTCGAGGTCAACGACCGCGGCCGCGTCCCGGCGTCCATTCGCGAGGCCTACGAGAAGGCCAACGGCTGACGACGGGTTCGTCGCAGCCGGACCCGGTGGCATTGCGTCGCCGCCGTGTCCACGAGTCGTACGAGACCGGAGCCCACGGCGGGATCGCTGTGCGGCGCGGTGCCACCCCCCACGCACGACAGGGACGGCAGTGCCGGCAGCGTCGGCTCCACCTCGCACCCGGGCTCCGGGGGTCGCAGCCATACGGCGGCCCCCTGCGAGCCGGACCACCCCGGAGGCGTGGGCGCGTCGATCCGTCCGCCCGCCCCGACGGCCGTGAGGTCCAGCGGGATGTCGCCCCACTCGAGCCACTCCAGGAGCCCCGGCAGTTCGTCGGCGCTCCCCGCGGCCACGAAGAGCCGCATGGAATCGCCCCGCAGAGCCACCGGAGCCTTCGGCCCGACGTGCCGCAGGGCGGCGAAACCGGCTTCGGCGGGCAGCTGCAGTACATCGAAGCGGAGCCCCGTCAGGAGCTGCACCGGCAGTCCCGGACGGCGCTCGGCGGTCGCCCAGCCGAGTTCGTTCGCGTACCACTGCCGCACCGGGTCGCTCTGCTCGACCGGTACGCGGGGCGGGGGAACCGTGATGGCCATGCCAGGAGCAACCGGCCGGAAGGTTCCCGGGTTACGCAGCGTGTCGCTGGGGATGCGCACAGTGGCCGGAAAAGAGGCGTGGTGGCGTGTTCGGCGGCGCAAGGCTGTTCGCCCGTAGCGGAGGGAACCGGCGCGCGCCGCATGGAGTGTCAGTCCTTACGGGTAAGACATCCCTAGTGGGGAGGGGCGACACACGCGCGAGGCCGTCTCACGTTCGCCATCGGCGTAGCTGTGGTGAGGGTAAGTGCTTGGCCTGCGGGAACATCGTCTCGCACCATCGGGTTGGAGCAGTTGTCGGCGTTCGGGGTCAGGAGGCACCTCTTGTTCTCGGCCGGGTGTCGGCAGTTGGAATGAGCGGTCCCCGCTTGCGGGACTAAGCTGCGGAAGGACAGGGAGGGGACAGCCCCCTTACTGCCTGACCGCTCTGAGGAGCGATTAACGATGTTCGAGAGGTTCACCGACCGCGCGCGGCGGGTTGTCGTCCTGGCTCAGGAAGAAGCCCGGATGCTCAACCACAACTACATCGGCACCGAGCACATCCTCCTGGGCTTGATCCACGAGGGCGAGGGTGTCGCCGCTAAGGCCCTGGAGAGCCTCGGGATTTCGCTCGAGGCGGTCCGCCAGCAGGTGGAGGAGATCATCGGTCAGGGCCAGCAGGCCCCGTCCGGGCACATCCCCTTCACCCCCCGTGCCAAGAAGGTGCTGGAGCTTTCGCTCCGCGAGGCCCTTCAGCTGGGCCACAACTACATCGGCACGGAGCACATCCTGCTCGGCCTGATCCGCGAGGGCGAGGGCGTCGCCGCCCAGGTCCTCGTGAAGCTGGGCGCCGATCTCAACCGGGTGCGGCAGCAGGTCATCCAGCTGCTCTCCGGATACCAGGGCAAGGAGACCGCCACCGCCGGCGGTCCTGCGGAGGGCACGCCTTCCACGTCCCTGGTGCTCGACCAGTTCGGCCGGAACCTCACCCAGGCCGCTCGTGAGTCCAAGCTCGACCCGGTCATCGGGCGCGAGAAGGAGATCGAGCGGGTCATGCAGGTGCTGTCCCGCCGTACGAAGAACAACCCCGTGCTCATCGGCGAGCCCGGCGTCGGCAAGACCGCCGTCGTCGAGGGCCTGGCGCAGGCCATCGTCAAGGGCGAGGTGCCCGAGACGCTGAAGGACAAGCACCTCTACACGCTTGACCTCGGCGCGCTGGTCGCCGGCTCCCGCTACCGCGGTGACTTCGAGGAGCGCCTGAAGAAGGTCCTCAAGGAGATCCGCACCCGCGGCGACATCATCCTGTTCATCGACGAGCTCCACACCCTGGTGGGTGCGGGCGCCGCCGAGGGCGCGATCGACGCTGCGAGCATCCTCAAGCCGATGCTGGCGCGAGGCGAGCTGCAGACCATCGGTGCCACGACGCTCGACGAGTACCGCAAGCACCTGGAGAAGGACGCCGCCCTCGAGCGCCGCTTCCAGCCCATCCAGGTCGCGGAACCGTCCCTGCCGCACACCATCGAGATCCTCAAGGGTCTGCGCGACCGTTACGAGGCCCACCACCGGGTCTCCATCACGGACGAGGCCCTTGTGCAGGCCGCCACCCTGGCCGACCGGTACATCTCGGACCGCTTCCTGCCGGACAAGGCGATCGACCTGATCGACGAGGCCGGTTCCCGGATGCGCATCCGCCGGATGACCGCGCCGCCGGACCTCCGCGAGTTCGACGAGAAGATCGCGGGCGTGCGTCGCGACAAGGAGTCGGCCATCGACTCCCAGGACTTCGAGAAGGCGGCCTCTCTCCGCGACAAGGAGAAGCAGCTGCTCGCGGCGAAGGCCAAGCGCGAGAAGGAATGGAAGGCCGGCGACATGGACGTCGTCGCCGAGGTCGACGGCGAGCTCATCGCCGAGGTCCTCGCCACGGCGACGGGCATTCCGGTCTTCAAGCTGACCGAGGAGGAGTCCTCGCGTCTGCTGCGCATGGAGGACGAGCTCCACAAGCGGGTCATCGGCCAGAAGGACGCCATCAAGGCGCTTTCGCAGGCGATTCGTCGTACGCGTGCGGGTCTGAAGGACCCGAAGCGTCCCGGTGGTTCGTTCATCTTCGCCGGCCCGTCCGGTGTCGGTAAGACGGAGCTTTCCAAGACGCTCGCCGAATTCCTCTTCGGTGACGAGGACGCCCTGATCTCTCTCGACATGTCGGAGTTCAGCGAGAAGCACACGGTCTCGCGTCTCTTCGGTTCGCCGCCCGGATATGTCGGTTACGAAGAGGGCGGTCAGCTGACGGAGAAGGTGCGTCGCAAGCCGTTCTCGGTCGTCCTCTTCGACGAGGTCGAGAAGGCCCACCCGGATATCTTCAACTCGCTGTTGCAGATCCTTGAGGACGGTCGCCTGACCGACTCCCAGGGCCGGGTCGTGGACTTCAAGAACACGGTCATCATCATGACGACCAACCTCGGTACGCGTGACATCTCCAAGGGCTTCAACCTCGGATTCGCCGCGTCGGGTGACGTCAAGACGAACTACGAGCGCATGAAGACCAAGGTCAACGACGAGCTGAAGCAGCACTTCCGCCCGGAGTTCCTGAACCGTGTCGACGACACGGTGGTCTTCCACCAGCTCACCGAGGAAGACATCATCGAGATCGTCGACCTCATGATCGCCAAGGTGGACGAGCGTCTCAAGGACCGCGACATGGGCATCGAGCTCAGCGGTGACGCGAAGAAGCTGCTCGCGAAGAAGGGCTACGACCCCGTCATGGGCGCCCGGCCGCTGCGCCGGACGATCCAGCGCGAGGTCGAGGACATCCTGTCGGAGAAGATCCTCTTCGGCGAGCTCCGCCCCGGCCACATCGTGGTCGTCGGCACGGAGGGTGAGGGCGAGGAAGCCAAGTTCACCTTCCGCGGCGAGGAGAAGGCGGCGTTGCCGGATGTTCCGCCGATTGAGCAGGCGGCTGGTGGCGCCGGGCCCAACCTGAGCAAGGAGGCGTAGCCTCCGGCTCGGCTTGCAGGGTTAAAGGGGCTGCCCCGGATCGTTTACTACGGTCCGGGGCAGCCCCTTTTGCTTTGAGTTCTGGCCGCGGGTGCCTTGTGGCTTGTCGCGCAGTTCCCCGCGCCCCTGACGGGGCGCCCTCCGCACGAAGTCCTACGACGTGATCGTTACCCCCTCCGGGACATTCCGGAGGCGGGGCAGGCGGGGATTTACTCGTAGCACCGTCAGGTTTGGGAAGCGGGAGAGCCAGGAGACGTTTGTGTCGGCCAGTTCGGCGGTGACCCACAGGTGGGTCAGCTGTTCGTGCTCCAGGCCGTCCAGGAGCTCCTCGGTGGGCATGACGCCGACCAGCTGGATCCACGGCCGCCCGCCGAGCTGCCGCAGCGCCGCGAGCTCGGCGGTGTCGGCCACGGGGTAGTACAGGCCGACCGGGTCGAGATGGGCGATGATCTCGCGCGCGTACCGCTCGGTGTCGAAGTGCCGCCACGGGCGGACCAGTTCCATCCGGATGGAAAGCGCCGAGCGGTGGCGCAGGCGGGCGAGGTAGTCGATGGCGACGTCGTCCTGGACGTGGGTCGCCGTGATCGCCAGGAGCAGCGCCTGCTGGTCGCTCGGCACCTGCTCGGGGTCCGGCAGCTGCTCCAGGACGATGGGGCCGACCCAGCCGAGGCTGCGGGCGGCCAGCTCCGTCGTGGGGCGCACGAGGTTCTTCGTACGCTCCTGTACGAGCTGCTGCACCGCCGGGTCGAGCTCGGTGACGTGCTCCAGGCAGGCCGCGGCCATCAGGCGCCGGTGGTTCACGTGCGGGCGGCGCAGGTTCGGGGCGGCGGAAAGGAGCCGCTCCAGGAAGTCGGCGCACTCCTCGGGGCGTGCGTGGGCGGCGGCCATGCGGATGACCTCCTCCCACTCGGCGCGGTGCGCGTGCTCGACGAGGGTGCGCAACTGGCCGCGCGCCACGATCTCCTTGGCGGCCAGGTAGTCCTGGAAGGTGCGGTGGATGAAGTCCACCGAGAGGCCGGCCTGCTCGCGCAGCAGGCCCGTGCGGTGCAGCAGGTGACGGAAGATCTTCTCGCCGTCGCCCTCGGCGCGCGCGGAGGGAATGGCGGGCAGCGCGCCGTCCAGGATGGCGACCACGCGCTGCCGGGGCAGCTCCGAGACGCCCTCCTCGACCATCGCGTGGGCCAGCTTGCGCAGGAGCAGCTCGCGGGGGCCCTGCTGGAGGCGTACGTCGTCGGCGTAAAGAACGTCGCGTTCGGGGTCGCGGCGCTGGAGGAGCATCTCCAGGGCCGCGTCGTACAGCTCCTTGCGGCCTTTGGGGAGCGAGCCGGAGCGGTCGCGGTTGAGGGCGCATATCAGGCCGCACATCAGGGGATTGGTGGCGAGCTGGCGCAGCTCGCGGAAGATCCGTACGGAGTGCAGGAGCCGCTGCTCGTACTCCTTGAGCTTGTCGCGCTCCGCCTGCTCCTTGCACTGCTCGTCGCTCATCGCCGCCGCGTGCCAGTCGTGTATGAAGCGCGTGACCTGGTCGCGGGACATCGGCGCGAGGGAGAGTTCCTTGAAACCCTCCTCCGCGAGGCGCTCCTGGGCGAGCCAGCCGTCCTCGACGGCGGAGGGGCGGGAGGTGACCAGACAGCCGTTGCCGGAGAAGATGCGCAGGAGGCGGCGCAGCTGGTTGCGCAGTTCGCCGCGGGTCTCCTCCGGAGCCTCGTCGATCCCGTCGACCAGGAGCATGGCGCGGCCCGCGAGGAGCGTACGGACGACCCAGCCCTCCGGGGCCTGGTCGGCGAGCGGGTGGCGGATGGCGTGCAGGAAGTCGTCCGGGGCGGGAAAGCCCTCGCGGGCGAAGCGGCGTACGGGCAGGACGAAGGGTACGCGGACGCCCTCGCGCGCCGCGGCCACGGCCAGCCACTGGATGAGGGTCGTCTTGCCCGAGCCCGCGACGCCGCGAAGCAGCACCCGCTCGTGCCCCTCAAGAGCCCGGTCGGCGAGCAGCACGGTGCGCGGCTCGCCCGGTACGCCGCTGTTGCTGCTCTCCTCGGCCTCCAGGCTGAGGTAGGTGTCCTCCAGGGGCCAGCGGTCGGGCGCGTTGGCGAGGTCCACGCCGACGATGGTGAGCCAGCCGTGCTGGCGTACGACCTCTTCGGCGTACGCCGACTCGAAGTCCCGGTCCTCCTGGGAGCGTTCGGGCTGGCGGGCCGCGGCCTCCGCGTCGTTCAGGTCGATGAGCTGGCGGATACGGCTTGCCCTCTCGGCCATGTGCCGCTGGATGTGCGGCGAGCGCCGGACGAAGTGGTAGAGGACGTGCAGGCACACGGCCACGAGCAGCTCGTCGTGGAACCACGCGGCGTTGGGGGAGAGGGAGCGGTCCGCGCCCTGCACGGCACCCCGCAGCCGTCGTGCGTAGTCCTGCGGCCCCAGGCGCACGGCGTCCACGTCCGTCAGGTCCAGTTCCCCGATGGCGAGCAGCGTGCGCGTCAGTACGTCGACCACGGCGCCCAGTTCGGTCGTCGGGGCGGTGTGCGCCTCGGCGGCCACGTGCACGAAGTCCGCCGCCGTGCGGTGTACGTCGTCGGGCGTCGCCGGGGCGTCGGCGCCGCGCCAGGTGGTGAGCGCGGCGATCAGCTCGGGCGTGGCGGGCGGCAGCGGGGGAGGCAGGCGGATGAGCCGTTGTACCAGGGGTGCGGCGAGAGTCGAGGGGATGCGGACAACGGGCTCCATGGACATAGAGGGTCCCTGCGGGTGGGATTTCGTGTGTCGCGGACTGTGCGGACTGCGCGGACGGTGCCGTGGAAAGTCAAGGGTAGGTCAACTCCGCCACGGCGGTGGGGTGATGAGTTCGATGCGCTCCGGTGCCTGCTGGGCCACCGCCTCACTCACCTCAGAGGCCACATGGACCCTCTTGAGGTTCGGGAAGACCGAGAGCCAGGCCAGTCCTTCGACGGGATGGGACGCCTCCAGACCGAGCCGGGTGAGCTTCTCGCGCACGATGAGTTCGGTCAGGTCCTCGACGCGGTAGGCGCCGACGACCTGGATGTCCGCCCAGCCGCCGATGGAGCGCAGGGAGCGCAGGTCGTCGGCGTCGCGGACGGTGACCCGGGCCTGGCGCGGCAGGTGCGCGAGTATCTCGCGGGCGTAGAGCTCCCGGTCGAATCGCGGCCAGGCCGCGGCGAGGGTCCGCTGGACGTCCATGCTGGGGTGCTCGCGGAACTGGGTCAGGAAGTGCAGCGCGGTCTCGCTGCTCAACTCGCTTGCCGTCCGCACCACATGGCGCGCCGCGAAGTCGTCGAGGTCAGCGGCGGGCGGCAGCAGCGAGAGCACCAGCTCGCCCCCGGCCCGCGCCAACTCCTCCGCCTCTGCGCCGGACCCCGGCGGCACGAGCAGCCGCACCCCGACCTCCACGAAGGAACGGATCGCGGGCGCCACCTCGGCCGCGTACGGCAACCCGGCCGCGGCGAGCAGCTTGCCGCGCGGGGTGCCCTGCTCCACGAGCCGCCGCAGCATCCGCTCGGCCTCCTTGGGCCGGGCGTGGGCGATGGCGAGGAGGACGACGTCCTCCCACTGGTCCTTGTCCGCGTTGTTCAGGAGCAGGTCGAAGTCCAGTTCCTGTACGGCGAGCCGGGAGCCGAGGTAGTCCTGGAACGTGCGGTGGAGGAAGTCGACGTGCCCGTCGGCGGGTTCGCGAAGGAGGCCCGACCGCAGCAGGAGCGAGGTGTAGACCTCCTCGGCGCTGCTGTTCAGATTCAGCGAGGGGAGTGCCTGCGTAATGATGTGCAGCGCGTCGCTGCGGTCCATCTCCGAGCGCCCATTGCGGATGAGCCACCACGCGAGCCGCTGCAGCAGCTGGATCTGGGTGGCGTACGGGATGCGCACACCACCGGGATCATCCAATCCCCGTTCCCGGTCCCGCCGTTCGAGCAGCATGGACAGGGCGGCCTCGTACAGGGATTTGCGGTCCTCGGGGAGGAAGCCGTTGCGGTCCCGGTGCAGGGCGCAGAGCATGCCGCACATCAGGGGGTTGGTGGCGAGGCGGTTCAGCTCGGTCGTGGTCCGTACGGCCTGCAGCAGGGAGACGCCGGTGGTCGCGTCGGCCCCGGCCGCGCGATGCCAGCGGCTCACGAAGGTGGCGACGTCGTGCCGGGACATCGGCGAGAGCGTGAGTTCGTTGAACCCGGCGGCGGTCAGCCACTGCTCGGGAACGGCCGAGGGCCGCGAGGTGACGAGCCACAGGTTGCCGGGGAAGGTCCGCGCCAGCTCGCGCAGCCAGCGGCGGGCGGATTCCCGCCGCTCACCGGCGATCTCGTCTATCCCGTCGACGAGAAGTACGCCGCGCCGGGCGCGCAGGACGCGTTCGACCCAGCCGGCGGGCTGCTCGCCCGCGATCGGGCAGGCGACGGCCTCCAGGAAGTTCCCCGGAATGGGCAGGTCCGCCCCCGGCCGCAGGATGCGCCGCATCGGCAGGACGAACGGCACGCGCCCGATGAGGTGCGAGAGCCCGTGCTCGTACGTCCGGCTCGCCGCCGTCACTGCGAGCCACTGGACGAGGGTGGTCTTCCCGGACCCGGCGACGCCGCGCAGCAGCACCTGGTCGTGCTGGGCGAGTACCTGCTCGGCGGGGACGGGCGCCCCGCTGCCGCTGTGCCCGGCGCGCTCGCGGGTCGCCTCCAGGCTGAGGTAGGCGGTGTCGAGCGGCCACTCGCCCGTACCGGTGTCGAGTCCGTAGATCGTCAGGGTGCCGTGGCGCTCCGCGATGTGGGTGGCGTAGCGGGATTCGAAGGCGGCGTCTTCGGAACTCTGCGAGGGAAGGCGTTCGAGAAGAATATCGATGGTCCGCACGAGCCGCCCCAACTGCTGCGTTTGCAAAAGCTGTTGACGCGCGATGAAGGTGGACCGCTGGGAAAAGAAGTTGAGGATGTGGAGGGCGGCGGTGTGCAGGAGCCGGTCGTAGAAGAGCTCGGCGTCGCGGGACAGGCCGTAGCCGCTGATCTCGGTCGCCGTGCGCAGCCGGTTGGCGAATTCCTCGGGGCCCAGGGCGACGGCTTCGTAATCCTCGATCTTGATGAGCCCGAGGAGGGAGAGCGAGCGGGCCAGGGCGTTCTTGACGGCGGCGGCTTCACCGGCGGAGATGGGCTGCTCGATCGGCCCGGCCGCCTTGAGCGCCCTGCGCACCAGCTCGTCGGCGACCTTCTCGACGTCCTTCGGCGTGACACCGCGCTTCTCGCCGTTGAACGAGACGAGCGAGGCGATGCGCACGGGTTTGTCCACCAGTGCCGCGCCGGGTTGATCGGCCACGAAGAGCATCTTGATGAGCGGCACGACGACGCTGGACGCGATGCGGGCGCCTAGCGCGGTGGCTTCGACCATGGGTTGAGGGTAGGGGAAGGCTCGGGGGGCGGTGGGCGGCGGTTGCAAGAAAATCCCGCTCGGGAGCGGTACGGGGGCGTGTGGGGTGAGACTTCCTTGCAATCCGCTTGGCTTGAGGCGGGGCGGGGCGGGGCGGATGCCTTGGGGCGGGGCGGGGGTGTCAGCCGATCCGGGTGCCGTAGACGTTGTCGACCGTCAGCGTGATCAGCACCCTGCGATCGGACACCATGACGGCGCGGTACTCGTCCCAGTCGGGGTGCTCGCCGGCGGCGGCGCGGTAGTAGTCCACGAGGGCCTGGACTTCAGGACCCTGCGGGTCGGTCCCGGGCCCGATGAGGGTGACGGTGCCCTCGGCGGTGGCCCAGGCCCGACCATCGGCACTGGTCACCTCAAGGGCGGCACGGGGATCGCGACGCAGGTTCACGAACTTGGCGGTCTTCGCGGTCGTCGATACGCGGATGAGGCCCGCGGGGCGATCGTAGGAGGGCATCACGGGCGAGAGCTGGGGCAGGCCGTTGGCCTTGATGGTCGCCAGGACGCCGAGGTTGCTTTCAGCGAGGAGGGTGTGGGGGTCGAAGGGGGAGGTTTCGGGTGTCGTCATGTTGGGGGGAACTTGGCGCTTGGGGCGGCTATTCCGTGACGGCGCGGTTGGTACGTCGCTCATCGCCGGGCCCCACGATGTGTCGGCGGGGCAATTGTGCAGCAGCCTGTTGCACAACTTGCCGCGGCGCGGTTCAGAGCCTCGTGATGACGGAGAACTCGTTGCCGGCGGGGTCGGTGATCGTTGCGATGCGGCCGTACGGGATGTCCTCCGGGGTGGTGGAGGTGCCGCCGGATGAGGTGGCCTGCGCGGCTGCCGCGTCGGTGTCGGCCACCTCGAAGGTGGTGGCCCACGCGGATGGCGCGGAGGCGGGGGCGGGGGCTTTGGGGACTCCGAAGATGCCGCCGATCTCGTGGCCGTCCGGGCGCCGCAGGAAGGTGAAGTCGGCCTCCGGCATTACGTCGTTGAGATCGAGGGTGTAGTCGAACACTGCCCTGTAGAAGGCGCGGGCGTGCTCGGGGTCCGGGGTCATGAGGTCGTTGCGGACGAGTGAGCCCGGCTCGTTCACGGTGCGGCAGCCGGGGTGGGGCCGGGCCTCCCAGAGCCCGAAGCGGGCGCCCACGGAGTCCTCCGCGACGGCCGTGCGGGCGCCTTCCCCTTGGTACGTGACGTCCACCGGCGCCTCGGTCACCTTGCCGCCCGCTTCCGCGATGCGTTTGGCGGTGCTGTCACAGTCCGGGGTGGCGAAGTACATGGTCCAGCCGGAGACTGCGGGGGCCGGGGTCCGCGTGATCGACGCGACGGGGCTGCCGCGCAGGAGGCAGGTGGCGGTGCGATCTCCTTGCGTGGGCTCTTCGGCGTACTCCCAGCCGAAGAGGGCGCCGTAGAACTCCAGGGTGCGGTCGAACTCGGTAACGCGGAGGTCGATCCAGGTGGGGGTGCCGTGGGGTTGGGGGGTCTTTACGTGGCTCATCGATCGCTCCCTTGGGATCTGCGTTGATGCCGAGGAGCGTCCGACGTTAGGCGTGTAATAGGCCGGATCCTGACCTATTTGAGGGTGCGTATCAGTGCGGCGAGGGCGGCGGGTGTTGTGGTGAGGCTCTTCTCCGGGGCGTCGCTTTCGCGGAGGTGGATGGTCTGGACGCCGTGGCTTGCAGCGACGTAGACGCAGTTGGCGCCTGCGCCGTCGCTGAAGGACGACTTCTGCCAGAGGAGTTCGGTCATCGCTGGTCCTATTTGAGGGTGCGTATCAGGGCTGCGAGGGCGGCGGGTGTTGTGGTGAGGGTTGTCTCTGGGGCGTCGCTTTCGCGGAGGTGGATGGTCCGGGTGTCGGAGTTTGCAGCGACGTAGACGCAGTTGGCGCCTGCGCCCTCGCTGAACGTTGACTTCTGCCAGGTGTGGTCGGTCATCGGGGTCCTCCACTGTGGGTGTACAGGATGTGCTGGACGAGGCCCCAAGAGCCGGGCCCTTCACGAGTGTCCGGTGTGTCCTCGCGGGCGAGCGCTGGAAGCGCACTTTGGGCGAGACCGGCGATGGTCGCTTGATACCGGGACACGGCAGCGGCGTCGTGCAGGGTCATACCTGCGGCAGGATGCTCGACGAAAGCGGTCTCTAGCCCGGGTACGCCCGGCGCGGTGAGCAGGAACGGGGCGCTTCGCCACGCCTGCGTCCCTTGGTGGAACGGGAGCACTTGGATCGTCACGCTCGGATTGGCAGCGACGTCAATCAGATGTGCCAGTTGCCTCCGCATGATGAGCGGGTCGCCGACGACCATGCGCAGGGCGGCTTCGTGGATGACGGCATGCAGTTGTGGAGGGCGCTCTCCGGAGAGGACGCTCTGGCGTGCGAGGCGGAACTCCACGAGGTTGTCGATCTCGGCGGGTGTGGCCTCGGGCCGAGCGTCACGGAAGAGGGTGCGCATATAGGGCTCCGTCTGGAGCAACCCGGGGATGAGCAGCGTCTCGTAGCTTGCGATGTCAGTCGCTCGGTCTTCCAGTTCAGCCAGGTCGAGAACTTGTTGGGGCAGCGCCTTGCGGTACTCGGACCACCACCCCTTGCCGTTGCTCTCCGACATGCGGACCAGTTCATCGATGTACGACCCACTAGTGCACCCGTACTCGCCGATAAGAGTGCGGAGCCGTTCCGTGGAGATGCCGGTCCTTGCTGCCTCGATGTGGGTCAGCTGCGGACGTCCCATGTCGATGAGCGCAGCCGCCTCGATGAGGTTGAGCCCAGCGCTCTCGCGCAGCTTCCGTAGCTCGATGCCGAGCCTTCGCTGGCGCTCGGTGGTGCGCAGCCGCAGTGCCAAGGTTGGACCTCCCCGGGGTTCGGGCTCAGTTTGCCGTGTCCGTCGCGATGGATCCACCGATTGAGGCAACTAGGTTGCACTAGTGGGCCGTTATTGCTTACGTTACGTAGGGCGACGCTCACACGCTGATGGTGGAAGCTTCGCTGGCGACGCAGTACCCCCACGCCTGACCGCAGAAGCGCACTGCCCGATCCAAGTCACCGTGCCGGACGGCGGCTTGTTCGCGAGGGGCAGTAGGCCACTGCGGCCGGGCGAACAGTAGATCCGGCAGTCACCGTCACAGCGAACGAACCCCGACGCGCGCCTTGGAGGCGTCTCAATGGGCGTAACCGTGCATGACTCCGTTGACGGAGACGGGCCTGAGCCCGAACTCCCGCAGACTTACACCTTGTTCTCCCCGGCCAACGCCATCTCCCCGAAGATCTGCCGCGACTTCGTACGCAACGCGCTGACCACCCTGGGGCTCGACCACCTCGCCGAAACCGCCGCGCTCTGCACCTCGGAGCTGGTGACCAACGTCCACCGGCACACGAAGGGTGACGTGCATCTGAGAGCCGCGGTCGGCGTGACCCACGTACGCATCGCCGTGTACGACGGAAACCCTCAGCTGCCGTCGCCCCGGCGGGCCCCCGTCGAGGACGAAGGCGGGCGGGGGCTGTTTCTCGTGACCGCGTTGTCGGATGTCTGCGGGGTGACGCCGACCGGGAGCGGTAAAGGCGTGTGGTTTCAGCTCAATCGGTGATCATGGGGTCGCGTATCTCGATGCGAGAGGGGAGCGCGCCGATGTCGGAGACCTGTCCGGTGGCGATCGTCAGGTGCCTCAGGGCGGAGAGGTCCGCCAGCGGGGCCAGGCTGACCTTCGCCCCGCCGATTAGCCCGTATACGGAGAGATGTGTGAGGTCCGGGAAGAGCCTGGTGACGTGAGATACCGTCTCCACCCAGTCGATACCTTCGTGCAGCAGGGACAGTTCCGTCACGCCGGCCAGAGTCAGCCCGGCCGGCACGTGGTCGAGATAGCGGGATGTCAGGTCGAGACGAACGAGGCGCGGGAGGTGCGCAAGGGCCTCCCATACGGCGCGTGAGTACGGGCCGTCGTTCTCGCCGAAGATGACCCACTCCAACCCCTGCCACCTGTCCAAGTCGTGCATGTCGTCCGCGGCACGTGCGGAGTCGAGCACTCCCAGCGTGCGCAGCGGGGCGTTGTCGGGGAGCAGCTCGAGGCTCCAGGACTCGCCGATGGAGGCGAGGTGCAGCTGGTCCAGGTCACGCAGCCCGTGGAGCGCATCGGACGAGAGGCGGCCGGGGGGCACCTTCAGGCTGAGGAACGTGGGTGTGCAGGCCGCGATCAGGCGTGATGCGGCGGCGGGCGAGACTGTCTCGCGGATGTCCAGGAGCTTCGGCCGGATCCCAAGTCGCTCCAGCTCCAGGACCTGGTCGGCGCTGCGCAGGGTGAAGTGCGTTTCGCCGTCGTCCAGTTGCGCGATGACCGCATCCGCGTAATTGCGGCAGTCGTAGCGGCTCCACCCCCACATGAGCTGGCTGTGCACGGCGAGCGAGGGGTGGGCCGCGAAGCGTGAGAGGAAAGGGATCGACGCGTCCGAAGGGATGCTCGTCGCGGTGATCGCGACGCGACTGGCTTCCTGCTCGTCCAGTCCGTCTGGACCGGGCAGCAGGTCCAGGACCATGGGGCCGACCGCCGCAAGCTCGCGAGCCTCCTGTGCGCTGCGCGGCGGAATGAGCGCCGCCATCCGCTGCTCCACCGCCTCCCGCACCTCGGGAGCCAAATCTGCCGCATGTTCCAGGCAGGCCGCTGCCAGGAGATGAACCCGATTGCGTGCTGGTACGTCCGGATGCGCGTCGCCGGCGTCGATCAAGTCCGCGAAGATTGCCGCCCGTTCGCGCGGGCGGGCTTGTGCCACGGCCATCCGGATGACGTCCTCCCACTGGTCGTCCGTCGCGTGGCTGGCCAGCAGTCCGAAGTCCCCCTCGTCCACCGCTGCCCGGGCCCCCAGGAAATCCTGGAACGTGCGGTGGATGAACTCGACGGTGCCGGGTCCGGGCTCGCGGAGGAGGCCGCTGCGGTCTAGGAAATGCGCATACACCGCCTGCGCATCGCCCAGCACCCCCAGGGCGGGGACGGCCGGGAGAGCGTCAGCGATGATCGACTCCGCTCGAGAGCTGTCCATCTCCGTGCGGCCGTTGCGGATCAGCCAGTGGGCGAGGCGTTGGAGCAGCTGGAGCTGCGGTTCCTCCCGTATCTCCGCTACGGCTATGGCGCGTTCGCGGTCGCGGCGGGTCAGGAGCATCTCCAGAGCCGCTGTGTAGAGCTCCTTGCGGCCCAGTGGGAGGAAGCCCCGGCGGTCCCGGTGCAGGGCACAAATGAGTCCGCACATCAGCGGGTTGGTGGCCAGGCGCCCCAGGTCGGGCTTGGCCCCGACCGCTTCCAGGAGCTGGGCCTCGTACAAGGCGAGTGCCGTGTCCTCGTCATCTGTGCCGGTGCGGGCGGCTTTGTGCCAGCGCTTGATGAAGTCCGATACCTCCGCCTTGCTCATCGAGGAGAGAGTCAGCTCCGTGAAGCCCTCGTCGGCCAGCCACTCCTCACGGATCGCCGAAGGACGGGACGTCACCAGCCAACGGTTGCCGGGGTAGGCCTCGATCAGGTCCCTGAGCCAGATGCGCGTGCGGGCGCGTTCCGTGTACGGAATCTCGTCGATGCCGTCGACGAGCACCAGGGCACGGCCTGCCCTGAGCACACGGGCTTCCCAGCCGTCGGGCTGCTCACCGGCGAGGGGGGAGCCGACGGCGGTCAGGAATCCCTTGGGCGCCGGGAGGCGCCCACCGTTGCGGGTGAGGGTCCGTAGGGGGAGGACGTAGGGGATGCGGTCGTAGAGATACGCCGTGGAGTCGTTGCCCAGGTCCTGGCGCGCCGCGCTCACGGCGAGCCACTGGACGAGCGTGGTCTTCCCGGAGCCCGCCTCGCCGCGCAGGAGGACCCGGTCGTCGGTGGCCAAGGCCTGATCGGCTGGCATGGGGCCGGGAGGCGTGTTTCCGGCCCGCGGAGGAGGGGGTTGCTGCGCAGCGGTAAGGACGCTGAAGCCGGACGACCTGGCAGCAGCCGCGTCGGCGGACACCTCTGCCGCCAGGTCGGTGAGCGACTGGTAGAAGCTGTCGGAGTCGGGGAGGCCGGTTGCCTCCAGGCTCATGTATGCCGCGTCCAGTGGCCACCGCCCAGGCGAGTCGGAAAGATCGATCCCGAAGATCGTCAGCTTCCCGTGCTTCTTCGCGACGTACGCGAGATACCGCTGCTCAAAAGCCACGTCCTCTGCACCGGGGCGGGGATTGCGAGCAATCAACTCATCTATTTTGGCGATCAGTTCCGCCTGTCTGCGGCTTTGCTCCACCAGCTCCCCGGCCACGAAGGTCGATCGTTGAGTGAAGAAGTGCAGGATGTGCAGGCAGGCCGTGTCGAGCAGTTGGTCGTAGAAGTACGCCGCGTCCGCCGACAGGTCACGGTCCGGGTTGCCGCTCGCTCGGCGCAGGCGCAGTGCGAGGGCGTTGTGGCCGAGTCCGACCGCTTGGACGTCCGTGAGGGTGAGGTCACCCAGCGCGTGCAGTGTGCGGCCCAGGGCGTCGGCTACGGACCTTTCCTCGACGGCGGGGACAGGGCGCTCGCCGGAGGCCCGTACGGCTTGGCGGACCAGCTCCGCCGCCAGTTTCGCCAGGTCCTTGTCGTTCAACTCTCTTTTCTCGCCCCGGAACGAGACGAGACCGGACAGCCGGACGGGCTTCTCCACCAGACCCGCGCCGGGTCCCTCGGTGACGAACAGCCGCTTGACCAAAGGAGTGACTACGCTCGACGCGAGTCGAATGGCCAGAGGATCCATGGGAGTGAGCGTAATGGCTCACGAGGACTGCCCGGCAGCGGATTTCGCGCGATCAGCTCGTCCACCTTCGCGATCAGCTCCGCCTGCCCGCGGCTCTGCTCGACCAGCGTCGCGGCCACGAACGTCGAGCGCTGCGTGAAGAACTGCAGGATGTGCAGGCACGTCGTGTCGAGGAGGCGGTCGTAGAAGTACGTCGCGTCCGCCGAGAGGTGCCGGGTCGGGGGTTCGGCCGCGTTCCGGAGCCGGGTAGGGGCGTCGGCCGCGTTCCGGGGCCGGGTAGGGGCGTCGGCCGCGTTCCGGAGCCGGGAGGCCAGAGCGGTGTGGCCCAGTTCGACCGCCTCCACGTCGCTCAGGGGCAGGTCGCCGAGGGCGTGCAGGGTGCGGGCCAGCGCGTCCGTCACCGCCTGGCGCTCCTCGGCTGCGATCGGCCGCTCGCCCGTGCGTAACGCCTGGTGGACCAGGTCCCCGGCCAGTTTGGTCAGGTCCTTCTGCGTCAGGGTTCGCTTCTCGCCCCGGAACGAGACGAGGCCCGATACCCGTACCGGCCTGTCCACCAGGCCCGCGCCCGGTCCCTCCCGTACGAACAGCTTCTTGATCAGAGGGGCTGCGACGCCCGAGGCGAGCCGGACGCCTATGACCGCGGGATCCATGCGCCGCAGCGTAGTGCCGGTCACATTCCGGAGGTTGTGGATCTCGGGGGCCGGTGACATGACGCACAGGCGTTATGTCCGGTACTAGGAGGAATAGTGGGACCGGCGGGAGGGGGGTTCGGGACCTTCGGTCCGCAACCTCCGGGTCCTTCGGCTCGTCGGGGGGCCGGAGGTGGGGCTCAGGCCGTGGCTGGCCGGGAGGGCTGCCCCGAAGTGGGGTTAAACCAGGTTTCGGGGGTCGAATCAGGCAAGTAGTTGAAGGGGGAATTGTCGGGATTTGGGGGTGTCAAGGAGGAGAAAGTCGGGTGGTTTACTACGGCTTTCGGTAGTAGATGGGGTGTTTGAGCGGTTGGCGGGGTGCGGGTTACCAAGGGATGGCCAACCCGGCGGAAGCGCAGAGCTGCGCAGGCCGGGTCGCCCCCGGCGGAAGCGCAGAGCTGCGTGTGCCGGGTCGCCCTATGTCCCGGCTCGTGCCGGGTGCCCTATGCCCCGGCATGCACCGCATGCCACACGCTCCCCCATCCCGGAGGCAATCCGTATGTCGAAGCGCGCCACGTCCACCCAGTCCGGTCTGTCCCTGCTCCGTACGCGGAGCGCCGTCGTCACCGTCGCCACCGTCGGGCTCGGTGCCTCGGCCGTTCTCGGGTCCGGCGTCGCGTCCGCCGCGGACAACTCCAGGAGCGGCGCGCTGCCCGGCGTCTCCGCGAACTCGATCTCGGCTCAGGCCGACGCGCAGGCCAAGGCCGCGACCAAGGCCAAGCAGGCCGCCGCCAAGAAGGCCGTCGCCTGGCAGGACCCGGTCGACAAGTACACCCTCTCCGCGTCCTTCGGGCTCGGCGGCAACATGTGGTCCAGCAAGCACTCCGGCCAGGACTTCGCCGTCTCGATCGGCACCTCCGTCGAGGCCGTGCACAACGGCACCGTCGTCAAGGCCGGCGGCAACGGCGCCGGTGACGGCCCCGCCTACGGCAACGCCATTGTGATCAAGCACGACAACGGCACGTTCTCGCAGTACGCGCACCTGTCGAAGATCGACGTGCGCGTCGGCCAGACCGTCGGCACGGGCCAGCACATCGCCGCCTCCGGCAACACCGGAAACTCCAGCGGCCCGCACCTGCACTTCGAGATCCGCACGACCCCGAACTACGGCTCGGCGGTCGACCCGGTCGCGTTCCTGCGCTCGAACGGCGTCAACGTCTGACCCCGTAGCAACTCGCTCAGGCGCCCTCGTGCGCCTGCGTCACCAGATCGATGGCGACCTCGAGGATGGCCTTGCGCTTCTCCTCGGGGTCGCCTTCGACGTCCTTGAGCACGAACATCCCGCCGTGCATCGTGAACAGCGCGCTGAAGCAGCGCACCTGGGTCGTCATCGGTGAGCCGGGCTCCCTGAAGATGTCGAGCAGGCTGATCATGCGGTCCTTGAAGGTCTCGCCCGTCTTCAGGTCCCGCATCGTCGCCTGGTTCTCCTGCATGAAGCGGAAGAGCGGGGCCGCGTCCTTGAGGATCTCGCTGTAGCGGGTCAGGATCGTCCGCTTGATCTCCAGCGTGCGCGGCTGCTCCTTGCCCCACTCCACCAGCTCGTCGATGGGCCTGGTCAGGTCCTCGAAGATGCTGGTGAGGATGTCTTCCTTGGTCTTGAAGTGGTAGTAGAGGGCCGCCTTCGTGACGTCCAGACGTTCGGCGATCTCGCGCAATGACGTCTTCTCGTAGCCCTGCTCGGCGAAGAGTTCGAGGGCCACGTCCTGGATGCGCTGGCGGGTGTCCCCGCGGCGCTGCTGCTTGCCGCTGCCCGTGTTCGTACCCGTGCCCGCGCCTGTGCCCGTGACCATCTCGGTGCTCCTCGACTCCCTCGACTCGAATCCTTGGACCCGATTTTACTTACTTGACGCCCGGCTAGTTGGGGGTCTAGTTTCCCTCAGTGTAGTCAGCTTGCCGGTCGGCAAGTAAGTGGCAGAGGGCAGTCGGGTGAACCGGGGAGTAGGGGACATGGCGGAGATCAAGAAACAGACGGAGGAGCGGGTGAAGCCGCAGGGTGCGGCGGAGCCCCGGGACTCGGCGGAGCCGCGGGATTCGGTGAAGCCGCAGGAGCAGGCCAAGGACGCGCCTCAGCCGCGCAGCGTGCGCGTCGTGATGATGGCGCTGATGGTCACCATCCTGCTCGCCATGCTCGACAACATGATCGTCAGCCCCGCGATGCCGACGATCGTCGGTGATCTCGGCGGCATGGAGCACCTGTCGTGGGTCGTCACCGCCTACATGCTGGCGACCGCGGCCTCGACCCCCATCTGGGGCAAGCTCGGCGACATGTACGGGCGCAAGGGCGTCTTCCTCACCTCCATAGTGATCTTCCTGCTCGGTTCCGTGCTCAGCGGCATGGCGCAGGACATGGGCCAGCTGATCGGCTTCCGTGCCGTACAGGGACTCGGCGCCGGCGGTCTGATGGTCGGCGTCATGGCGATCATCGGTGAGCTCGTCACGCCGCGGGAACGCGGCAAGTACATGGGCATGATGACCGGCGTCATGGCGGTCGCCATGATCGGCGGACCGCTCGTCGGCGGCACCATCACCGACCACCTCGGCTGGCGCTGGGCCTTCTACATCAACCTGCCGCTCGGCGCCGTCGCGCTCGCCATGGTCACCGCGGTCCTTCACCTGCCGAAGAAGAAGGCGAAGGGGCGCATCGACTACCTCGGTGCGGCGCTCCTGACCATCGGCATCAGCTCGCTCGTGCTCGTCACCACCTGGGGCGGTACGGAGTACGACTGGACCTCGACCGTGATCATGGAGCTCATCGCGATCGGCGTCGTCGCCCTCATCGGCTTCGTCATCGTGCAGAAGAAGGCCGCGGAACCGATTCTGCCGCTGCACATCTTCCGCAGCCTCAACTTCACGCTGATGTCGGTGATCGGCTTCCTCACCGGCTTCGTGATGTTCGGCGCGATGCTGTTCCTGCCGCTCTACCAGCAGGCGGTGCAGGGCGCTTCGGCCACCAACTCGGGTCTGCTGCTCCTGCCGATGCTGCTCTCGATGATGGTCGTCTCGTTCTTCTCGGGCCGGTTCACCACCTCGACCGGCAAGTACAAGATCTTCCCGATCGCCGGCACCGTACTGATGGTCCTCGGCCTGTTCCTGCTCTCGCAGATGAACACCGACACCACGCGGTTCACCTCGGGCCTCTACATGGCGGTGCTCGGCGCGGGCATGGGCTGCCTGATGCAGATCACCATGCTGGTGGCGCAGAACAGCGTCGAGATGAAGGACATGGGCGTCGCGTCGTCCTCGGCCACGCTCTTCCGTACGCTCGGCTCCTCGTTCGGCGTCGCGATCATGGGAGCGCTCTTCAACAGCCGGGTCGAGAGCACGATGTCCGAGCGGGCGGGGCAGCTCGGCGGCAAGGTCACCGAGCAGTCGGCGCAGCTGGACGCGGACAGCCTGGCGAAGCTGGCGGCGCCCGTACGGGACGCGTATCAGCACGCGGTGTCCGCCGGTACGCACTCCGCGTTCCTGCTGGGCGCGGTCATCGGGGTCGCCGCGTTGATCGCTGCGCTGTTCGTCAAGGAGGTTCCCCTGCGGGGGGCCGGGCCGAAGGACGCCGAGCCCTCTGCCCCCGAAGGGGACAAGTCTGCCGGGGATGCGGCTGGGGACGCCGCGCCCGGTCCGCGGGACGCGGTTGCAGAGGCCGTCTGACCCGCGGTCCTACTCCCTCGGCGCAACGGGCCCCCGGCACCTTCTGGTGCC